>CAZJXV010000018.1:1940-27627 GCA_964550015.1 uncultured Verrucomicrobiota bacterium
GCCGCCCTGGGGAAGGCATCATGCCAGCACGCCCGTGCCCTGAAAGGGCAACATAGGATAGCCCAGGGCAAGCGGCGCCCCGAGCTCGTCGAGGGGCGACGCGCCGCCCTGGGGAAGGCATCATGCCAGCACGCCCGTGCCCTGAAAGGGCAACATAAAGACGGGAGGTCTGCGATGCCGCAATCGCTCGCCCAAGTGCACGTGCATATCGTCTTCTCGACGAAGGGCCGCACCCGTTTTCTCGACGATGACGCAATTCGCAGGCAGATGCACGCGTATCTCGCGGCCACACTAAACAAACACGGTTGCCCGGCCCTTCTCATCGGCGGGACCGCCGACCACGTGCACCTCCTTTGCACACTCTCGCGCACGCGCACCCTTGCCGAGGTGATCGGCAAAGTCAAACACAGCTCCTCGAAATGGATCAAGACCAAGGGGCCGCGCCTCGCCAGGTTCGCCTGGCAGAACGGCTACGGCGCCTTTTCGGTCAGCCACTCGAACGTGGCTCGGACGCGCGCGTACGTCCGCGAGCAGGACCGGCACCACAGACGCATGACGTTTCAGGACGAGCTGCGGGTCCTTCTCGAGAAGCACGGCGTGGCGTACGACGAGCGATACGTCTGGGATTGACGCCCGCCTCTATATGGTGCCCCTTCAGGGCACCCTCCCTTTGGCTTGCGGCCCCGTTCCCCAGGGCGGCGCGTCGCCCCTCGCGGGCTCGGGGCGCGCTTGCCCTGGGCTATCCTCTACTGCCCTTACAGGGCAACGCTCACGCGAGCCCAACGCCTCATCGTCTGCCGTCGCGGCGGGCGTGCTTGCCTCCTGGCGTTCCTCAGCAGCTTAGGAGCGGGGAATGCTTCTCAGTCGTGCCAGAAGCTGATTGGGCGCCGACTCGAAGCTGGGAGCGCAGGCAGTCTCTGTCGTTTAGTATATGAGTTCCTCTTCGCTCTCTTCAGTCGGGCGATCTTCGGATTCCGCTGATTCAGGAGGCGGCGGATGGAACAACTCTACGTCGGACGCGCTCGGGACGTCCCGCGCACGTCCAGGCAGCATGTACAGCAACAGAAACGCCAAAACCGCGATAACCACCAAGCCACCTACCAGACCCACTCTGCCTTCCGTCGCTCGCCTTCCGGCCCATCCAAATCCGACGGTCACGACCGCAAGCACCCATGCCAGCATGAATGTCTCCAATCCGCCACCGGTATTGAATATCCCGATGACGGCCGCGAGAGCCAGCGGAACCATGACGGCGGCTATCAGGGTCTTCAGCGCAAGACCCCCGTACCTTTGACTTCTGCTCGCTTCCATACTCAACGCCCTCCGCGCAACCTGGCCAATCTGCAAACAGCGGCCTCACCTCACCTTTTCAGTATACCACATGACAATGAGGAACACAAGAGAACAGAGCTTCCGCTGGCGGGGATAAGCTACGGTGGGGCCACAGGCCCGCCGTTACGAACGCCGAAGCGTTACGAACGCCCCAGCGCTACGAGCGCCGTTTGGCCTTCACACGGGCCTTCTTGCCCACCTTCTGGCGCAGGTAGTAGAGCTTCGCGCGCCGCGCGGCCCCCTCGCGCAGCACCTCGATCTTGTCCACGCGCGGCGAATGCAGCGGGATCACCCGCTCGACCCCCTCGCCGTACGCCACCCGGCGCAGCGTCACCGTCTCCGTGCTGCTCGTGCCCTTGCGCGCGATCACCGTCCCCGTGAACGGCTGGCTCCGCTCGCGGTCGCCCTCGATGATCTTGATCCAGACCTTGATCGTGTCCCCGATATTGAACGTCGGCAGGTCCGTGCGCACCTGCTCCTTCTGGATGGCCTTGATTGAACCCATGACGCTTGCGTCCCGCTTCCGGTCTCAGATGAAAGTGTGTACTCTACCTATTCTTCGCGCCGAGTCAAGTCCGGACGTCGCGCCCGCGTGCGCGCCTCCGCCTGCTCGCGCCGCCACCGGGCGATCTCCCCGTGGTGGCCGCTCAGCAACACGTCCGGCACCCTCATGCCCCGAAAAACCTCGGGCCGCGTATAGTGCGGGCAGTCCAGCCGCCCGGCCGCGAACGACTCCTGCCGGGCCGACTCCTCGTCGCCCAACGCCCCCGGCAGCAGCCGCACCACCGCGTCCACCACCACCATCGCCGGCAGCTCGCCGCCCGTGAGCACGTAGTCGCCCAGGCTCAGCTCCTCCGTCACCAGCCCCTCGCGCACCCGCTCGTCCACACCCTCATAGTGGCCGCACAAAACCGCGAACGGCCCCCCCGCCGCCAGCGCCTCGACCTTCGACTGCGTCAGCGGCCGCCCCTGAGGCGTCATATACACGAGCGGCGTGCCCTGCGGCACCGCCGACTCGAAGCACTCGAAGATCGGCTCGGGCTTCAGCACCATGCCGGGCCCGCCGCCGAACGGCCGGTCATCGGCCGTCCGGTGCTTATCGTGCGTATAGTCCCGGATGTCGTGCACCCGCACGTCCACCAGCCCCCGCTCGCGCGCACGCTTGATCATGCTCTCGCTCAGCGGCCCGGCAAACATCTCCGGGAACAACGTCAGGATATCTATACGCATCGCGCACCCCGCGCCCCGCGGCGTGCACCGCGCGCCCTGCACAGCCGCACACTAAGACCCGTCCTCTTGGACGGACCCCGTCCGGTCAACCGGCCCCGGCCTCGCGGACGGGCCACGCCCCTCGGGGCGGGTGCGGTCATATACCACCACCCGCCCCGGAACGCAAGCAACAACCTGCCGCCGGACGCGCGCGCCGCTACTCGATCACCGGCTTCGGCTTCGGCTGTGGCTTCGGCTTGATGATCTTCACCGGGATCGGCTTGATAATCATGACATCAGGCCCAGGCTCCGGCTCCGGCTCGATGCCCGGCTCGGGCTCGGGCCCCGGCTCGCCCTTCGCCACCACGAACAGCAGCACGCACTCTACCCGGCCTTCGTGGGCCGGCTCCGGCAGAATCTGCATCAGCGGGCTCACGGGGAACCAGCCGCGCTCCGCCACCTGCTCCACCATGACCCCATGCGCCATGCGCACCCCCTCGACCGGACCGTGATAGCTCGCACGCGCACACGCGCACTCGGGGAAGATCTTTAGTTGAAGCGGCTCGGCCACCTCGCGCTCCTCCGGCACCCGCACCGCCAGCTCCCAGTACGTCTCCCCCTCAGGCGCGTGCTCGGGATCCGTGAAGAACGTCCTCATCAGCGGCCCGTGCGCTTCGACGCCCTGCGCCTCGAGCTCGCGGTAGAAGCCTTCAGCCGCCTCGTGCATCCCCTCGAGACCCCCGCCGTGTCCGACAAACACCAGCGGATGCGGCCCCATGATGACGATCTCCGTCCTGATCGGCGGCAGCTTCTCCACCACGAACATCGCCAGCCGCTCAGGCCCCGGCCCAGGCTCCTCCGGCTCGCCTGGCATATCCTCCGGCGCAATGACCGCCACGCCCGGCTCAGGAGGCGCATCCGGCTCCGGCGGACCCTCCGGCCCGGGAAGCGGTATCGGATAGGCCATGAGCGCCGGGCCCTTGGGAACGTAGCCGCGCCCCATTGCGTACTCGGCAAGCCTCCCATACACCTCGGGCAAAGCCTCGTCCGGGCCCCAGAACGCCGTGCGCGCCACGATGCGCTCCGGGACGCCCTCCAGCATAAGCGGCTCCCCCACCTCGCGCTCCCCGTGAATGCGAATCGCCACCCGCCAGCGTAGCTCCTCCTCGGGCAGCTCGCCCGGCCCGCTCAGAAACACGTGCATAAGCGGCCCCGCCGGCTCGACGCCCTGCGCCTCGAGCTCCGCGAAAAACGCCTCGGTCGCCGGGCCGATCTGCTCGGCGCCGCCCGCGTGCTCGGTGAACGCCAGAAGCTGCGGCTCCATGATCACCAGCTCCGCCCCGATGCCGCGCCGCCCCGGCTCCTCGACGACGAACATGATCGTGCTCTGGACCGAACGGGCCGTCGGCATCGCCGCGTACGCCTCGATCGCCGGGCCCACCGGCACGAAACCGCGCGCCACCGCCTCGCCAACCAGCCGCTCATACACCGGCCCTATGTTCTCGGGCGGCCCCTTGTAGTGGGTCCGCGCCACCACGCACCGGGGGAGGACCTTCACCCCCAGCGGTCCGGCGACCTGGGTCCCCTCGGGCACCTCGACCGCCACGTCCCACCGCAGGTCCGACTCGGGCACCTCCTCGGGACTGTCGTAGTAAATCGCCATGAGCGAGCCCGAGTATTCAACGTCCTGCTTCCCCAGCTCCTTGAACAACCCCGAGATCGCCTTCCCGAGCTTCTCGTACGACCCCCTGTGCTCGGTGTAAGCCACGTGCACCGGCCCGAACTCGACAATCTCCATCTCCAGCGGCGGCTGCTCATCAGGCGGCAGGACCGCCACGCCGGCGTGCGCCGCGCCCGCCAGGGCGCCGACAAGAAACAACACCAGAACCGATCGCCTTACCGATCTCACGACCATTTCTCTGCCCTCCTTTGTAACCTCCTCTGCGCTCTCGTGGGGTGCTCTCGCGCCGCGCAACTATACCACAGGCAACCGGGCAACAGGCAAAAACTGCCGACTGCGACATGAGCCGCAGCCCGCGCCCGGGCCCCGCCGAAGAAATACCCCCTCCAAGCGCCCGGCCGTTCTCATCTTTGAGAAGCCGCACCCCGCGCCTTCTTACACCAAAGAACATCTCCCCCGAATACGCGGCGCCGAGAGCACCGACCACTTTCTCTAACTCCCTGGCACCGCCTCCGGTACCTCTACAAAGGCACCGCTCACACCGCGGTTGGCACACCCGTTGCTCATTGTTCGCCACACAAGAGAAAGCAACAACCTCCAAACCCAAGGGAGACTGCACAATGAACAAGAAGGGTTTCACCCTCGTTGAGATCATGATCGTGGTCGCCATCATCGGCTTGCTGGCCGCGATCGCGATCCCCAACTTCATCAAGGCGCGCGAAACGTCCCAGACGAACGCCTGTATCGAGAACCTGCGCCAGATCGACTCGGCCAAGCAGCAGTGGGCGATCGAGGAGAAGAAAGACTCCACCGACACCCCCGTGGCCGCCGACCTCGACGACTACATCAAGGGCGGCTATGCCAGCATCCTGTGCCCGGCAAGCGGCACGTACACCATCGGCGATATGTCCACCGACCCGACCTGCGACGTGGCCGGCCACGTGCTGCGCGAGTAGCCTGAGCAAGACGCATGCGCGGCCCAACGGGCCGCTGTTGGATATCGAGGGGGCGGCGGGAGCTGCCCCCTCGTTTCTTACACCGCCCCGGGTGGCACGCCGCCGGGATCGCAGAAGGCCCCGGGCCCACCCGGCGCCAGCCATGAGGAAGCACCGATGAACGCCAAACGCGGATTCACCCTGGTCGAGATCATGATCGTGGTCGCCATCATCGGACTGCTGGCCGCGATCGCGATCCCCAATTACTCCAAGGCCCGCAGGACAGTCCAGCGCAACACGTGCCTCGAGAACCAGCGCGTCGTGCTCGGCGCCGCGCTCACCTACGAGATGGACAGCGGCCAGGCGTTCACCGACGGCAACAACGGCCTGACGCTGCGCAACACGCTCATGGACAACGAGTACCTCCGCGACCAGAGCGCCTTCGAGTGCCCCGTCAGCCCAGTCCAGGACTACGACGACTACGCGCTGACCTACGACGCCAGGGGAATCTCCGGCATCCGATGCACGGTCGAACCGGACGAGCACTCGCTCACCTGGGAACCCTGAGACGACTGACGCCCCCACCGCCCCCCGGCCGACACCCCGCCCATCTGGCATACTTCTTGTTCCACCCCCGCCCGTGAAAGCGGCGTGTCCGATCAGCTCGGGAGAGACGCTCGCATGCTCGACATGCCCGCCACCCTCGGGCCGCGCGTGACACCCATACCCGGCAACCACACGACCGGAGCTGCTCGATACGAAGTGATGCGTTTTCCAGCATGCGAACGCAATTCTTCCCGCGAGGGGGGCCTCAATGTTCAGAAGAAAAAGACGAACAGCCATCGGCGTTGACATCGGCAACCGCGCCATCAAGGTCGTCGCCCTCAACACCAACGGCGCCAAACGCAAGCTCCGCCTCCGGGGCTTCAACGTCACCGCCACCCCCGAGCTGACCGGCTCGCTCTCGGAAAAGGCCGCCGGCCAGATCGTACGCAAGGCGGTCTCAGCCGTCCACGCCGATGAGACACGCGTGCGGGCCTCGCTCTCGGGCAACACTGTGGTGGTTCGCTACATCCGCATGCCCGAGATGGAACTCGACGAGCTGCGCTCCTCCATCCGCTACGAGGCAGGCCAGCACATCCCCTTCGACGTCAAGGAGGTCGAACTCGACTGCGCCATCCTCGCCCCCCCCACCAACGGCGACGGCAAAATGGACGTCATGCTCGTGGCGGCGCGCAAGAACGCCTGCAAGCGCCTCACCAACATCCTCGAAGCCGCCGGCCTGACGCCCAGCTGCATCGACGTCGGCCCCGTCGCCACCATCAACGCCTTCACCCTGGCCAACGCACGCCATGGCGACAAACCGACCGCACTGCTCAACATCGGCGCCAAGCACAGCGCCGTGAGCATCCTCCAAAACAACGTCCCCACCTTCACCCGCTCCATCGAGATCGGCGGCGAGGGCCTCAGCCTGGCGATCGCCCGCGGCCTCGGCGTCGAACTCCAGGAAGCGGAACGGCTCAAGATATTCGGCGACCCCCTCGTGCAGCCCCACCTCAGCATGGTGCTCAACAGCATCACGCGCCAGGTCCGCACCTCCTTCGACTACTTCGAGGGCCTCGCCGGCGGCAACGTCGCCGAACTCTACGTCAGCGGCGGCACCTCCATGCTCACCGGCCTGCACGAGTCCCTCTCCGACGCCCTCGGCGTCCCCACCCGCGGATGGAACCCCCTCGACGGGATCGAAACCGCCGAGTTCGCACATGACAGCGAGCTCCAGTCCGTCGCCCCCACCCTCGACGTGGCCGTCGGACTGGCCGCCCGCTCCGTGGAGGCACCATGATCGAAATCAACCTGTTGTCCACCGACTCGCGCCCGCGGCCGGCCTCGATCACCAAGAAGCAGCCCGCGCTTGCCCCCGTGCCGAGGATCTTCCCTATCAGCCTCGGCGGGCTCACGCTGCTCATGGCGCTGCTCATCGTCGTCTCCGGCTCGCGCGTCGGCGCGAGCCAACGCAGGAGCAGGCGCGTCGAAGACGACCTGCGCACCGCCAAGGCCCAGGCGGCCGAGGCCGAGCGCATCTCTCAGGACTTCCCCGCGCTCGCCGGCCGCTACACCACGCTCACCCCACGCCTCGACGGCCGCATCCCCTGGGCCGAGGTGCTGCGAGTCGTCAGCCTCTGGTGCCCCGACGGCGTACTCATCACCGCGCTCGAACTCGAGCACGACCGCCGCACCGGCCAGCCCACCAAACTGGTCATCCGCGGCCTCTACAGCGACAGCGGCAGCCTCGAAATGCGCTTCGCCAGCGCCCTGAAGGAGTCGGCCACCTTCACCCAGCTCTTCGAGGCCGTCATCCCTGAGAAAGACCTCATAGCCGACGACCGGACCAGCTTCGCCATCTCCTGCCTGCTCCGGCCGTTCCAGGACGAACTCGTTGACGGAAACGACGAGGCACCCAACCGCGAGGCACCCAACCGCGAGGCATCCAACCGCGAGGCACCGACCCCATGATTCAATCCAAGCAACAGGCCCAAACCATCATGCTGCTGGTACTGGTCGGCCTCATCATCGCCGTCGGCTCTTATATGAGCATGATCAAGCCCAACCTCGGCCGCGCCGGCCAATACGATAACCAGCTCAAGAAGTCGGAAAAGGAACTCGCCGAACAGCGCCGACTCATCAAGCAAAACCTCGACACCGTCCGCCGCGCCGGCGCCATCGAGACGCGCATCGCCGAGCTCGAAGCCCAACTGCGCCACGGCCTCTTCGCCGGCCGGCTCACCGCCTACTTCGAGGAGCTGCGCCGCACCCACGGCTTCGACTTCCGCTTCCAGCACGAATCCGAGCACATCGAGCCGCTCCTGGCCGGGCGCTACCACGAACTGTCCAACCAGTTCACCGTCCCCGCGTGCGACTTCTACGAGCTCGTCCGCTTCATCCAGGTGCTCGAAACCTCCAACCCGGGCATGCGCCTGGGCGACTTCGAGGTGCGCGCCCACGACCCGAACGAACCCGACGGCCTCGTGGACGCCCAGATCGAGCTGCGCCTCATCGGCATCAAGGACGGCCGCGACGAACCCTGGGAGAACACCGCCGAGAGCGCATTCAACCCCGAGCGCCGCAACCCCTTCAGCCCACCCGGCGCCGCCGGCATCGACCCGAGCGCCTCGCTCCAGGAACGCCTCGCCGCCATCTGCTTCCACGGCACCATCGGCCGGGGCGCGCTCCTCAAGCCCGGCGCCGATGACGCCGCCGAACTCGTCGAGCCCGGCAGCCACCTGCCGTTCATCAAGGACAAGGTCCGCCTCGTCAAGTTCTCCAACCGCATGCTGCTCGTGCAGCACGAGGCGACCCAAACCCACTACAGAGTGCTCTTCTACACCTCCGGAGACAAAACCGGTCAAGTCGAGACCATCGAAGAAATCACGCAGGAATGACCCACACACAACACACAAGGAGGGTTCACTGATGCGCTGCGCGATCAGGCCGCTCATCTGGCTCGCCGGCCTCGCTCTCTTCGCGCTGGCCGCGAGCACCGCCCACGCCGTCGAGGCCGAGGACGCCGCCGGAACGGATGCCTCGCTCGAGGACACCACCGGCGCCACCGGCACCGACGTGGACGAAGACCTCTTGGGCAATGAGTTCGACGACGACGTCGGCACCATCGGCCTCGAAGAGGGCAAGGTCAACTTCGCCCTGCAGGGCGCCAATGTCCGCGACTTCTGCACCTGGTACGCCGACCGGCTCGACATCAACATCGTGCTCTCCCCCAAGGTCGACGGGCCCATGAACATCACGCTCAAGAACGTCCCCTGGGAAATCGCCCTGAGGAAAGCGCTCGAGACCCACGGCTACGTCCTCACCGTGGACGAAAACGGCATCTACACCGTGCTCACCGAGGACGAGGTCGCACTCGAACCGCTCAAGACCGAGGTCTACAGCCTCAGCTACACGCGCGCCGAGGTGGCCGAAAAAATCATCAAGCCGCTGCTGAGTGAGCGCGGCTCCGTGCAGTTCGACGCCGAAGGCAACCAGCTCATCATCTCCGACGTGCCGGCCCGGTTCCCCGACATCGAAAAGGTCATCAACCGGCTCGACCGCCAGATCCCGCTGGTCTCCATCAGCGTCAAGCTGTTCGAGATTACCGAGACCGACGGCTCCGACATCGGCTTCAAGTGGTCCTCACTCGAGGCCTACAAGCTCACCGGCTCGAACATCAAGCGCGACTACAAACACGAGAAGATACGCACCGACCTCGATAGCACCTACGTGCACGAGGCCTGGACCCAACACCTCGAGCCGACCCAGACCCCTGAGATCCGCACCATCGCCGGCGACCGCTACACGGGCGATACGGAAATGACCACCCCCACCGAGAGCGTCGCCAAGACCGTCACCAAGACGATGATCCTGTCGGCCGCCGACTTCGAGCTGGTCTTCAGCGCCCTGATGCGCGACGACAACACCGAGCTCCTCTCGCAGCCCAAGATCGCCACGGTGGACAACAAAGAGGCCGAGATCAAGGTCACGCGCGACATCCCGATCCCCAACTACACCTACAACGAGGAGACCGGCTCGTACGAGATCAGCGATTTCGAGACCAAAGAGGTCGGCATCAAGCTGAACATCACCCCGCAGGTTAACGAGGACAACTTCATCACCCTCGATGTCCAGCCGGAGCTCAGCACCCAGTATGGGAGCCAGATCTTCGTCATCAGCGGCAGCGAGGTGGCCATCCCGATCGTCGACACCCGGCGCGCCCAGACACGCGTCATCGTCAAGAGCGGCGAGACCCTCATCATCGGCGGCCTCACCAGCCAAGACGACACAGTCAACATCACGCGCGTGCCCCTGCTCAGCCGCATCCCGGTGCTCGGCTACCTCTTCAAGCACAAGAGCACCGAAACGATCAAGACCGACCTGTTGATCACCATCACCCCCACCCTCGTCAACGAGGAGGCCGAGTAACGCGGCCGTGGCCGCAGCAACACACGCACCAGCACCACACACGCCGGGCGCCGCGCGGCCACCTGCGGCCGCGCGGCCACCTGGCGGACCGCCGGGCCCCGCCCCATGACCTGGGGGTGGGGCCCGGTGGATTCACACCCGAGCCCCATTGCCTTCAGGGACGCAAACCGCGTATGATGGCCCCGGAGCACGCGTACGCCCCCAACCGGGCACGGAATGACACCCCATGGCCAAAGAGATCATCATCAACGTCGAGCACACCGAAAAGCGCGTCGCCGTCCTCGAAAACGGCGCCCTCGAAGAATACTACTTCGAACGCAGCGCCAGCAAACGCATCACCGGCAACATCTACCGGGCCAAGACCGTCAAGGTCATGCCCGGCATCCAGGCCGCCTTCGTCAACATCGGCCTCCGAAAGAACGGCTTCCTGCACATCTCCGACATCACCGGCGAGGCCGCCCCCATCGAAGAACTCGCCGGCGAGGAACTCGAGGACCTCGACCTGCGCCAGCCCGCCGCCCACCGCCGCAAGCGCCGCCGCCTCATCGAGGAAATCCTCAACGCAAACGACGACCTCCTCGTCCAGGTCGTCAAAGAATCCATCGGCACCAAGGGCCCACGCCTCTCCACCAACATCAGCCTGCCCGGCCGCCACCTCGTGCTCTTGCCCACCACCCCGCGGCTCGGCATCTCGCGGCGCATCACCGACCCGAAAGAACGCGACCGCCTGCGCGAAATCGCCGAGACGCTCCCGCTGCCCAAAGGCATGGGCCTCATCATGCGCACCTACGCCCAGGGCCGCACCAAACGCGAGTGCACCCGCGACCTCAAGATGCTCGTCTCACTCTGGAAGGAAATCGACGCGCGCTACGCGAGCGCCCAAAAACCCACCCTCATCCACAGCGAGTCCGAGCTGCTCACCCGCGTCGTGCGCGACGCCCTCGCCGAAGGCGTCGAGCGCATCGTCGTGGATTCCCGACGCGAGTACCACGCCATCAAAAGCTTCGTCGCCGCCTCGGGACGCAACAACATGAAGGTGTCGCTCCACACCGCGCGCACCCCCATCTTCGAAGCCTACGGCCTCGAGCGCGAAATCGAAAAAGCCTACCGCCGCCGCGTCTGGCTCAAGTGCGGCGGCTACATCGTCATCGAACGCACCGAGGCCATGGCCACCATCGACGTCAACACCGGCCGACACCTCGGCAAAGGCGACGCCGAAGACACCATCCTCCAGACCAACCTCGAAGCCGCCGACGAGGTCGCCCGCCAGCTCAAGCTCCGCAACATGGGCGGCCTCATCGTCATCGATTTCATCGATATGCGCGTGCGCGCCAACCAACGCCGCGTCTTCACCGCGCTCCAGGCCACCCTCAAACGCGACAAGGCCCGCTCCACCGTGCTGCCCATCTCCAAGCTCGGCCTCGTCGAAATGACCCGCGAGCGCGACAAAGAAAGCCTCGGCGAAGAACACTTCGGCCCCTGCCCCTACTGCCACGGCTCCGGCCGCGTCAAGCTGCTCGAAACCGTCAGCATCGAAATCCAGCGCGCCCTGCGCAAGCTCGTCGCCATGCGCGCCGAGGGCGAGTTCAAAGTCTGCGCCCACCCCGACGTGATCGACCAACTCAAGACCGACGACGCCCCCGCCGTCGACAAACTGCTCAAGCGCTCGCGCCTCATCGTCGAGTTCCTCCCCATCACCGACTACCACCTCGAGGAGTGGCAATGCTACCCGACCCAACCCAGCGAACTCGCCGACGACCTGCAGGGACTGCGGCCCGGCCGGCAATAAGCGCACGCCCCGCGCCGGCTGCCGGCGCACGCCCCGCGCCGGCAGCCGGCGCACGCCCGGCACCGGCCCGGCCACCCGACATTGGTATGCCTCTTGCTTCACCATACACAGAGCCAAATCAGATCGAAGGAGCCTCACATGCCGTCCCCACAGGTCCGGCGAATCCTCATCGTTGAGGACGAGGGCACCCTCTCGCACTTCCTCGCCCAGAGCTTCCTCAAGGAAGCCGACGACTACGAGGTCGTCACCGTCGCCTCAGGCGAAGAGGCCCTCGAGGCGCTGGCCACACGCGAGTTCGGCGTGCTCATCACCGACATCCTGTTGCCCCAGATGAGCGGTCTCGACCTCATCGAGCGTGTGCGCGCCGTGCAACCACGCGCCCGCATCATCGCCATCACCGCCTACGGCGACGACGAGCTCCGCCGCCGCGCCCGCGCCCTCGGCGCCTTCGACTTCATAGACAAGCCGTTCCCGTTTCACACAATCAGGGACGCCGTCCTGCGTGCCTTCGACGCCGTCCTACGCGCCGCCGACGCCGCCGACCCCGGCGCGCCCGACCAGGCGCCCCCCTTGCGGCAGCACGCCGACGCAGGAGGCGCGCGCCAGCCATGAGCGAACTCGCTGCAATCCTCGACGAGATCGTTGGCGGCGCCGGCATGCGCTTCGCCTGCATCGTCTCCAACGACGGGTTCCTCATCGACACCTCCGCCGCACTCGAGGCCGACGACGAACTCGCCAGCGCCACCATCACCTCGATCCTCCAGGCCGTCGAGGCCGCGGGCCGCACGCTCGCCCTCGGCGACGCCATCCAGGTCATGATCCAGTACGGCACCGGCTGGCTCCTCGTCACCAAGCTCGACAACGAATGCCTGCTCGTCGCCGCCGTCAACAACGAAGCCAATCTCGGATGGGTCCGCCACGCCATCCGCAAACACCAGGCCAAGATTACAGAGGCGCTCTAGCGCCGCGCCCCGTCGGCGCGCGCCCGGGCCACAAACGAAAGAGGGAAGCCATGTCCGCCATCAACTACGCCTCCAAGGAAATCTACTTCAAGATCGTCTACTACGGACCCGGCATGGGCGGCAAGACCACCAACCTGCAGTACGTGCACAAGTCCATCCCTCAGGCCAACAAAGGCAACCTCGTGAGCCTCGCCACCGACCAGGACCGCACCCTCTTCTTTGACTTCCTGCCCGTCGAGGCCATCCAGATCCACGGCTTCACCACCAAGTTCCAGCTCTACACCGTGCCCGGCCAGGTGCACTACAACGCCACGCGCAAACTCGTGCTGCGCGGCGTCGACGGCGTCGTCTTCGTCGCCGACTCCCAGTGGGACAAAATGAAAGAAAACGTCGAGAGCTTCCGCAACCTCGAGGAGAACCTCGCCGAGTACGACTACTCCCTTGACGAGATCCCCTACGTGCTCCAGTACAACAAGCGCGACCTCGCCTCCATCGCCACCACCCAGTACATGGAGTTCTTGCTCAACCGGCGCGCCACCCGCGTCTCGGCCTTCGAATCCGTTGCGACCGAAGGCCGCGGCGTCTTCGACACGCTGAATAGAATCTCCAAGCTCGTGCTGCACAAACTCAACCAGGAGATGACGGCCCGCTCGCGCCCCTAGGCCCGGCGGCGCCTGCACGCGATCACGCACCAAAGGAGACCCACACGTGGCCGGCTGCGACTTGGTCCTGTTCGAGGAAGACCTCGAGCGCGCCAACACCGCGCTCGACGCGTTCCTGCGCGAAACCGAGGCCAAGTGCGTCCTCGTTATCGACAAGGGCGGCCACCTCATCGCCGTGCGCGGCGTCACCGAATCCATGGACACCGCCTCGCTCTCGGCCCTGGCCGCCGGCGCCTTCGCCTCCACGCGCGAGATCGCCCGACTCATCGGCGAGCCCGAGTTCAGCGTCCTCTTCCATCAGGGCCGCCGCGAACACATCCACGTCTCCATCATCGACGACGACACACTGCTCATGGCGCTTTTCGACGAACGCACCACCATCGGCATCATCCGTCTCTACGCCAAGGAAACCGAACGAGATATCGCGCGCCTCTTCGGCGAGATCCGGCGCGACCGCACCCGCGGCGCCCGCGTGCTGGGCGACCTCAACCGCGGCAAGGCCGATACGCCCTTCCCGCCGACCTAGCCGCGCACAAGGCAAAACCATGGGACTCGTCGGCAACCTCAAAGAGCTCAACATCACCAACATCATCGAGCTCAACTGCGTCGAGAAAAACACCGCCCAGGTCACCATCAAGACCCGGCGCGGCGACGCCATGGTCTTCTTCCACGGCGGCGAGATCGTCCACGCCCGCTGGGGCGACCTCAAGGGCACCGACGCCCTCTACCGCATCCTGCGCCTGACCGACGGCGAGTTCCGAATCAGCACCGACCTCGCCCCGCCCGAGCAGACCATCTTCGAGTCCTGGAAAGGCCTCGTGCTCGAAGGCATGCGCGTCCTCGACGAGACCACCCGCCTCAAGGACACCCTCGCCCAGCGCCTCGCCGACGAGCTCACGGACCTCCCCGGCGTCTCGCACCTGCTCGTCATCTCGAAAAACGGCACCGTCGTGCACCAACAGGGCGCCGTGGACCCCGAGCGCGCCTACGCCCTCAGCGCCTTCCTCACCGCCCAGGGCGCAGCCCTCAGCGACGCGCTCCACTTCGGCCCGCTCAACTACATCGCCTGCGTCCGCGGCCAAGAGAAACAGTTCATCTTCGACTGCGACCAATTCCTCGTCGTGCTCGCCGTGCCGCGCGCCGCCGACATCCGCCCCACCAGCGCCCTGATCGAGACGATCCGCACCAAGCTCAAATCGAGCGACGCCGCCCTCGACCCCGAGCACCTCGCCGAGAAAGCGACCGGGCTATGAGCACGTTCCTCACACGACTCTTCGCGCGCGACCACCGCCCCGCGCTGGCCGACGCGCTCGCCCCCATCGCCGCCGTGCCCGGCGTGACCGACTACATCTTCCTCGATGCCCTGGGCACACCCGTCACCCGCACCTCCAACTTCGGCTACGACGACGAGTGCCTCGGCCGATGCACCACGACCCTGCGACGCAGCGGCGCCCTGCTCGACCACTACCTCGGCCCCGAGGCGACCCAGGGCGAACCGCTCGCCTTCCACTTCCGCAACGGCTGGCTCCTGCTGTGGCACCTCGGCGGCGCCGCCCTCGTCGTGTTCGGCCGCGAAGGCCTCGAACTGCCCACACTCAGGATGCGCGTCAACATCCTGCGCACCCAGATCGCCGACGACCAGCGCCTGCAGCCCTACACCGCCCAGGGCCCCGACACCGGCCCCGACTGGCTGCGCCGCACCGCCGGCTCCGAACAGGAACGCCTCTGGATCGACACCATCTGCGGGGAGGCCGCCCCCTGCGGGGAGGCCGCCCCATGAGCATTAGCCGCGCCATCGAGAGCATCCGCGCCGAGTACGCCCGCGCCATCGGCCCCGTAGCCGACCCGGCGCTCGACGAGACCCTCGCCCAGTTCGGCGTCCCCGCCGACGCCGCCGACGAGTTCCCGCTCGACAAACTCCCCCAACTCATCGAAAAGCTCAGTTGGGAGATCCAAAGCGAACGCCGCCGCGCCGCCTTCCAGCAAGAGGCACTCCGGCAGCTTCAGGACCTCCGGTAAGGAGCACCATGGCCGCCACCGCACCCCCGAACCACACGCGCTCCACACTGCGCTGGAAGCTCTTCGCACTCGTCGCCGTCATCGCCGTCGGCAGCGCCGCCCTCACCCTCGCCCTCGGACGCCAGCCCATCGAGCGCTTCGTCCGCACCGGCGAAATCGAGCGCCTGCGCGCCGGCCCCCTCGCGGAGCTCAAACAGCGATGCACCGACTACTTCACCGACCGCGACCGCGTCGGCGTCGAAAAGCTCATGGCCTCCCTCGCCGCCACCCACGACGAGATCGCCTACCTGTGCTTCCGTGACCCCGACCTCGACGACGACGACGTGCTCTCGAGCCACGCCGCGCCGCCCGAAGCGCTGCGCGCGCTCGCCCGCGACACCCAGGCGCCCCCGCCCGAGGGCCGCGTCCGCCGCATCGGCGACGAACCCGTCATCGACATCGCCGACACCACCGCCACCAAACCCGCCTACACCCTCCATCTCGGCCTGCGCAAGGCCGCGGTGGACGAGAAGACGCGCGGGCTCCTCGTCAAAATGACCATCCTCGCCTGCGTGATCGCCGCCGCCGCCATCGTCGTCGCCTTCGGCCTCATCATCCTCCTCGTCGGCCCACTCGAGAAGCTCGCCGACGACGCCTCCCGCCTGAGCCTGGGCGACATGCGCGTCACCTTCAACCCCCGTGGCCGCGGCGAGCTCGCTCGCCTCGCCGACGCCCTCGAACGCCTCAAGGAAAGCGTGCTCTGGGCACTCCGACGCAGCGCCGCCAAGCGCGACGGCAAAAAGTGACTTGACAGCCTCCCGCCGCCCGCCTAGCCTTGCGCGCACGCACAACATCCACCCGGGAGCCACGTCCATGCCGAAATCCCTGCGCGCCACCACCTCGGGCGGCATCGACTTCGAGTCCTTCCTCAGCTCGAACGCCACCACGGGCGAGATCCGCACCAAACACGACGCACGCGTCCTCATCCTCACCGCCGACACCTTCCTCGCGCTCGCCGACGCCGTGCGCGAACGACTCGGCGACGAGGTCGGCGACGTCCTCTACCGCGCCGGCCGCACCTGGGGCCACCGGCGCTTCGCCGAGTTCGCCGCCGAGGCCGAGCACGACGGCGAAGTCCTCTACCACATGCGCAACATGGGCATCGACCAGTTCAAACAACACTTCAACGACCTGCTCGTCTGCGGCGGCTGGGGCACCTTCAGCATCGAGGAACGCTTCGACACCGCCCTCGTCCACGTCAACAACTCCGCCGTCCACGACATGGTCGCCGGCGCCCACCAGCACTACGCCGAATTCTTCGCCGGCTTCCTCGCCGGGTTCTTTACCGAACTCATCGGCGTCGAACTCGACGCCGTCCAGGTCGGAGGACTCGCCAACGCCGACGAGCCCTGCACCTTCCTGCTCGCCGACGAGTCCATCATCGCCCCCGTGCGCGCCTGGCTCGACAGCGGCAAAAGCCGCGAGGAAATCTTCGAGCTGCTCCAGGCCAAGGACTACGAAAACCAGCCGCCCCCCAAGCAGCCCACCTAGCGGAGCCCCTCGATGCCCGACAAAACACAACACGACGACACCCCCGCCTTCGACGACGAGGCCTTCGAGGAGGCCCTCGACGCCGCCGAGGTCTTCGAGGAGCTCGCAGGAGAAACCCCCGAACCCGCCCCCGAGCAGCCCCCCGACGAAACCGCCTTCGACGACGAGTTCGAACTCCCCGCCGCGGCGCCCACCACCGTGGCGCCCGCAGCCGGACCCGAGACCGCAGCACCGGCCGCGCAGCCGGCCGCGAAACCGTCCGCCGCGGCGCACTCCATCGGCCAACTCTTCAAGCCCGTCGCCCGGCACTCGCCGCCGCAGAAGATCCGGATCGAGGCCAACTCCATCGGCGCCTTCTTCCGACGTTTCATCGAGCAGGGATAACCGCCCACGAGGCGGGAAGGGCCCGATGAGCGAGATGATCAGCATCGTCAGCCAGAAAGGCGGCGTCGGCAAAACCACCTCCGCCGTCTGCATCGGATGGTTCCTCGCCCGCGCCGGCTACCGCACCCTGCTCCTCGACCTTGACCTCCAGAACGGACTCGCCATCGGCGTCGGCCTGCCCAAGCCCGAGCGCGCCTCCGGCGCCTACGACATGATCACCCACCGCACCCGCCTCGACCAGGCCATCAAACACACCCGCTTCGAGCGACTCGACGCCGTCCCATTCGGCGAGAGCGCCGCCAGCCCCACCCTGATCGAGGCCACCCTCGGCCTCGGCACCGCCAAACGCACCTTCGCCGAGGCGCTCGACACCCTGCACCAGCGCTACGACTTCATCCTCGCAGACACCCCCTCCGGCAGCGCCACCAGCACCAAGTTCGCCCTGTTCCGCGCCGACAGCGTGCTCCTGCCCCTGCAGTGCCAGCCCCTCGCGCTGCGCATCCTGCCCGGGCTGCTGCGCACCATCCGCTCGATCAAGCGCACCATCAACCCAAAGCTGCGCATCCGCGGCCTTCTGCTCACCATGTTCGACCTCTGGGACGACACCAGCGAGCGCATCGCCTCCCAAGTCTGGGCCCACTTCCCCGAACGACTCGTCTTCCGCGCCACCATCCCCAAGTCAGACATCTTCCAAAAGATCTTCTCCAATGAAGCCAACCCCCTCCTCGAAGACGAGCCGCCCGAAGCCCTGCGCGCCTACGAGCTGATCGCCCGCGAAATCGCCGGCCCGGCCGCCGAGCCCCCCGACCCGGCCGCCGAGCCCCCCGACCCTCGCGCCGACGACCCCATTGACCCCTGACCCGCCGTTTCCCTCTGCCGCCCGGCGGCCCCCACCCTCCGCTTAAAATGCTCTTGCGCTCCGCGCCCCGATTTGCTAGGCTCACGCACCAGAGCAAGAGCTTTTCGCCCCGGCCGGCTCGCCGCCGGGTACCCTCCGGAAAGGAGCCAACCATGTTCAAACGCACCTTCCAGCGCGACGCCGTTTTCGTCATGGCCCTCTACAACATCGTCGTGGGCGCCGTCTTCTTCTTCCTCTACGAGCAGATCTTCGACCTTTTCGGCATCGGGACCTATACCCCCGCCCGGCCGCCCGCCATGCAGGTGCCATGCCTCTTCCTCGTCGTCTTCGGCATCGGCTACCTGTGCGCCTTTCACGACATGGTGCGCAACCGCGCCCTGCTCTTCGTCGGCCTGCTCCAGAACGCCGCCATCGCCGGCCTCGCCGTCTGGTACATGATCGCCCGGCGCGACCTCATGCACGACATCTACCTGCTGCCCGCCGGCATCAGCGCCCTCTTCGCCATCATGTTCCTCATCGCCTGGATCGGCGCCGCACTCGACGCCGCCCGCCAGCGCCGCCGCAGCAAGCGCCTCGTCCTCGGACCCGCACCCCGACCCACCGAAGCCCCTGCCCCGGTGCCCGAACAGCCCCCCACGCCCGAGACGCCGGCCCCGGAGCCGCCGCCTGAAGAACCTTTGCCAGAAGAAGCCCTCCCCGAAGAAGCCCCCGCCGAAGAAACCCCAACCGAAGTGATCGAGGACATGCCCGAACCTGCGCCACCCAGGACGCCCCCCGAGCCCGACACGGAACCCCCTCTCCGCTTCCTGGCCCACCGCGACCGCAGCGGCATCCACACCGACGAGCCGACCCCGCCGCAGGCGCCCCCGCCGCAGGCGCCCCCGCCGCAGGCGCCCCCGCCGCAGGCGCCATCCTAAGACCCTCGGCTGCCCCTCACACTGGCCCAAGACTTGCTCTCCCCCTATGACGTGACACAAGCGCCTACCCCAGAACCGAGCGTGACCGCCATACATATACCGGGCATGTGTGGCAAACAGCGGCCTTGGGTCGGCCCTCATGCCCGACTCAGGTCGGCGCACAGCACACCGGGCAATCGGTGCCCGGCAACCAGGGCCACGGACGGACCGGCCACGACCGTTCACGCGGAGTGACCTGCCGATGAGTGACCGATCAGAAAAAACCCGAACCCGCACCTGGGCTGCCCGCCTGCCCCGGTACGCGCCTTCGGCGCTGTTGCTCTGCCTCGGCATTGGCCTTTTGGTGTTCGTGGCCGGCGCCGCTCGACGATCGGAACGCGTGCGAATCGAAGCCGATTTCGAGCAGAGGGCGACGGAGCGGGTGACGGCCCTGGAACGCGAGCTCGAATTCCACGCGCTCGAACTGGAGGCGCTTGCAGCCTTCTACGCCGGCTCGGAACGGGTGACCCGGCAAGACTTCCGCACCTTTGTCCAACCGCTCCTTGGCCGCCACCCGGACATCCGGGCGCTCGCGTGGGTCCCCCGCGTGCCCGACGCCCAGCGCGCCGTCTACGAGGAGGCCGCCCGCAGCGACGGCCTCCCCGGCTTCCGGATCACCGAGCGGAAGGCCCAGGGGGAGATGGTTCCGGCCGGCCGGCGCCACGAGTACTACCCCCTCTGTTTCGTCCAGCCGCACGAGGGCAACGAGGCGACCCTTGGGTTTGACCTTGCCTCGGACCCAGCGCACCTCGAGGCGCTCAACCGCGCGCGCGACACCGGCAAGATGGCCGCCACCGGCTGGATCACTCTCGTGCAGGAAACGGGCCGGCAGTACGGGTTCCTGCTCGTCGTCCCCATCTACCGCAAGGACGCGCCGACCTCCACTGTTCAAGAACGCCGGGACAACCTCGTCGGCGTCGCTCTGGCCGCCTCCCGGATCGGCGATGTCCTGACGCAGGCGATCGCCCACCTGGAGGTGGGAGGCGTTGACACCTACCTCTTCGACGCCTCGGCCCCGCCGGGCCGGCGTCGCCTGCACCTCCACGGCTCACGCGCCCGCACCACGGCCGTCGAGCCCGTCGAGGACGAGGCCGCCCTGCGCGCCGGCCTCCACCACGCGGCAGCGCTTGATGTCGGCGGCCGCCAATGGCTCGTGGTGTGCACGCCGACTCCGGGCTTCCTCGCCGCGAGGCGCACCGCCCTCCCCTGGGTGAGTCTCATCGGCGGCCCCGTGCTCGCCGCATCCGCGGTCGCGTACCTCCTCCTCATCCTCAATCGCACCGCCAGAGAGGCCAGGCTCAGGCGACGACTCGAGCACCAGATCGCCCAACGCCTCGAGACCGAGGAGGCGCTGCGCCAGAAGAACACACGGCTCCAGGAACTCGAGCACGTCGTCAACCACAGCCCCGCCGTAGCGTTCCTGTGGCGCAATGCCGAAGGCTGGCCTGTCGAGTACGTCTCCGACAATGTCGTCCAGTTCGGCTACGAGCCGGACGACTTCTACTCCGGGCGGGTCCCCTTCGCAAGCATCGTACACCCCGACGACCTCGAACGCGTCGCCGCCGAAGTAGCCACCCACAGCCGCGAGGGCCGCACCGAGTTCGTCCAGGAATACCGGATCGTGACCCGCACCGGCGATGTCCGCTGGCTCGACGACCGAACCTGGGTGCGCCGCGATCCCGACGGCGCCATCACCCACTACCAGGGCATCGTCCTCGACATCACCGAACGCAAGCGCGCCGAGCAGGCGCTGCGCGACAGCGAGAAGAAGTACCGGGACGTCGTCGAGATGGCAAGCGACGGCATCGCTATCGTGCAGGACGGGCTGGCCAAGTATGTGAATCCTCAGGTCACGGAAATGCTCGGGCACAGCGCCCAGCAGCTCGTCGATATGCCGTTCGCCGACTACATCCATCCCGCTGAGCTCGCGGAGACGATCGAATTCTACAAGAAGCGGCTGGCCGGTGACGAAGTGCCACTCAAGTACGAAAGACGACTGCGGCATAAGGACGGCAGCTATGTATCCGTTGAAATCTCCGGCCGTGTCGTTCCCTACCAGGGCGAACCGGCCGTCCTGGGTGTCATCCGCGACATCACCGAGCGCAAGCAGGCCGAGCAGGCGCTAAGGACAAAAGATTGGGCGATCCAATCATCCATTAGTGCCATCGCATTCGCCGATCTTCAAGGACACCTAACATACGTGAACCGCTCGTTTCTCAGACTATGGGGTTACGACCACGACGAAGAGCTCCTGGGCAGATCGGTCCTGTCGTTCTGGGAAGACGAGCGCGACGCAGCGGCCGTTGTCGAAGCGTTGCGTCAAAACGGCGAATGGGTCGGTGAACTCGTCGCGAGAAGAAAAGACGGCTCAGCGTTTCACACCGAGCTCAGGACGAGCCTGGTGTGCGATGACAACGGCCAGGCCATCTCGATGATGGCCTCGTTCGCGGACATCACCGACCGCAAGCGCGCCGAGCAGGCCCTGCGCGACAGCGAAGGCAAGCTCAACGCCATGCTGCAGTCCATCGGCGACCACATGAGCATGATGGACAAGGACCTGAACATCCTCTGGGCCAATCACACCGCCAGGAGACTCTTCGGCGACGACATCGTCGGCAAGAAGTGCTACGAGGTGTATCATAGGCGCACGCAGCCCTGCGAACCGCACCCCTGTCTCACCCTCAAGGCATTTCACGACGGGAAGACGCATCAGCATGACACTCAAGTCGTCGCCGAAGACGGCCAAACGCTGTACTTCCATTGCACCGCGAACGTCGCGCTGAGAGACCCGCAAGGACAACCCACAGCCGTCATAGAGCTCTCCAGAGACATCACCAGCCGCAAGCGCGCCGAGGACGCCCTCAAGGAGAGCGAAGAGAAGCACCGGAAATTGTTTGAGCAGGCCAGGGATGGGATTCTGCTCGGCGACGCTGAAACGGGTGAGATCATTGACTGCAATGAGTCGGCCGCAGACCTCCTCGGCAGGGAGAAGCATGAACTGATCGGGCAATCCCACAAGATCCTTCACCCACCTCAGAACGACGAGGCCCAGTTCTATGGAACCTTCGAACAGCACCTCACCGACAAAGAGGGACAAGTCCTCGAAACGCGGGTCATGACCAAGACGGGCGAGATCAAGGACGTCGCCATCAAGGCCAACCTTCTTGAGCTGAATGGCAGACACGTCCTGCAGGGGATGTTCCGCGACATCACCGAGCGCAAGCGGGCCGAGCAGGAGCTCAGAGAATCGGAGGAAAGGTACAGGACCCTATTCGAAGGCGCCGGTGAAGGCATCCTCGTCGCCGACGTCGAAACGATGAAGTTCAGGTACGCTAATCCGGCCATCTGTACGATGCTGGGCTACCGCCGGGACGAACTAGTGGGAATGGGCGTCGCCGACATCCACCCGAAGGAGGCGCTCGAGCGTGTCGCGGCCGAGTTCCGCGCCCAGGCCATAAGGGAGCAGGTCGTTGCCGAGGACATCCCGTGCCTGCGGAAGGGCGGGGCCGTGATCTACACGGACATCTACACGACCCCGGCTCTGATTGACGGGACCCAGTGCAACGTGGGCTTCTTCACCGACATCACCGAGCGCAAGCGGGCCGAGCAGGAGCGGCGCGAGCTCGAGGCCCAGATGCAGCACGCACAGAAGCTCGAGAGCCTCGGTGTGCTCGCCGGCGGCATCGCCCACGACTTCAACAACCTGCTCGCCGTCGTCCTGGGACACGCGGACCTGGCGCTGGCCAAGGCGCCCCCGGCCTCGCCCCTGCGCGAAAACATCAGCGAGATCAGGCAGGCCGCCGTGCACGCCTCGAACCTGACGCACCAGATGCTCGCCTACTCCGGCAAGGGCGATTTCGCCGTTGAGCCGCTCGACCTCAACGAGCTCGTCGAGGAAATAGCCCACCTGCTGGGGAGTTCGATCGCCAAAAAGGCCGTCCTCAACTTCGACTTCGCCAAGGCCCTCCCCTCCATCGACGCCGACGCCGCCCAGATCCAGCAGGTCGTAATGAACCTCATCACCAACGCCTCCGACGCCATCGGCGACGCGCCCGGCGTCATCACCCTCAGGACCGGCATCATGGAAGCCAACGCCGACTACCTCACCGCGTGGTACATGGGCGAGGACCTCACGGAGGGCCCCTACGTTTTCCTCGAGGTCACCGACACCGGCTGCGGCATGGACGAGGCAACGCGCCAGAAAATCTTCGACCCCTTCTTCACAACGAAGTTCACCGGCCGCGGCCTCGGCCTCGCCGCCACCCTCGGCATCATGCGCCGCCACCACGGCGCCATCAAGGTGTACTCCGAGCCGGGCCGTGGCACCACGTTCCGGGTCCTGTTCCCCCGCTCCGAGCGGGCCCTCGAGGCCCGGGCCGCGAAAGACCCCGCCCAGGCCGACGCGTCGCCCGCTGGCGGCACCGTCCTGGTCGTGGACGACGAAGACGCCGTGCGCACCGTCGCCAAAGCCATGCTCGAGCACGCCGGCTTCACTGTGCTCGTCGCCGACACGGCGCGCGACGGCGTCGAGACCTTCCGCCGGCATGCCGGCCGAATCCAAGCCGTCCTGCTCGACATGACCATGCCCGAAATGAACGGCGAGGAAGTCTTCCGCGAGATACGCGGTATCGACCCCACCGTGCGCGTCGTCCTCACCAGCGGCTATTCCGAGCATGACGCCACGAGCCATTTCGGAGGCGAGGCCCTCGCCGGTTTCGTCCACAAGCCCTTCGAGCTCGACACCCTCATCGGCACCGTGCGCCGGGCTGTCGAGGCCTGAGACAACCGCCCCGCGGCCCAAAATCCCTGGAATCCAGCCGCGCTCCCCTCTATCATCCGGCTACGTGCGCAGCAAGCAAGGAGGCAACACGCCATGCGCTCCGATACCGTCAAAAAAGGCTTCGAGCGCGCCCCCCACCGGGCGCTGCTCAAGGCCACCGGCCTGACCGACGAAGACATGCACAAACCCTTCATCGGCATCGCCAACAGCTACACCGACCTCGTGCCCGGCCACGCGCACCTCGACACCGTGGGCGACTACGTCAAGCAGTGCGTGCGCGAGGCCGGCGGCGCGCCCATCCTGTTCAACACCATCGCCCTGTGCGACGGCATCATCATGGGCCACTTCGGCATGAAGTACTCCCTGCCCTCGCGCGAGCTCATCGCCGACTGCGTCGAAAGCGTCGTCGAGGCCCACCGCTTCGACGCGCTCATCTGCATCCCCAACTGCGACAAGATCGTCCCCGGCATGTACATGGGCGCCCTCCGCTCGAACATCCCCACCGTCTTCGTCAGCGGCGGGCCCATGGCCGCCGGACACACCCGCGACGGCCGCGTCACCGACCTCATCAGCATCTTCGAAGGCGTCGGCGCCTTCAAGGCGGGCACCATCTCCGCCGAGCAGCTCGCCGAGCTCGAAAACACCGGCTGCCCCGGCTGCGGCTCCTGCTCGGGCATGTTCACCGCCAACTCGATGAACTGCGCCGGCGAGGCCCTCGGCATGACCCCGCCCTTCAGCGGCACCCTGCTCGCCACCAACCCCGAGCGCAACCGCCTCTACCGCCAGGCCGCCGTCCACGTCATGGAGCTGCTCAAGAAAGACATCAAGCCGCGCGACATCATCACCCCCGAATCCCTCGACAACGCCTTCGTCCTCGACATGGCCATGGGCGGCTCGACCAACACCGTGCTCCACATGCTCGCCATCGCCCGCGAGGCCGGCTTCGACTACGACCTCGACCGCATCAACGCCCTCAACCGCCGCACCCCCAACATCTGCCGCATCAGCCCCGCGAGCGACTACCACATCGAGGACCTCCACGCCGCCGGCGGCGTCATGACCATCCTGTGGGAGGTCCTCACCGGCGTGCCCGGCCTCATCCACGAGGACTGCCTCACCGTCACCGGCACAACCATCGGCGAGAACATCCGCAACCACAGCGTCCGCAACCCCGCCTGCGACTACGGCAAGCGCTACGAACCCACCGGCGACCACCTCGACATCATCCGCACCACCCAAAACCCCTACTCGCAGACCGGCGGCCTCGCCATCCTGCGCGGCAACCTCGCCCCCGACGGCGCCGTGCTCAAAACCGCCGCCGTCCCGCCCGGCATGGAGACCTTCGAAGGCCCCGCCGTCATCTTCGAAAGCCAGGAAGACGCCTGCGAGGGCATCCTGGGCGGGAAGGTCAAGGCCGGCGACGTCGTCGTCATCCGCTACGAAGGCCCCCGAGGCGGCCCCGGAATGCAGGAGATGCTCGCCCCCACCAGCTACATCGTCGGCCGGGGCCTCATCAACGACGTAGCCCTCATCACCGACGGCCGCTTCAGCGGCGGCACCCGGGGCGCCTGCGTCGGCCACGTCAGCCCCGAGGCCGCAGCCGGCGGCCCCATCGGCC
>CAZJXV010000019.1:0-27092 GCA_964550015.1 uncultured Verrucomicrobiota bacterium
TCGGCGGCGGTCTTGTAGGCGTCCCTGGCCTTGATAATGGGCGGTTCTCTTTTGGCGATGAGTTGCTCGATGTCCGACCAGGGCTTGTAGTAGCCGCTGAGCTTGATGTCTTTCTTTTTCAGCGGCTTGCTCGTGTCGATGAAGCCGCGGGTGGCGTCCTCGCGGATCTCGCTCGGGCTGGGGCTCGGCTTGACGCGCTTCTTGCGGTCGGCGCCGTACATGGCGGCGATGACGCTGAGGATCATGATGAGCAGCAGCCAGACGAGCGACCAGCGGCCGCCGGTGGCCCGGGGTCGTGGGGGGCGAGGCTGTTGGGGACCGTTCATGGGCTCACTCTCGCCGCGAGTCGGCTTGGGCGCCGTCGTGGTGCTGACCGGGCCGGTGCTCCGACATGAGCCGCACCACGAGCAGGCGCCGTGTTTCGTCGGTGACCTTATACGGGTCCGCGATCCGGTATCCGGGGACCCATACTACCGCGTCGCCACGGCAGAGTAAAGGGAGTTTGGCCCTGACCGCGGCCGGTAGCTTTTCGTCCACGAGGATGTTTTGTACTTTTTTGACGCCGTCGAAGCCGATCGGTTGCATGCGGTCGCCGGGCCGGCGGGTCCTGAGCACGAGGGGCTCTGTGGTGGGTGCGCCGGGGGAGAGCAGAGCGTCGGCGTCGAAGTCCTGGGTGAGGTCGAGGTTTTGGCCGGCCTCGACGCGGCGCCAGAGCTCGGCGAGTGGGACGTTGGCGCCGTTGCGGGGCTTCCAGTCGGGCGGGCGCGGTGAGATGCGGGCGGCGGCCTCGACGTTGAGGGTCGGGTGGACGGTGACGCCGGGGACGGCGATCTCGACCGGCGGGTGCTGCGGCTCGGGGCGGCTGCGCCTGACGATGAAGCGGTCGAAGACGATCTCGCACACGAGGCCGCGGGCGAGGGGCGGGTGCGGGCGCTCGGGGTCGAGGAGGAAGCGCTCGAGGGAGCGGACCTGCCGGGCGGTCAGCGTGCGGCCGAAGCGGCCGGCGATGAGGTTGCGCAGGAGCTCGGTGCGGACGGCGCGCGGCATCTGGCGCAGGGCGCGCAGGGGCAGTGCGAAGCCGTCGTCGTCGGGCTCGACGAAGCGCTCGGCGGCGCGCTCGGCCTGGGTGCTGATGAGCTCGGCGGCGTCGCGGAGTTGTTCGGCGGTGGCGGCGAGGAGGCTGGTGGCGGCGGGGTTGTAGTCGCGGGCGAGCTGGGGGAGGAGCTCGGCGCGGATGCGGTTGCGCGTGTGGTCGGTGTCGGCGTTGGTCCGGTCGGTGCGGAAGTCGAGGCCGTGGCGATGGAGGAAGTCGAGCACCTCGGCGCGGGTGACCTCGAGCAGGGGGCGCACGAGGCGGAGTTCGCCCTCGGGTCGCGAGATGGGGATGGCGGCGAGGCCGTGCAGCCCGGCGCCGCGCAAGAGGTTCATGAGCAGGGTCTCGGCGTTGTCGTCGGCGGTGTGGCCGACGGCGATGACGTTGGCGTCGAGGTCCCCGGCGGCCTCGCGCAAGAAAGTGTAGCGGGCGGCGCGGGCGACTTCCTCGAGGGAGCCGCCGCCGGTTCGTTTGCGTGCGGCGACGTCGGTCTTGCCGGCGCGGAAGGGGAGCCCGTGGCGTTCGGCCAGGTCGCGAGCGAAGGCCTCGTCCCGGTCGGCGTCGTCGCCGCGCAGGCCGTGGTTGAGGTGGGCGACGGCGAGCTCGATGCCGAGGCGCCGGCGCAGCTTGTGGAGCGCGGCGAGCAGGGCGACGGAGTCCGGCCCGCCGGAGACCGCGACGAGGACGCGGTCGCCGTCCGTGAGCAGCTTGTGCCGCCGGATTGTGTCGAGGACTTTGCGGTGCATGGTCTTGTCTCTCGCCAGATGGACAAAATGAGGTATCCAGGACGAGGTGTCAAGGCGCGGGTGGTGCGGCGCGTCGTGTGCGGGTGGACAAAGGGGTTGCGGGGCGAGGGCGCAAGCCGATAGATTCGCGATTGAGTGCGCGCAGGGCAATTGAGAGGGGCATCGAGGAGGCGCTATGTCGAGGGTGTTCATCGAAGCGATCGGCGAGCACGTGGGCGAGGAGGTCACGCTCAAGGGCTGGCTGTACAACAAGCGGCACAAGGGGAAGCTGTACTTCCTGCTGGTGCGCGACGGGACGGAGACGATCCAGTGCGTGGCGTACCGGCCCGACGTGGGCGAGCAGGTGTTTGCGCGCTGCGACGAGGTGACGCAGGAGTCGGCGGTGGCGGTGACGGGGACGGTCAAGGAGGACGCGCGCTCGCCGATCGGCTACGAGCTAACGGTCAAGGACATGCGGATCCTGCAGCTTGCGCGCGACTACCCGATCACGCCGAAGGAGCACGGGACGGCGTTCTTGATGGACCACCGGCACCTGTGGCTGCGGTCGTCGAGGCAGCACGCGATCCTGCGGGTGCGGGCGGCGATCATCCGGGCGGCGCGGGACTTTTTCGATGGGCGGGGGTTCACACTGCTCGACGCGCCGATTTTCACGCCGGCGGCGTGCGAGGGGACGACGACGTTATTTGAAACGGAGTATTTCGGGGAGAAGGCGTACCTGACGCAGTCGGGCCAGCTCTACATGGAGGCGGGCGCGATGGCGTTCGGGAAGGTGTACTGCTTCGGGCCGACGTTCCGGGCGGAGAAGTCGAAGACACGGCGGCACCTGACGGAGTTCTGGATGATCGAGCCGGAGGTGGCGTTCATGGAGCTCGACGAGGATATGGACCTCGCGGAGGACTTCGTGGACTTCATCGTGCAGCGTGTCTTGGAGCGGTGCGAGCGGGAGCTGACGTTCCTGGAGCGCGACCTCGACACGCTGCGCAAGGTGAAGAAGCCGTACCCGCGGATGAGCTACGACGAGGCGGTCGAGGCGCTTGGGACGGCGGGCGTGGCGTTCGAGTGGGGCGGCGATTTCGGCGGGGACGACGAGACGGTGCTGAGCGGGCAGTTCGAGACGCCGGTGCTGGTGCACCGGTACCCGCACGAGGTGAAGGCCTTTTATATGAAGCGCGACCCGGCGGACGAGCGGCTGGCGCTGTGCGTGGACATGCTGGCGCCGGAGGGGTACGGGGAGATCATCGGCGGGGGGCAGCGCGAGGACGATCTCGACGTGCTGCGGGCGCGGATTGCGGAGCACGGCTTGCCGGAAGAGTCTTTTGGGTGGTACCTCGACCTGAGGCGGTACGGGACGGTGCCGCACGCGGGGTTCGGGCTGGGGATCGAGCGGACGGTGGCGTGGCTGTGCGCGCTGCCGCACGTGCGGGAGACGATTCCGTTTCCGCGGCTGATGGGGCGGGTGACGCCGTAGGGCCGGAACCGGCCCAGGCAAAGTTCGCTGGCGCGAGGAACGAGACGCCTGCGGACACCAGGAGTGCTGCCCGACCATTTCTGAGGCCCCGCCGGTGGCAGGGCTACCTGGGAGATTGGTGCTTGTCCTCATGTTGCATAGTAACGGTCATGCGCTTGTTCCAAGCTTCGAAAAGGCCCATGGAGGTTGGTGATGGCTCCTAATACTTGGACGCCGACAATCCACGAGTTGCTGTTGATGTTTCGTGATTCCTTGCGCGCTCTTATACCGTGCATGGAAAGGGCTCACATCCCATGGCGGGAAGGGAAAGCCTATGACGACTGGGACGAAATCAGCGAAGCTCTGTACAGAAGCATCGTTACCAGAACGATTCAGCACTCTGACTGCTATGCGGAGCCGGAAGGTCTCAATATGCCCGGGTATGGGTTCGTCGTCCCAAGCTATGTCGACGTGAGCTTCATAGAAGTAGGCGTTGGTGCTCCATCTCGTGGTCAGCACAAGGTGTTCATCGATTTCGCAACAGACAAAGAGCCTTTCGACATGGTGCGTTGCGTTACGCTTGATGAGTGCGACTATGAACCAGCAGCGGATGAGCTCAGGATTCCGGTGCAATCCGTAGAGTTCAAGTTTGCACAAAGAATAGGGGTTCGAGGGCATCGTGTGGTTTCATCGGTGAAAATCGACACGGAGCCGTGAATTCGTGTCTCTACCTTAGGGGAAATAAGCGACTATCCTCATTCTCCTGTTTTCTGAGGAGAGAGTGATTGAAGCCTTTCGATATTGCGGGCCGGCGGTCGGCTTTCAGCAAACTCAGGGTTGAGGCGATCCGCCCTGCATCCGAATGCGCAATGGGTCTCACCGCAAAGGGGGCACAGGCCACGTCCAGGCGGGCCGTTCTGAAAAAATAGGGACAGGCACCTATTTTTCTGCGCCGCGGTGCACTAGATGTGTCCAGCATCTATGAGAAAAATAGGTGCCTGTCCCTATTTTTTATTGCGGAAGGCGCGGAAGTTCTGGAGGTCTATGCGGCGGAGGAGCAGGTCGAGTAGGAAGAGGACGAGGGCGATCAGCAGCAGGCTGGGCCACAGCGCACGGTAGACTTTCACGGCGCGCTCGGGTGCGGAGAAGATGGCGCCGGGGGCCGGGTCGAACGCGCCGCCGCCGGCGGCGGCGAGCAGGCGGAGGAAGGGCTCGTCGGGCGTGTCGTGGAGGTGGTACTCGGCCGAGTAGCTCTTGACCGTGCCGACGCTCTGGCGGTTGACGACGGTGCCGTCGCGGCTCTGGGTGATCTGGGCGATGTAGGCGCCGCGGTCGGCGAGGTCGAAGGTGGCTTCGTAGCGGCCGGGGGCGGTCTGGCGCGCGTCGAGCTCGGCGCGGTCGGTCGGGCCCGGGCCGATGAGGACGACGTCGGTGTCGAGGCCGTTGACGAATTGGCCGCCGTCCACGGCGTCGATGAGGAGCCGGGCGGTGTTGCGTGAGACGTCCACGCGGGCGACGAAGTCGTTGGCGTAGCTTCGGCGCATGCCGGTGCGGACGACCTGGGCCCAGAACTTGCCGAACTCGGGCCAGCTCACCCAGTCCACGGCCCAGCGGTTCTTGGCGTCGGAGGTGAAGGCGAGCGAGGTGCCGAGCCCGTAGCGCCAGCTTGCGAGCACGGGGTCGCCCACGTCGCTGGTGAGGAAGATTTCCGAGGTGTCCTTGGGCCGGGTGATGACGTAGCCGAGCAGGAACGGGGCCTCGTCGAAGGAGATGCCCTTGAGCATCTCGCTTGGGCGGCTGATCTCGGGCACGAACGGTTCTTCTTTGAGCGCCGACTTGGAGACCGTCACGGTTTCCTTGGTGAAGATCTGAGGGATGGAGGAGGGGTCCTCGGTCAGGTAGAACCGGCCGCCGCCCCATTCGGCCATTTTCTCGAGGAGGTCGGCGTCGGCGCCGTTGCCGATGCCGACGGTCGAGCAGGTGATGCGTTCCTGGTGCATGGCGGCGACGATCTGGTAGAAGTCGCCCGGCTGGGAGTGGCCGTCGGTGAGGACGATGACGTGCTTGAGTTTGGCGCGGGCGGCCGAGAGGGCGGCGAACGCCTCCTGTAGCGGGGGGTACATGTTCGTGCCGCCGCCGGAGCTGAGCGAGGCGATGCGGTCGAGGATGAAGACCTTGTCGCCGGCGGAGTGCATTTCGCTGACCCAGAAGGGGGAGCCATCGAAGGCGATGACGCCGAGCTGGTCGCGGGCGGTGAGCAGCTCGACGGTGGCCTTGGCGGCCTCCTTGGCGAGCTCGATTTTGATGCCGCCCATGGAGCCGGACTTGTCTATGACGAGGCACATGGCGAGCGAGGGGCTCTCCTTGCGCTTCTCGATGTCGGTCATGACGGGGAGGATTTCCTCGATGGGCGTCTTGTAGTAGCCGCCGAGGCCGAAGCTGTTCTCGCTGCCGAGCATGATGAGGCCGCCGCCGAGGTCGCGCACGTAGGTGCGGACGTTCTCCATCTGCTCGCTCGTGAGGCGTGTGGCGGGCACGTCGCTGAGCATGAGCATGTCGTAGGCCTGGAGCTCTTCGAGGCGCTTGGGTACGCCGGCGCCGCCGCGGACGTGGACGTCGATGTCCTCCTCGGTAAGGGCGCGGCTCAGGTAGCGGGCCTCCTCTTCGTGGTCGTCGACGAGCAGGACCTTGGGCTTGCCGGTGGCGACGGTGAGGCTGAGGGCGGCGTTGTTGTCCACGAGGGTGTCGGCCTCGTGCTCGACGGCGATGCGGAAGGTCACGGTGCCGCCGGTGTCCACGGTCTGGTCGAACTCGACGCGGTTCTCGCCGGGCTCGATGGCGACGTCGTCGGTCTGGCCCACGAGCCAGGGGCCCTTGAAAAGTTTGACCGTTGCGCGGCAGGCGTAGTTGGCGTGGATGGTGCCGACGACCTTGAACGGCTCGCCCTGCTTGACCTGGGTGGGCGTGGTGACGCTGCCGACGAGCAGCTCGGGCGCGGTCGAAGGCGCAAGGGCCCGGGCGCTGATCTCGATGCCGTGGGCGACGCCTTTGTCGGCGACGGGCAGCGCGTCGCCGAGGGTCTCGCGGCCGTCGGTGAGGACGACGATGCGGCCGACGGCGTCACTGGGGACCATGCCCCAGGCGACCTCGATGGCTTTCGAGAGGTTGGTTTCGCCGCGTTCCTTCGGAAGCAGGAACGGCCCGTCGGGGAGCGAGGTGACGCCGACGGCCTGGGGCTCGACCGTCTCGGCGAACGCGAGGACGCTCATGCTCTGGCCGGCGTGGCGGGAGCGGGCGGCCTCGCGGATGAAGCGTTCGCCCTGGCGGAACGACTCCTCGGAGATGCTCTGCGAGCCGTCGAGCAGGAAGATGACGGCTAGGCGTTTGGAGTAGGAGACGAGCCGCACGCCGGCAAGCGCGAGGGCCAACAGCACCAGGATGATGCTGCGCACAAGCAGGCCCACCCGGCGCTGGAACCGGGAGAGGTCCACGAGGCTGCGCCGGTAGGCGTAGTAGGCGACCGGGACCGCGAGCAGCAGCAGCAGCGCGTATGGACGGGCGAATTCCATGAGGTCGTTTTATCGAACCACAGGTTTACACAGGTTTTCGCGGACAGGCGGCTTCGCCGCGAAGCGGGGCACGAGGCGGTGCTTGAAAGAATCCTCGTTCAGCCGGTGCCGCATCTGCGTATTGTATCAGTTCTGACGCTGTTTGTCTCGCCTCTGTTCCCAGGTTTGTCAAGGAGGGGAATGAGGAGGACGCCACAGAGTCCACAGAGAGCACAGAGAGAGAATCCCGATCAGTGTCGGTCTGTGAAATCCGTGGCTACTTGCATATGTTTCTGAGCAGGAGGGTGGCGGCGGCGTCGGTGGTGAGGTTGCCGAGGAGGCGCAACTGGCACAGGGTCAGCGTGCCGGCGCCGTGGGGGAGGCGCACGAGGTCGGCGCCGAACTTGGTGCCGAAGGTCATGACCGTGCCCGCGAGCGGCCGCTGGTCGAGGTCGAGGTTGAGGGCGACGATGGAGTTGCGGGGGTAGATGTCGCGGTAGAAGTCGTTCATCAGGCCGCCGGCGGGGAGGCCGTCGAAGAGCGGGTCGTCGCGCAGCCAGTGGAAGCCGCCGAGGAACAGGCCGTAGCTCCACATGACGCGGAAGGTGTGCTGGCCGAGGGCGACGTCGGGCTCGTCATCGGCGAGCTTGGGGAGTTCGAAGAAGACGGCCTCGGCGCCGGAGGCGGTTTGAGCGAGGACGGCTTCGAGGACGTCGTTCGGGTAGTCGTTGGAGAAGGACTCGCCGAGGGGCGGGACGAGGACCAGGGCCGCAGGCTCGTCGGGAACCCACGGTGACCACGGCGCGGCGATGGCGTCGAGGGCCTTCGCCAGCGCGTCCGGGGGGTTGACGACGTGCATCGGGCGGCAGCCGTCGAAGGAGACGGGTGCGAACACGCTGAACCAGGCTCTCGATCTCGCCACGAGGTTGCCCATGTGGATCAGGCGGGTCTCGATCGAGTAGCGGCCGGGCGGCACGTCGAGCGTCTGCTCGGCCGAGCCGAGCGGGTTGATGCCGTGGCCGATCGTGGCGGCGGCGCGTTCCTTGGAGAGCTCGTCGCCGTCCTCGTCGAGCAGGGCCCACTCGAGGGTCACTTCGCCCTCGTAACCGACCTCGTTGACGACGGCGCGGTCGACGGAGACGGTCTCGCCGACCGTCACGTTGCGGCGCGGGGACCATGAGGCGAGGAGCAGCGGGCTGTTGGCGGCCGCGAGTGCCGCGGCGACGGGTTTGGGGCGGCGGAAGGCGTCCACCATGCCGGCGCCGAACTCCATGCCGGCGTCCTGGAACTGGGTGAAGCAGTAGCCGGCGATCTTCGGGTTGATGCGCATGGCCTCGACCTGGCGGCGGTTGGCCAGGGCCTGCACGGCCTGGGCCGCCTCGCAGAAGGCGGAGAGGCTCGGGTAGACGTCGTACACGCCGTGCTTGTCGAGTCCCTCGTCGAGGACCTTGACCCGGGCGGCGAGCTCGGCCATGTCCTCGACCTCGACGTCGCCGTGCTTGGCGTACTCGGCCAGGACGCCGGGCAGGTCGCCGAGGCCGCCGAAGCCGAACTCGCTGAGGTAGTTCAGGCGGTCGTCCTGGCCCGTGGTGCGGAAGTAGGCGAAGATCTCGTCGTTGACGGGTCCGGGCTTGTAGGGGTGGTAGTCGTAGTAGGCGACGAAGTCGGTCGAGCCGGGCGGCAGGTACTTGGCGGTGTCCTTGGACCACTCGACGCCGCCGCTGTCGTCGGTGACGAGACGAGTGGGGTCGTGGCGCCGGGCCTCGAGGCAGAGCTCGGCCTTGATGGTCTGGGCGCCGTCCTTGGTGCCGAACCAGTTGCCGGTCTCGTTGAGCATGCTCCAGAGCACGACGCTTGGGTGGTTGCGGTCGCGCCGGACCATCTCGCGCACTTCGCGCAGGCAGCGTTCGCGCATGTGCCCGGAAGACTTCATCCAGCCGATGGGGGGCTCTTCCTGGACGAGCATGCCGAGCTTGTCGCAGAACTCGAGTGTGACGGGCGGGGGCGGCTTGATGTGCATGCGCAGGCAGTTGAAGCCGGCTTCCTTGGCGAGGCGGACCTCGCGCTCGGCGAACTCGCGGTCGAACGGGTAGGCAAGCGTGATCGGGTAGCTGGGCTGGAAAAGCGCCGCCTTGAGAACGATGGGGTCGCCGTTGAGGTGGAACCGGTTGTTCTCGACGGTGAATTCGCGCAGGCCGAAGGTTTCTCTGAGGGAGTCGCCGTCGGAGAGGTTCACGGTCAGCGTGTAGAGGAAGGGGGCCTCGGGCGACCAGAACAGGAAGTCCTCGAGCGTGAGGGTGAAGGTATGTGTGCTCTCGCCAGGCGGGAGCTCGACGGTGTGCTCGGCCTCGGCGAGCACGTCGGGCGGTTCGGTGTCTTCGGGTTTGAGCTCGTCTTCGAGCGAGGTTTCCTCGTCCACGAGCTCTTCGACCTTGAGGGCAAGCGAGGTTTCGCGCGGTTCGTCCGTCTCGTTCCGGAGGGTGAGCTCGGCGGTGATGGAGCCGTCGTGGATGTTGGGCTTGATGAAGCAGTCGGCGATCCAGACGGGGTCGGTGACGATGAGGGCGACGTCCTGCCAGAGGCCGCCGAAGTTGCCGTAGTAGAACTGCTTGGCGTTGGCGACCTCTTCGAGCCGGAAGCCGTCTATGCCCTCGTCGGCGACGGCCTGCCAGACTTCGAGGAAGTTGGCGTCGTCGGTGAGCGGCGGCTGGAGGACGCGCACGATGAGGGTGTTCTCCTTGCCGGGGAGGAGGGCGGCGCTCGCGTCGAGCGCGAACGGGGTGTAGCCGCCCTCATGGCTGCCGATGGGCTCGCCGTTGAGCCAGGCTTCGGCGTAGTGGGACGCGGCGCCGAACTTGATCCGCACGACGCGGTCGCGCCAGGCCTCGTCGGCGTCGAACCGGCGGCGGTACCAGGCGACGCCGACGTAGCCGGGGCGGATCTCGTTCCAGACCGACGGGACGGCGGTCTCCTCGACCACGGTGGGGAAGGTCTCGAACCAGCGTTCCTGCTTGCCGGTGTTGTCGGGGTCGAAGGCGATCTGCCAGACGCCGTTGAGGTCTTTTGCGTGACGCTCGGGCATGACGTCCTCCTCACTGTTCGGGTGACCGAGTCGAGCATTATGCCATGCAGAGCACGTCTGAGTCATGTCCCTTGGGCGGTTTGATTGACTCGGTCATGAAGGCGGCATAATCTTTAGTGGCCAAGGATTCACGGCTTCGACAGCTCCACACAGACGTTCAAGGAGTCGAACAATGGGCTGGATCACATGGGGGTGGTGCTCTCGCTTGAGTCGACGCGTAGCGGAACTTGAGTCACAGGTGGTAGCCTTGAGAACGAGATTGGATGGGCACCTTGCAGAGCACGAAGGAGCCGCCACCCCGGCCGAAGACCCTGACTCAGAGGCCGGTCGTGACAAGCCAGCGGATCCGAGCCAACCACACTGAACCCGTCACGAGAACACTCGCCCGTCATCTTACTTGCACCCCCAGGCCCCGCAAGCTAGAGTAAGCGCTCCAGGCGCACGGTGAAGGAGACGTTTGACCCATGGACGTGATGGAAGCGATTCGCACGCGGCGGAGCGTGCGCAGCTACGAGGACAGGCCGGTCGAGGAGGCAAAGCTGGCGGCGGTGCTCGAGGCGGGGCGGCTGGCGCCGTCGGCGAAGAACCTGCAGGAGTGGCGCTTCGTCGTGGTGCGGGACGCGGCGACGCGCACACAGCTCATGGCGGCGGCGAAGAACCAGTCGTTCGTGGGCGAGGCGCCGGTGGTGATCGCGTGCTGCGCCGAGACGGACAATCACGTGATGAGCTGCGGGCAGCTTGCGTACCCGATTGACGTGGCGATCAGCATTGACCACATGACGCTCAAGGCGACCGAGGAGGGGCTGGGCACGTGCTGGGTCGGCGCGTTCTACGAGGACCAGGCGAAGGCCGTTCTCGGCATTCCCGACGAGATTCGGGTCGTCGAGCTGCTCGCGCTGGGCTACCCGAAGTACGGTGAGACCGGCCGGCCGAAGAGCCGGCTGGCGATGAATGACATCGTGCACTGGGAGAAGTGGGGCGGCACGCGCTAGGGCCGCCTGCAAGGAATTGCCATGATCCGGGAACAGGGCGATGAACGCGTAGGCGCGGGGCGGTATCCGATCGTGGGCGTGATCGGGGGCTCGCGCGTGGACGCGGACCTGAGGGCAATGGCCTACGACGTGGGCCGGCTGCTGGCCGAGCGGGAGGCGATCCTGGTGTGCGGCGGGCTGGGCGGCGTGATGGAGGCGGCGTGCCAGGGCGCGTACGAGCACGACGGGGTCACGGTCGGCGTGCTGCCGAGCGACGACACGTACGAGGCGAACCCGTACGTGCAGGTGCCGATCGCCACGGGTTTCGGCATCGGGCGCAACATGGTGATCGTGCGCACGGCCGACGTGGTGATCGCTCTGGGCGGCTCGTACGGGACGTTGAGCGAGATCGCGCTGGCGCTCAATCTCGGCAAGCGGGTGGTGCACCTGCGGAGCTGGGACCTCGACCAGGCCGGGGCGGTGGATGCGGAGCTGTACGTCGAGGCACAGTCGCCCGAGGAAGCGGTGGAGCGTGCGCTCGAATACCAACCGGGTCCGGAGTAGAGAGGAACAGCGTGTGAGCACAGGGACACGAAAAGACGGCCGGGGGCGGCGCAGGGACGGCCGGGCCACGGACGAGCTTCGGGAGATTGCGATCACGCCGCATTACCTCGAGCAGCCGTACTCGTCGGTGCTGGTGGAGTTCGGGCTGACGAAGGTGGTGTGCGCGGTCTCGATCGAGGAGGTGATGCCGCGCTGGATGATGAACGGGCCGAAGGAGCTGTGGCGCGGTTGGATCACGGGCGAGTACTCGATGCTGCCGTTCTCGTCGGGCCAGGGGCGGATGCAGCGCGAGTCCACGCGCGGCCGGCCGAGCGGCCGGACGCAGGAGATCCAGCGGCTCATCGGCCGGAGCTTCCGGTCGGTGGTGCGGCTCGACCGGCTGGGCGAGCGCACGCTGTGGGTGGACTGCGACGTGCTGCAGGCGGACGGCGGGACGCGGACGGCTTCGATCACGGGCGGGTTCGTGGCGCTGGTCATCGCGCTCGAGAAGCTCGCGCGCGAGAAGAAGATTGACGGGCGGCCGTGGGCCGAGTACGTGGCCGCCGTGAGCGTCGGGTTGGTGGACGGCGGGGCGGTGCTCGATCTCACGTACGACGAGGACTACCGGGCCGACACGGACATGAACCTGGTGATGACCGAGTCGGGCAAGTTCGTCGAGGTGCAGGGGACGGCCGAGGAGGAGCCGTTCAGCGTCGAGGAGCTCGAGGCGTTGCTCGCGCTGGGCCGCAAGGGCGTGGGCGAGCTTATCGAGGTGCAGAAGGAGGCCGTGCAGGTCGCCCTCGACGCGCTGTGACGCGGCCGTTGCCTGTCGACGCTTTCGTTTTCAACTCCCTGCGTGCTCTGCGTCTCTGCGAGAGGCCCTCTTCTTCCTCTCGCAGAGACGCGGAGAGCGCAGAGACTGAGGACGAGAGATCATGCTGAACGACGAGAAAGAGCGGTACGAGGACCTCAAGGCCCGGGGCGACGAGCTTCGGGGGTATCTTTGACCTGGCCACGAAGCGGAAAGAGCTCGACGAGCTCGAGCGGCGCATGGCCGCGCCCGATTTCTGGAATAACCAGGAGAAGGCGCAGCAGACGATCGCGGCAGCCAATGCGCTGAAGGCGTGGCTCGAGCCGGTCGCGGCGCTCGACCGGAAGCTCGAGGACGCCGGGGTGCTGATCGAGTTGGCCGAGGAGGCGGCGCGGGGCGCCGGCGACGGCGATGCTGCGGCGGAGGCCGCCGGCGCGGAGGTAGAAGTCTCGAAGGAGCTCGACGAGGCGGAGAAGGTGCTCGGCGAGCTCGAGGTCAAACGCATGCTGGGCGGGCCGAACGACGGGGCCAACGCGATCGTGAGCATCAACGCGGGCGCGGGCGGCACGGAGGCGTGCGACTGGGCCGAGATGCTGCTCAGGATGTACAAGCGCTGGGCCGACGACCACGGCTGCACGAGCCACATCACGGACATCCTCGCCGGCGACGAGGCGGGCATCAAGAACGTGACGTTCGCCGTGCGCGGGTCGAACGCCTACGGCTATCTCAAGGCCGAACGCGGCGTGCACCGGCTCGTGCGGATCTCGCCGTTCGACGCGAACAAGCGGCGCCACACGTCGTTCGCGTCGGTGGACGTGGCGCCGGAGGTGGCGGACGACATCGAGATCGAGATCAACGAGGGCGACCTGCGCATTGATACCTACCGCGCGAGCGGCCACGGCGGGCAGCACGTGAACACGACGGACTCGGCCGTGCGGATCACGCACCTGCCGACGGGGGTGGTGGTGGCGTGCCAGAACGAGCGCTCGCAGCTCCAGAACAAGGTGGTGGCGATGAAGCTGTTGCGCGGGAAGCTCTACCAGCGGGAGCTCGACCGGCGCGAGGAGGAGGTCAGGAAGGAGTACGGCCAGAAGAAGCGCATCGAGTGGGGCAGCCAGATGCGCTCGTACGTTTTCCAGCCATACACGATGGTCAAGGACCACCGCACGGGCGTGGAGACGTCGAGCGTCCAGGCCGTCATGGACGGGGAGCTCGACCGGTTCATCCACGGGTACTTGAAGGAGTTTGCGAATACATAGGGACAGTCACCTGTTTTTCTGCGGATGCTGGACGCATTAACTGTGACCGTAGAGGAGAAAAATAGGTGACTGTCCCTATTTATTCATGCCCCAGACGGTCTTGACCGGACAGCCTGAAGCGGCGAGGCAGTCTTCGATTTTCTTCATGTAGCCCGCATCAGGGCTCCGGGAGTCCGCAAGGGGGCGGGCGAGGCCGAGACGCGCGTACTTGGATTCGGCGAGGCGGTTGTAGGGGAGCAGCTCGACCGCGATCGCGCCGTTGAGCTTGTGGAGAAACGATGCCATTTCCCGCAGGTCGGCGTTGCGATCGGTGATTGCCGGGACAATCGGTACCCGAACGATCACCTCGACATCGGCCGCTGCCAGCTTGAAGGCGTTTTGGCGGATGAGGGCGTTGTCGGCGCCGGTCAGCTCGGCGTGCCTGGCGGGGTCAATGAGCTTGAGATCGAGAAGGACGAGGTCCGTGTAAGGAAGAAGCTCCTCGAGGTCGTCCCAGCGTGCGTGGGCGGAGGTATCCAGGCAGGTGTGCAGGGCGCGGTTGTGAGCTCGTTTCAGGAGTTCCTTCGTGAACGCCTTCTGGAGGAGGGGCTCGCCGCCGGAGAGGGTGAGGCCGCCACCGGAGACTTCGTAGAAGGGCCGGTCCCGCTCGATGACGTCCATGAGCTCACCCACGCGCATGGTTTTTCCGACGAGGGCCAGGGCATCGGCGGGGCACTGCTCGGCGCATTGTCCACAGAGTGCGCACTTTTCGGCTGAGTGGCGGCGCACGTTTTCTGCGAAGGCGACGGCGCCGTTCGGGCATACGGCCACGCACGCGCGGCAGCCGCGGCAGCGGTCGGCGGCAAAGAACAGCTCCCGCCCGGGCGCGAGGGATTCCGGGTTCTGGCACCAGGAGCACCGAAGCGGGCAACCTTTGAGGAACACCGTGGTGCGGATGCCGGGGCCGTCGTGGAGGGCGAACCGTTTTATGTCGAAGACGATGCCTTCGGTGTTTCCGGAATCAGTCATATCGTGCAATGCTCAATTCGGGGCCTGCTCGGTCCGGGCAATGATCTCGTCCTGGCATACCTTGTCGAGGTCAACGAAGTACGCGCTGAAGCCGGAGACGCGCACGATGAAATCACGATGCGTCTCGGGCCGCGCCTGCGCGGCGAGGAGCGTGTCGCGGCTGACGACGTTGAACTGGACCTCCAGGCCGCCAAGGCGGAAATAGGTTTCGATGAGATGCCGGAACGCCTGCCGCCGCTTCTCGTCGTCGAAGAACGCGGGATGGAACTTGAGGTCGAGGACCATGCCGTTGCCGAGCGCACGGTGGTCGAGTTTCGTTATGGAGTTGATGACGGCGGTGGGGCCGAGGACATCGGCGCCCTGGGCGGGCGAGAGGCCGTTGGCGAGTGCGAGGCCGCGGCGCCGGCCGTCGGGGAGCGCGCCGGTGCGTTTGCCCATGACGGCATGCCAGTCCACGGTGTAGAGGCCGGCCTGGAACCGGCCGCCGCGTGGATTCCGGCGGCCGTCGACGCGGCGGCAGAACGATTCGGCCAAGTCCTTGAGGATGCCGTCGGGGCCGTCGTCATCGTTGCCGCATTTCGGACACCTGAGCAGGGCGCGCCGCAAGCCGTCTGCATCCTGGAAGTCGCTGCGGACTGCTTCGGCGATTTGCGTTAAGGACACTTTCTTGTCGTCGTAAACCATTTTCTTGATTGCGGCCAACGAATCGGCGGCGTTGGCCATCCCACACCCGTTCACGGAGGAGAAGTTGTACGCTGCGCCTCCGGCGGTTGCGTCACGACCGCTTTCCAGACAGGCGGTCATGGTGGACGACAAGAACGGGTAGGGGTTGTACTTGGAGAAGTCGCGATCCAGGATGTTCATCCCGCGTATGCCCAGATCAACGAAGTGCGCCAGCTCGTCGCGGTACCATTGATAGAACTGGTCAAACGAGGCCACGCGCTCGAGCTCTTGTTTCTTCTTGAGCTGCATGGTCTCGCCGGTGACGGTGCAGGTGCCGCCGTTGAGCATGAGCTCGAGCACCTTGGCCCAGTTCACCCGGAGCGCCTCGGTGTGTGAGAACTCCTTACCCGGGATGGACAGCTCGACGCAGCCGACGACGGCGTAGTCGCGGGCGTCCTCGACGGGAATGCCCAGCCTCGCTTTGGCGGGAATGGCGACCTCGTCGTTGAAAAGCGCCGGGAAACCGATGCCGACCTCGATGGTCTTGAGGACTTCATTCCAGAACTCATCGGGCATACCGGGGCACCACCGGACGGAGACGAGGGGCTGGTCCATCTGGAGTCTTCGGGTGGCGCGCAGGCACAGGTACGAGAGATCGTTCGCGGCGCATCCTCCGTCGGGACCGCCGCCGCCGAGGACGACGTTTTGAAAGCTTCCTCTCAAGGCGGCGAACTTCAACCAGAGCGCCTCGATGAGCTCGGCTGCTTCGTCGCGCGTGAGAGCTCCTGCGGCGGCGTCCGCGGCATAGTAGGGAAAGAGGTACTGGTCAAGTCTGCCGAGCGAGACGGAAGCCGCGGGCTGCTCACACGTGACGATCTCGTGTGTGAGCCAGAGCAGTTGCACGGCGTCGAAGAACCCTCTGGGCGGGTTGACGGCGACCCAGCGGCAGGTATCGGCAATGCGTTCGAGCGATTGTGCATATTCCGGTCTCGTCGCTTGCCGGGCGAGTTGCTGCGCCTTTGCCGCATAGCGCCGAACGTAATCGGTCGCGGCCTCAGAGGCGATCAGGCAGGCCGCAGCGAAATCGTGACCGGCGCCGGTGCTTGCCTCGGATCGTTTTCTTGCCGCCTCGGTCAGGGCGCCCAGGCCGCTCGCGAGGACGCGATCGTAGCCTGCGATGACGTGCCCGCCCATGTACGTGCCGAAGAGACGCACGCGGTAGGCCTTGCGAACCTCCTCGGGCAGCGATGATTCGACGCGCCTTCCTACGATGAAGTCTCTTCCCAGAAATACCGTGGGAGGTTCCTCGTCGTCCGGGAGCGAGAAGTCGTAATGGACTCCGTTTCCCGCGAGGAGGTCGTCCTCGCGGAGCAGCAGGTCTTTCTCGCGCAGAAACGCGGCGAGGGCCGTTGCCAGACGGATCGCGCGCGGTTCCGAAGGGGTCTCCCGGAGGACGCGGCGGAAGATCTCCGGTCGCTGGGAGGACACCGCGTCGCGGTCGCTTGCCCTCGCTTTTCGCTTGAGCGCTTCGATCCGATCGCTCAGTTGCGCGTCATTATTCGTGGTCATGGGAGAAGACCGTACTGCTGCTTGGCCGAACACTATTATCGATATCCCAGCGAGGCACAAGGCACAGAATTGCCGGTTCTTGAGAGAGGAGACGGACTGACGTGGTCATGGCGCCGCCCACGCCTCGAGCGTGCAGGCGGTGGCGTCCGCCTAGACCCGCTAGCGGAAGGCTCGTGGATCGCTAAGCGCGGTTCGAATCTGCCGCGTCCATTCAGCACACCCGGTGGAAATGGCAAGCTGAACGCGGCAGTCTGGTTCGAAGTCTTCAGCAACACTCGGCAGGCAGAGGAAGTCGTACAGGGCCGCCTCCAATGGTTCGTCCGCATGCCACGTCGTCATGATGACAGGTTTGTCCTCAGCATCGAGTCCGGCAGAAACGTCCTGCCAGGCAATGGTTCCGTCGAAGATGTCGTGAACGCGCTCGCAGCCAGGGCCCCACGCGATAACGGACACGGCCCCCTGTCCCAGCACGGTCTCAGCGACCTTGCGAATCACGTCAACGGGCGTTGTTACGGAGTCCCAGGCAAGAAGGCAGACGAAATGCCGGCTTGGAAGTCCGAACTCCGCGGGGAGAGCCTCCACATGCGGCACCTCAAGAAGAAATAGATCCCGCTCGGTCATGGGGTCCCGTCCGACCAACTCCACGGACACCTCTTGCATCCTTCAGCTCCCCTCCCAAGCCTCGACTGTCCTTCGCTTGTTCATGATGTCCATTCGTATTCGAGGAATTGGGGGGAGTAGAGCATCTGCATGGGGAGGTCGTTGGAGTCGGTGTCGGGGGTGGTGGGGATGGTGGCGAGGGCGTGGAGGCCGGCGCTGGCGGTGACGGCGGCGGCGAGGGCGTCGAGGATGTCGTCGCGGGCGACGTCGCCGCGGGTCCACTGGTCGAGGGCCCGGGCGATGGTGTCGTAGGCGCCGGGGAAGACGGACTGGAGGACGTGGGCGCGCTCGAGGTAGCCCTGCTCGGTGCCTTTGTGGTGGTCCATGGGGTGGCCGCCGGCGAGGGCCCAGAAGCAAACCTCGGGGTGGATTTCCTTGATGCGCTCCCGGGCTTTCTGGTCGCTGAGAAGGAGCGTGTCCACCTCGCGGATTTTCGGCACAAGGCCCCAGCTCTGCTTCGACAGCTTGCGGCCCGTCCGCTCGTTGTTGATCCGGGAGGCTTCCTTGTACGACTTGGCGCCGATGGCCTCGCGGCACGGCGCGGGGAAGACGCTCGAGGCGCGGTCGCCGAGCAGTTGGCGTGCTTCCGTGTCGCAGAGGCGTTCCGCCTCGCCCTTGTCGCGGAGGCCGATGGGGACGTCAATGAGGATGAGGTGGGCGTCGCGGTGCTTGTTCCAGAGGGCGGCGGCGTCGGGGAACAGGGCCATCTCCGGGTCGCCGAGCTCGGGGAGAGCCACGGCGAACCATCCGCGCCTGCAGCCATCTACGCCGACGAACATGCTTCACTCCGGCTCCGCCGCCTCAATCACCCACGGGATCTCGACTTCGAACTCAAGCTGAACAACAGGCTGTCCCGCGAAAGCATCCCGGACAAGACTTCCGCCTGCTCCGAACAAGACTAAGGACTCTTTCTCCAGCCGTTCAACATCCACGTTTCCGAAGTCTTCTGCGACAGCGTTGCCGGTGTGAGCTTTCGTTTCCAGCGAACCCACAAAATGAAACCATCCCCCGTACAGGTGACGGCCAGCACCTGCCGGTCCTTGCCAGTACACCTCGGCCTCACGCCGGAAGTCAATGCCCAACCGACGCAGCAATAGCAGGAAGTCGCTCGAGTACGCGTGGCCCCGGGCCGTCGCGAAGTTCCTGCACTCATCGCACCCACATTCCTCAGAGGCGCCGCTCTTGATGGCCTCGTACGCACACCGCGTGGCCTCCGGATCACAAAGGAACTCGCGCTTGCCGAAGCGACACAGCTTCATGTCAGCCCCGTTGATCCCTTCAATACACCAGGGATACCAAGATCAGTCTCGGTCACTCCGTGGGTTCCCAGACGTATTTGCCGGTCTTATCAATGTAGCCCATTTTGCTGCCGATGAAGACGCAGGCGAGGCCGTGGCTGAACACCCAGACGTCGTCGAACTGCGGTTCGATGACCATCTTGCCGGTTGTGTCGACGTAGCCCCACTTGCCGCCGACGAACCGGCCCTCGTCGTTCCAGGAGCCGCCGATGTTGACCGGCGCGAGGCCCTCCTTGAACATGGCGACGTACTCGAATTTGGGCTCGATGACCATCTTGCCGGTGGGGTCAATGTAGCCCCACTTCTCGCCGACTTTGGCGCCGGCGAGGCCCTCGGAGAAGTAGCCGGCGTTGTCGAACTTGGGCTTGATGACGATCTTGCCGGTGGGGTCAATGTAGCCCCATTTCTCGCCGATCATGACGGCGGAGAGCCCTTCGGTGAAGTCTTCGGTCGCGTCGAATCGGGGTTTGATGACCGTCTTGCCCGTGAGGTCAATGTAGCCGACCTTGTCGTCGCGCATGAAGCAGGCGAGGCCTTCGGAGAAGCTGGCGACGCCGAAGAATTGCGGCTCGATGACCATTTTGCCGGTGGGGTCAATGAACCCGTTGGCGCCGTCGAGCTCGACGGCGGCGAGGCCATCGGAGAAAGCCCAGGCGTCGTCGTACTTGGGCTCGATGACGATCTTGCCGGTCGGGTCAATGTAGCCGAGGCGGCCGTCCTTCTCGACGACGGCGAGACCTTCGGAGAAGCTGCCGGCGTAATCGAACTGCAGCTTGATGGCGACTTTGCCTGCGGCGTCCACGTAGCCGTAGCGGCCGTCCTTCTCGACGGCCCCGAGGCCGCCGGCGAAGTCCATGGCGTCGTCGTACTGTGGTTTGGCGACGATGGTGCCGGCCTGGTTCATGTATCCGAACTTGCCGCCGAGCAGGATCGGGAACAGCACGGGCGGCTCTTCGTCGGCGTCCGGTTCGCCGGCGTAGGCGGCTGCGGACGCGAGCGCCACCACCGCCAGCGCGACTGCACACAGGCCCAACACGTCAACTGTCTTGTTCATCGCACCCTCCTCTCGTTTGGGCACCGGCCCCGGGTCGCCGGGGCCCACGTTTCAAGGCGCCATAGTGTCAATGCCCGGCAACGGGGAACAGGACTGTGAGCGGCGGGCTTGCGCGGTTTTGGCGGGCCGCGGCCGGGCTCGCCGCTCGCCCATCATCGGGCGGTGTTATGGTATAGTAGGTGGTGCGATGATTCAAGGGAGGGTGCGCGATGGGTGCCTGGCTCAGGGAGCTGTTCACTTCGACAGAGATCACGACCGCGGTCGCCGTCGTGCGGCTCATCGCGGCGGTGGCGGCGGGCGCGTTGATCGGCCTGGAGCGGGAGGCGCACGCCAAGCCGGCGGGGTTCAGGACGTACATCATCATTTCGCTCGGAGCGGCGCTCCTGATGGTTTTGTCCATCTACGTGCCGCAGACGTTTCCGCACTTCCAGAACGGCGATCCGGGCCGGATCGCCGCGCAGGTGGTGACGGGGATTGGGTTTCTCGGTGCGGGAGCGATTTTCCGGCTGGGGGTGACGGTCAAGGGGCTCACGACGGCGGCGGCGATCTGGACGACGGCGGCGATCGGGCTGGTGTTTGGTGCGGGGATGTTCGCGGTGGGGGCGATTGCGTTGGGGCTGATCCTGCTTGCGTTGACGGTGCTGAGCGCGCTGGAAGGCCGGCTGATCGCGGCGACGGAGTACCGCTCGCTGCTGATCGTGTCGGATCGTCGCCCGGGCCAGATCCACCAGATCACGCAGGTGCTCACCGGCCACGGGGTGCCGGCGCGCAAGCTGTCGGTGTCGGAGCGTCTCGACGAGGGGCGCATCGAGATCCGCGCGGTCGCCCGCCTCGAGCGGGACATTGATGTGCGGAACTTCTTCGACGAGGTGGAGGCGATCGAGGGGATCCGGCGCATCGAGATCGAGTGAGGTCAGGGTCGCCCGGCGGGTGCGTCGGGGTCGACGGGGGCGTCGGGGTCGACGGGTGCGTCGGGGTCGACGGGCGCGTCGGGGTCGACGGGGGCGTCGGGTTCGACGGGTTCGAGTTTGACGAAGACGATGTGTGATGCGGCCTCGACGATGGCGCGTGGCCGGCTGCCCACCTTTTCCTCCAGAACGGTTGTGCTGATCTCGAATTCGACCTCCGGTCCCCGGAGAAAACCCTGGGGCATGCTGGCCGGCGCCCCGGCCTCGCAGGCGTAGAAGACCGGGCGGCCCGACGGCAGAAGGCGCTGTACGAGCGCGCCTGCGGCGGCGTTGGTTGTTCCCGCCTCGAGCACGACGGAGTCCACCCGGTAGAGGAGCTGCATCACGAGGGGGACCTGGCTCGGGGCGAGCGGGCGGGGGAACAGCACGATGGCGCTGCGCGGGAACGGTTCGCGGCGGAAGAAGGCGTCGTACTGGGCCAGCACGTCGCGGCCCGGCTGGCGCCGTTGGGATGGCCGGAGCACGTGTTGCTGGCGCGCGGTAATAGCCGGCAGCACGACGGCGAGAATGACGACAAGGACCTTGACGGCCTCGCCCAGGATGAGCCGGCCGGAGACTTCGCGCAGCGCGAAGAGCGAGTAGGCGACGAAGAAGTAGGCGAACGGCAGGTAGAGGGGGATGAGGCGCGCGGCGCCGTGCATGAGGACGCCGGTGGTGAGGGGGTTCCACAGGGCGGTGAGCAGGAAGAGGAAAAAGACCGTGACGGGGAAGGTGAGGCCCGGCAGTCGCTTCCTGACGACGGCGAAGTAGGCGAACAGGCCCACACCGAGGAGGAAGAAGGCGAAGACGACCTCGTCGAGTAGCTGGTAGAACCACTTCGCGTGACGCACGACGACGCCCTGCTCGACCAGGTAGGGCGGGTGCCGGGCGGCGAACACCACAAGGTAGGCGAGGGCCATCGCCGCACCGGCAAGCCCCAGGAGCAGCCCGCCGCGCCAGGCAAGGAGGCGGCGTATGGCGTCGCGGAACCGCTCGTTGCGCCGGTAGGCGGCCCGGTAGATGACGGCGGCAATGGCCACGAGGCCAAGGAGGCCGCCGAGCCTGGCGAGGGCCGTGGGCAGGTTGGCCGTCCAGTCGCTGGCGGCGCCCGGCGCGAGGGCCTCGGTGAGGCCGCGGGCGAGGTTGCGCGTGTAGTAGGTGCCCAGGAAGGTGTCGAACAGCGCGGGCTGAAACACGACGAGCAGGAATGGGAAGACGATGAACCGGTAGAGCTTCCTGGGGTGGTAGTACTGGTACGTGCTGCACACGAAGACGACCCAGCCGACGAGCACGTGCGAGTACAGGTGCTGGCCGGTCAGGAGGAGCTGCCCGAGCGCGACGCCGGCGAGCAGGCCGAAGGGCTTGATCTCGAGCCGGACAAAGAGCACGAAGAACCAGAACGCGGTCCACACCAGGAACTGGGCGATGATTGCCGGCGAGGAGGTGCGCACGAAGTAGCTCTGCACGACGTTGAGCACCAGCAGCACCGTGGCGAGCAGGGCGACTTTGACGCTCGAGACGGTGCGCACGAAGAGGAAGAACATCGCGAAGCCCACGACGGCCGCCAGCGCGGTGACGTGCAGGGCGCCCCACCGGCCGAGGAGAGCATGGCCGATGCCGATCCACGTGGCGCCGAAGTGCAGGAAGGCCGGGTAGATGGTCTCGCTGTCGCGCGGGCTGACCTGGTAAGCGTCCCCGAGGCGGGAGGCGCCCCCGAGGCGGGAAGTGGCCCCGGGGCGGGAGGCGGCCCCGGGGCGGGAGGCGGCCCCGGGGCGGGAGCTGTCCGCGCCGTCGTCGCGCGCGTGTTTTGGCTGGAGGGTTGGGCCGATGGGGTCGTGGAGCCGGAAGGAGCCGCGTTCGGCCAGGGCGATGCCGCACGCGAGGTGGCGTCCGGCCTCGTGGCCGCGCCAGAGCGTGCGCATGGGCGACATGAACAGGAAGGCGGCGACGACCAGGAGCACGGGCGCGTAGAACCACTCGTTGCGCAGGACGAGGTCGTTGACGACGCCCTTGATGCCCGCGGCGACGCCGCGGTCGCCCCACGCGCGGCGTACGGTCTCGCGCCACGAGGGGGCGCGGGGCGCCGGCTTGACCTTCGCGCGGCGGCCGGCCTCGACGCGCGGCTTGCGGCCGGCGGCGAGCAGCCCGGCCGCGCTCATTGCCGCCATGATGGCGACGAGCAGATAGCGTGAGAAGACGCCGACCTCGCCGAGGATGAAGCCAACCCAGCCCGTGAGCAGCATCGAGGCGGCGACCTGTGCCGCCGCGGCCGTCCAGGGCCCGAGCGTGTCGGCGGCGTAGCGGCGCGCGCGCTCGTAGCGTGCGAGGACGCTGCGCCACAGGGCCATGCCGGGCGCAACGAGCAGCACGGGGAGCGCGACGCAGACGAACAGCACGTTCAGCACCTTGGCGAGCACGGGTCGGTTCCTCTCAGCGAGCCAGCGCGATCGAGGGGGAGTCTAGTCGAGCAGAGGGCGTCGGGTCAACGCGCGCGCCGGTGAGGGCCTCAGCTCTGTCGGCAGGGGCGTCAGGTCTGTCACCAGGGGCCTCACCCCTGGCACCAGGGGCCTTTTCACTTGCCGTCGAGGGGGCCTGTGATAGCATCGTGCGCCGGACGGGGTTCCGGGACGCCGCGCTCGAGCAGTTAAGCAACGATGTACGATCAGGCGGCCTGCGCCGGAAAGGATGGGAGGAGTGGCCGAGACGCCGCAGGCGGAGGGTTCGACGACCCAGCTTGGGGACTTCTTCGGGAACATCCTGCGCTCGTTCGTGCCGGCGGCCTACCCGCGTTTCGCCTGGCAGCAACTTTCGGAGAGCGCCTTGTACCTCGCCGGCGTGGTCCTCGTCGTTTCTCTTGTGCTGGTGCCGGTGATGTACGAGAGCCATCAGCAGCTCGTCGCCGACGGGCAGGAGGCGTTGGCGCAAGAGCGCGCGTACTGGGAGGAGGCGCTGCCGGAGGACGTGTACTACGAGGACGGCCGGGCGCACTACGACGGTGAACAGCCGTACGTGCACGTCGGCACGGCGGACGATCAACACCGCGTGTTGATCGTGGATACAACGGGCACAACCACGAAGATCCCCGACGAGTACGAGCGGGGGATGCTCATCACGAAGGACACCGTCATCTACAAGATACGGCGCAAGGGTCGCATCGAGACGCCCGAGGAGCCGGTCCCCGCCACCGAAGAGCGTGTCAGCGCACGGCAGTTGTATCTGAGGCCACTGGACAGGATGAGACCACCGAGCTTTGCCATCGTGCTTGGTGCCTACTTCTTGTCCGCCGCGTTTGTTCCGTTCATTGCCGCCGTGCTTGGCAGCGGCGTCGGCACCGTGAGTGACGCGCTTGGAAAGGGCGACCGGTTGCCGTTCGTTGCGTGGTTCAGTGTCGGGACCCACGCCGCCACGCCCGTCGTATTCGCCACCGCGAGCCTCTGGGCGGCGCGGACACGAGGGTTGTTTTGCGTGCTGCTCGGTGTGCCGTTGGTGCTTTTTGTGGTGCTGATGGTACTCGGTGCGCAGGCATGCCGCCGGGCGCAGGAAGTGCGGGAGGCGCGGCAGGAAGCGCGGGAGGCGACATGAGGCTGGTGTACATGGGGAGTCCGGCGTCGTCGGCGAGCTGCCTGCGGCGGCTCGCGCGGGAGGCGTGGCCGATTGTGGGGGTGGTTACGCAGCCCGACCGGCCGAAGGGGCGCTCGCTCGCGCTGGGGCCGCCGCCGGTGAAGGCGGCGGCGGTCGAGCTCGGTCTCGACGTGCACCAGCCGGCGAAGGCGTCGGCGCCGGAGTTTCTCGACGTGGTGCGCGGGCTCGGGCCGGACCTGATCGTGGTGTTCGCGTACGGCGAGATCCTGAGCGAGGGGTTTCTTTCGATCCCGGCGGTCTCGACGATCAACGTGCATTTGTCGCTGCTGCCGAAGTATCGGGGCGCGGCGCCGGTGCAGTGGGCGATCGCCAACGGGGAGCCGGTCACGGGCGTCACGGTGATGCATATTGCGAGGCAAATGGATGCGGGCGACGTCATTCTCCAGCGGGCGGAGCCGATCCGGCCGGACGACACGGGCGGGTCGCTCGAGGCGCGGCTGGGGGCGATGGGCTCGGAGCTTCTCGTCGAGGCGATCGGCGCGCTCGAGGCGGGCACGGCGCCGCGCGTGCCGCAGGAGCACGACCAGGCGACGCCGGCGCCGAAGCTCAAGAAGGAGGACGGGCTCATTGACTGGTCGGCGCCGGCGGGGGCGATCGAGCGCCGGGTGCGCGCGTTCACGCCGTGGCCGGTGACGTATACGTTTCTGCCGATGCCGGGCGGGGCGAAGCTGCTGCGGGTCCTCGAGGCGGGCGTCGTCGCGGGGACCGGGGCGCCGGGGCAGGTGGCGGCGGGACGCAAGAGCCTCTGCGTCGGGACCGGTGACGGGCTTTTGGAGCTGCGGCGCGTTCAGCCCGAGGGGAAACGCGCGATGACGGGTGGCGAGTTCCTCGCCGGCCATCGGCTCGACGAGGGGGCGCGGCTCGGCGCGCCGGCGGGAGGTGAATGATGGCGCGCGGTGCGCGCGGCGCGTTGCGCGATCCGGCTGTCGCGCGCCGCAATTGGCTCGTCTGCGTTGGGCTGCTTGTCGCCGTCGTCGCGGCCGCATTCGGGGCGATTGTGATGGAGCAGCCCGACGTGCCGGCGGAGGCGAGGCTCCCGGCGTCGAAGGTGCTGCGGATCATCGGCTCGAGCTTGCCGCTCGTCGGGCGCGCGGTGGACGTGAGCGACGTGGACCCGTGGGACCGTGACCGCGTGTTGGCGCTGCGGGTGCCGCGCGTGCTGCTGGCGATCGTGGTGGGGGCGGCGCTGGCGGTGGCGGGCGCCGTGATGCAGAGCTTTTTCCAGAACCCGATGGCGTCGCCGTACATCCTCGGTGTGGCGTCGGGCGCGTCGCTGGGTGCGGCGGTCGCGTTCGCAGCAGGTTCTCTATTCGCCTTCGGCACACGAGGATTCGCACTGGGGCTCCAAGGGGAATTCTACGCGTTCTGTGCGGGGCTGGTGGTGGGATACATCGCCTACGTGCTGGCCCGTTCGGGCACCAGGATGAAAGCACCCATACCCTTGCTGATCGGCATCGCGGCCTGCGCCTGCGCCAATCTCCTGTTCCGCTTGGGCGTGCGATCGCCGCTGGTGAGTCTGCAGTCCGTGCTCGCGTTCGCGGGCGCGCTGGGGGTGACGTTTCTCGTGTACGCGCTGGCGCGCCGGGGCGGGCGGGTCAATACGACGCTGCTGTTGCTCACGGGCATCGCGGTCGGCACGTTTGCGGGCGCGCTCGCCTACATGCTGATGTTCCTTTTCACGGAGCAGACGATCGGGCAGGTGCTGCGGTGGGTGATGGGCACGTTGATGAACCGGGGCTGGGGCGAGCTGGCCGTGGCGGGGCCGGTGGCGGTCGTGGGCATTGCGTTCGTGCGGTTCTACGCGCGCGACCTGAACGTGATGCTTCTGGGCGAAGATACCGCGCAGCACCTGGGGGTGCACGTTGGGCGGACGCGGCTCGTGCTGCTGGTGGTGTCGTCGCTGCTGACGGCGGTGGCGGTGGCGGCGGTGGGGATCATCGGCTTTGTGGGGCTGGTGGTGCCGCACGTGATGCGGCTCGTCGTCGGGCCGGACCACCGGTGGTTGCTGCCGGCGAGCGTGCTGGGCGGGGCGCTGCTGGTGCTGGGGGCGGATGCGCTGGTGCGGTCGCTGCCGCACGAGAGCGTGCCGCTGGGGGTGCTGACGACGCTGGTGGGGTGCCCGTTCTTTATCGTGCTTTTGACCCGGCGGCAGAAGACGTTCATCTAGCCGGCTGCTGAAAACAGCAGGTCGACGTCAAGAGGTCGTCGCATCCTGGGGGGCACTTCTGCCGCCCCTCCGGGGCTCAGATCATTGTGTTTCTCGTCTCGAACCTGGGCCTTACGGCCCAGGCTACCTTCTGGCGGGCGTATGCGCCCTTGGCGGGCCTCCGGCCCTTCCCGTCGGGCAAGAGGGTTCGCTTTTCTCGTCTGGAACCTGGGCCTTACGGGCTTGCTGAGAGACCTGTGCCGGCGACGCCCCGTAGGGGCACCACGTGAGTAGCCGTAGGCGTAAGCCTACGGACCGCGAGCGAGGCGCAACCAATCTTTCTCGACGGGCGACCGGCCCCGTCCGGGCCGGTCGCACGTCGAGAAAGAGAATCTTCATCTGTGGCCTCCTGTCCGTAGGCTTACGCCTACGGCTACTCACGTTCGGCCCCTTCGGGGCATGGGACTTCGTGTCAAACAACTCGGAGTGAATGGGTTTGTCAGCATCCTGCCAGGGCCGCGCGGGCGGTTCACGTGGGGGATGTGGAAGGCTTCTGCCGCCCCTCCGGGGCTCAGATCATTGTGTTTCTCGTCTCGAACCTGGGC
>CAZJXV010000020.1:0-26688 GCA_964550015.1 uncultured Verrucomicrobiota bacterium
CGGCGGCTCGCGGATGCCGGCGGCGATGAGCCGGGGCGAGATCGAGATCGGCCTTGGCGGCGTCGTGCCGGTGGCGAAATTCGCTGACCGGGGCGAGCCGTTCAAGATCATCTGCCCGCTTCAGACGGACGGTGATATGCTCGTCATGCGCAAGGACGTGGCGGTCGAGGACTGGTCGGCCTTCGTCGCCACGGCCAAGGCGCCCGGCAAGCCGCTCAAGATCGGCTACAAGGCGCCCGTGGCAGTCGCCAAGCTGGTCTTTGAGCGGGCGCTCAAGGAGGAGGGCATCGCCTACAGCTACGACCCGGCCGAGGCGGAGGCCAGGATCATCCTGGTCAACTTCGGTTCGGAGACAAGCCCGATCCCACTGATGGAAAGCAAGGCGATAGACGGCTTCGTGATGAACCAGCCCGCCGTCGCGGTGGCCGTGGACAAGGGGCTCGGCAAGGTTATCGCCGAGCTCCGGGACCTGCCGCCGGAGGGCAAGTGGGTCAATCACCCGTGCTGCTGTGTCTCGGCCACGGAGCGGACGATCGCGGCCTACCCCGAGATCATCAAGGCGTTCGTGAAGGTCATCGTCCTGAGCACGGAGCTGATCAAGAGCGATCAGGCGCTGGCCGTTGACTGCGCGTCCCGCTGGACCAAGTACGACACGGCCGTCGAGGAGGCTTCGATTCCGACGATCACGTATATCGCTGAGCCGACCGACAGTTGGGTCGCCGGCATGCGGACGTGGTGCGAGATGGTCGCGGAGATCGAGCTCTTCACGGGTGAATACGCGGACGCCTCGCCGGAGGCGTTCGTCAAGGACGTGTGCGACCTCGACCTGTGCCGGGCGGCCATCGCGGAGCTTCGGGAGAAGGGACTGGTCGAGTAACGATGCGGACCAAGCGGCTGCTCATCCAGATCGGCCTCGGCGCGATTGTGCCGGTGGCGATTCTCGTGGTGTGGCACGTCGCCTCCGTCGGCAGCGTCGTGGTGCCGTCCATTGGGTCGGTGGTCGAGGTGCTGGGGCATCCGTTTCGGGAGCCGCCGAATCTGGACGCCACGTCGCTGGCGGACGGGGCCGGCGTGAGCATCCTGCGGGTGCTGTGCGGGTTCGGGCTCGCGGCCCTGACGGCGATTCCGGTCGGGCTGCTGGTGGGCCGGTGCCGCACGGCGATGGCGGCGCTGTCGCCGACGATCGCGGCCGCGATGGTCATCAGCCCGATTGCCTGGATCCCGGTCGCGATCATCGTGTTCGGGCTGAGCAGCCCGGCCACGGCGCTCTACGGCGACCGGGCGTGGGAGTTCGGCGTGCTCGACCAGCTCCGTTTCGCGATCGTGGCGGTGATCTGGCTGGGGGCGTTCTTTCCGATCGTGCTGAACACGGCGGCCGGCGCGCGCAACGTGCGGGAATCGCACATCGAGGCGGCGCGGGTGTTAGGCGCCCGGAGGCGGCAGCTTCTGACGAAGATCATCATCCCGGCCGCGGGCCCCTCGATCATGACGGGTCTGCGCGTCGGCGGCGGCATCGCCTGGCGCGTGATCATTGCCGCCGAGATCTTTCCGGGCACCCGGGGCGGCCTGGGTTACATGATCACGACGGCGCACGAGCAGGCGTCCTACGAGTACGCGTTCGCGAGCATCATCGTCATCGGCCTCATCGGGCTCGTGCTCGACGGGGTGCTGCGGCTGGCCGAGGCGCGCGTGGCCCGCTGGCGGCCGAAGGAGCGATAACTGTGAACACGGCTGCCGAGATCGTTCGCTTCGAGCGCGTGGGCAAGCGCTTCACGACGCCGGCGCGCGGCGACGTCTGGGCGCTCGAGGAGCTGGATCTCGCGTGCCGGGCGGGCGAGCTCACGTGCGTGCTCGGCCCTTCGGGCTGCGGCAAGACGACGCTGCTCCGGCTCGCCGCCGGGCTGGACACGCCGACGAACGGGCGCGTGCTGGTGAGGGGCCGTCGCGTTGACCGCCCGCCCGAAGGCGTCGGCATGGTGAGCCAGGAGGGGTCGCTTCTGCCGTGGCGCCGCGTCATCGGCAATGCGGCGCTCGGGCTCGAGGTCGCGGGCGTCGGGCGCGCGGAGCGCAAGGCCCGCGCGCGTGCGGTGCTCGAGCGCGTGCACCTGCCGCGCGAGGTGGAGCGAAGCTACCCGCACGAGCTGTCCGGCGGCATGCGCCAGCGGGTGGCGCTCGCCCGGGCGCTGTGCCCGAACCCACGCATCCTGCTGATGGATGAGCCGTTCGCGAGCGTGGACGAGCCGACGCGCCACCACCTGCAGAAGGAGCTCCTCGAGCTCTGGGCCGCGGACCGGCAGACCATCCTGTTCGTGACGCACAGCATCGAGGAGGCGGTGTATCTGGCCGACCGGGTCGTGGTGATGACGTTCGCGCGGGCGGTCGCCGACTTGCCGATCGAGGTGCCCCGGCCGCGCGACCGGCTCTCGGACGAGTTCGTCGGGACGCTCGTCGAGGTCCGGCGCGCGTTCACGAAGCACGTCGGTAACCAAAGCGGAAAAGCACACGTGGCTCCTGGAACGACCGGTGGCTCCCACCCATGACCAGACTGACAGTTGACGCGCGCGGGCTTTCTTGCCCGATGCCGGTGCTCAAGGTGAAGAAGGCGTTGGAGAGCATCCCCGAGGGATCGGTGGAAGTGCTCGTGGACCAGCCGATCGCTGTGGAGAACATCGGCCGGCTGGTCAGGCAGATGGGCTATTCACAGCGGTGCGAAGCCCTTGAGGACGGGTGGCGGATCACGATTGCCAAGCCCGGGGGGTCCGGTAAAGCGTCGTGAAAGGAGAGACCCTGTGACAAGGGACTGGAAGAGCGTGGTACCCCCTTTGGTGGTGTTGACCGGCGCAGTGCTCGGCGTGGTTGGTGCGGTTCTGGTGAAGCTGGGCAATCCGCCGAATATGGGTTTGTGCATCGCGTGTTTTCAGCGAGACATCGTCGGGGCACTCGGGCTGCACCGTGCCGCCGCGGTCCAATACATCCGTCCGGAACTGCCGGCTGCGGTGCTGGGGGTGGTGCTGGCCGCAGCCGTGAGCGGGGAGTTGAGGGGGCGCAGCGCTCCCTCGCCTGCGCTCAGCTTTGTGCTGGGTGCGCTGGTGATGATTGGGGCGCTGGTTTTTCTCGGCTGTCCCGTGCGAATGACACTGCGGCTGGCGGGTGGCGACCTCAACGCGCTGTTGGGCTTTGCCGGATTTGGTGCGGGGATCTGGACAGGGACTGAACTGCTGAAGCGCGGGTTTTCGCTGGGCCGGTCGGCGCGGGCAGGGCTGGCGCCGGCCTTCGTGCTGCCGAGCCTGGCCGTGGGCTTGCTGGTCCTGGTTGTTATCAAGCCTTCCTTCATTTTTTTCAGCGCTAAAGGACCTGGAAGCATGGCTGCTCCTGTGCTGGCGGCCGGGGCGGCGGGAGTTCTTCTCGGGCTTCTGGCGCAGCGGTCTCGGCTGTGTTTCGTGGGAGGCATCAGGGACATGCTCCTGATTCGGAGCCCTCACCTGCTGGTGGGCCTGTTGGCGGCGCTGTTGGCAGCGTGTGTCGTGAACCTGGTGCTGGGGCAGTTCAGACCCGGTTTCGCAAACCCACCCATCGCCCACACGGATGCCGTCTGGAACTTCCTTGGCATGGCGCTGGTGGGACTTGGGTCGGTGCTTCTGGGCGGCTGTCCTTTACGGCAGTTGGTGTTGGCGTCTCAAGGGGACGGAGGCGCCTTCGCAGCGGTGTGGGGCATGTTCGCCGGGGCTGCTGTGGCGCATAACTTCAACCTGGCCGCTTCGCCGGCGGGCGTTCCCGCCGGCGGGAAGATCGTGGTCGCAGCCGGCCTCGCAGTCTGCCTCGTCATCGGGTGGAGTCTGCGTGAACGATGAATGAGGTCATCTACTTCGATAATGCTGCCACCTCGCATCCGAAGCCGGAGTGCGTCTATCGCGCGGTTGACCATTTTCTGCGGGAGATCGGGGCAAGTCCGGGGCGAGCCGGGCACCGGCTGGGGCTATGGGCCAGTCAGGTGGTCCTGGAAGCGAGGGAGCGACTCGCCGGGCTCTTCCACGTCAACGACTCTTCGCGCGTCATCCTGACCGGCAACTGCACGGAAGCGTTGAACCTTGCCATCAAAGGGTCGCTGCGCCCGGGCGACCACGTCGTGACAAGCGGCGTGGAGCACAACTCCGTGATGCGGCCGCTGCGGGGCCTCGAGTCGGCTGGGACCATAGAGCTCACTGTCGTCCCCTGCACTCGCGAGGGGTGGCTCAGTCCTGTGGACGTGGAGAAGCGCCTCAAAGCGAACACCAGGCTGGTCGTTGTGACCCACGCCTCCAACGTGGTGGGCACTGTGCAGCCCGTGGGCGAGATTGGGCGGCTGACGCGGAAGCGAGGGGCGCTGTTTCTGGTGGACGCGGCCCAGTCAGCAGGCCTGGAGCCGATTGACGTGCCCGGTCTTGGAATAGATCTGCTTGCCTTCAGTGGACACAAGGGGCTGCTGGGCCCACAGGGCAGTGGCGGGCTGGTGGTCAATGAGGGGGTGGAGCTGGTTCCGCTCAAGGAGGGCGGCACCGGCAGCCGCTCCCAACACGAAACCCAACCGACACATCTTCCCGACCGATACGAGAGTGGCACGCTCAACGGGCCCGGCATCGCGGGTCTCGCGGCGGGTGTGGGCTACTTGCAGGAGATGGGGGTTGACGCGGTCAAAGCCAAACTCAAGGAGCTGACGGCGCTTCTTCTGGCTGAGCTTTCACGTACGCCCGGCGTTACGATTTACGGTCCGCGCGATCCGGACAGGCAAACGGCAGTCGTTTCTTTTACTCTCGCGGGGGTGGATACGGGGGAGTTGGAGGGGATTCTCGACCGTCGCTTTGGCATTATGGTTCGGTCGGGTCTTCACTGTTCGCCTGCCGCCCATCGAACCATCGGGACCTTCCGCCGTACAAGGGGAACAGCGCGGGTGGGCCTGGGGTTATTCAACACCGCTGACCAGGTGGGCTACTTCGGCCGGTGCCTGCGGGAGCTTCAGAAAGAACGTGCTGGAAGCCATGGGGCCTGAAGAGAGCGCAGAAAGTATTGCGACCTTTTTCACGACCCATGCCGCTCTGCGTGCAGAGAAGCTGCTGAAGCAGCAAGGCATCGCTGCCCGGCTCATTCCCGCGCCGAGGTACCTGAGTGCTGACTGCACTATCGCACTTCTATTCGCATCGTCAGACCTGGGCCGGGTGCAATCCATTCTCGAAGGCCAAGGCATCGAGACGGGTGGATTCCATCAGCGCCGTTGAACCCATCCACACCGAAGCATCGAATGAGGCGCGTGCAGGCGGCGAGCTCGGGCAAGAGCTTCCTACTCGAAGGACCAGGAGCGGAGGCGGTCGAGGGCGGCGTGGTCGGTGAGGTCGTAGTGGAGGGGGGTGACGGAGATGTAGCCCTGGCGGACGGCGGTGCTGTCGGCGTCGTCGCCCTCGTCGGGCTCGGGGAGCCGGCCGCCGAGCCAGTAGTAGGTGCGCTGCTGGGGGTCGGTGCGCTTGTGGAACTCTTCCTGGAACATGAGGCGGCCCTGGCGGGTGATGCGCACGCCTCGGACGCCGGCGGCGGGGCCGTCGGGCAGGTTGATGTTGAAGAGCATGCCTTTGGGGCAGTCGTGGGCGAGGAGGTTTTGGATGAAGCGGCGGGCGAAGGCGGCGGCGCCGGCGTAGTCGGGTTCGCCGGGGCCGGCGATGCTGACGGCGAGGGAGGTGACGCCGCACATGGCGCCCTCGATGGCGGCGGAGACGGTGCCGGAGTAGATGGCGTTGGTGCCGACGTTGGTGCCGGGGTTGATGCCGGCGACGACGAAGTCGGGCGGCTCGGGCATGAGCGAGACGAGGGCGAGCTTGACGCAGTCCACGGGGGTGCCGCTGACGGCGTGGCCGTAGAGGCGGCCGTTGCGCTTGATTTCCTCGACGCGGAGGGGCTCGTGCAGGGTGATGGCGTGGGCGGTGGCGCTGCGCTCGCGGTCGGGGGCGACGATGGCGACCTCGCCGAGCGCGGCGAGCTCGGCGGCGAGGGCGGCGAGGCCGGGGGCGCGGATGCCGTCGTCGTTGGTCAGAAGCAGGCGCATCAGTCTTCCTCGGGCTCGGTGAAGTAGGGGAGGCGGCGGACGGCGTCGTGCTCGCGCCGGGCGCGCTTGAACTCGCGGCGGAAGCGCCTGGTTCGGCCGTCGCGGATGGCGTTGAGGGCGCGGGTGTAGGCTTCGAGCGCGGGCTTGAATTCGGGCGCGCTGCGCAGGGCGAGCTGGAGGAGCTGGGCGGCCCTGTCTTTGCAGATCTCGCCGACGACGCGCCGGTTGTCGTGCGCGGCGAGGCCTTCGAAGTCGGTGTGGATGACGGACTGCTCGATGGTGTCCTTGGCGATGACGGGGATGTCGACCTGGAGCACGCGCTGGAGCAGGGCCTCGGTCTGGGCGAGGGTGAGGCGCTCCTCGCTCAGGATGCGCGAGGGTCGCTCGTGGACGTATTCTTCCCAGGCGTCGGCCATCGGATCGAGCGAGGAGAAGAGATCGCGGTACTCCCAGCGGAGCGAGAAGGTGAAGCTGCTCCTGCGCCAGAGGTTTTCGAGGGCGTGGCGGAGTCGGTCGGGGCCTTGTTTGGCGCTGAGCAGGAAGTCCACGACTGTGGCGGCCTGCTGAAGGAAGATGGCGCGCTGGTCGGGTGACTCGAAGAGGCCGGTGTGTTCGAAGAGGTCGCCGAGCAGGAAGGAGCGCCGGTCGCGGATGGCGGTGGCCGTGTTGCGGAACAGGTCGAGGCGCTGCTCGGGCTCCATGAGTTCGGCGAGGCCGGCGGGGAGCCAGAATGGGATGGGCCGGCCGCGCAGGGTGCCGCCGTGGGCGTCGGCCGAGGCCTGGGCGACGTCACGCACGACGTGGAAGCAGACGGCGGCGCGGAGGAAGTCCTCGATCTGGCCGTAGCCGAGGTTGCGCGTGGCCCGGACGACGCCGCCGCGGCCGACGCTGACGTTCCAGACGGTCTCGGGGCCTTCGTCGCTTGCGACGGTGTGGCGCTCGATGAGCACGGCGGCCTGGCCTTCCCACAGGCCGCGGGCGCCGAGCAGGCGCCGGGTGCGCTCGTGGATTTGCTCGCAGAGTTGGGCGATCTCGCTGGCGTACTCGACGTCGGGTGCGCTGACGACGAACTGCGCCTTGTAGCTGCGCACGGTGGCGTTGTCGGCGCCGCGCGCCGGCGCCGGCGTGGTGATGGCGACGAGGCACGCGAGGGCGACGGCGGGGCGCCGCCAGGGCCGGCGAACGATTCGGTGGGCATGACCGGGAGGCGCTTCTGTCGCCCCTTCGGGGCTCAGATTATTCTCCTTCTCGCCGTGAACCTGGGGCTTACGGGCCGGTTGAAAAACTCCCTTTATGTAAGCCTTACAGGCTATGGTTTGGTTTGCTGCGGGCTCTGTACCCAGGGTGGCGCTTTGCCCCTCGACGAGCTCGGGGCAAAGCTGACCCTGGGCTATTCTATGGTGCCCCTTCGGGACAAAGCTGCGAAGAGCAAAGGCGGGCTTTTTCAACAGGCCCTTACGCCCCAGGCTAGCAGCCGCCGGGCCTCCGGCCCCGGTGGTGCCGCGATTCGAGCGGGGCCTGTTGTTCTGCAGCCTCGTGGGTGCTGCCGGGCCTCCGGCCCTGGTTGTGCAATGGCCGGAGGGCGTGCGGTTTTTCAGCAGCCTGCTAGACATCGACAATCAGCGTGACGGGTCCTTCGTTGACGAGCGAGACGGACATCATGGCGGCGAACTCGCCGGTGGCGACTTTGCGTACGCCGGCGCGGCGGAGCTGCTCGACGACGCGCTCGTAGAGGGCGTTGGCCTTCTCGGGCGGCGCGGCGTCGGTGTAGCTCGGGCGCCGTCCCTTGCGGCAATCGCCGTAGAGCGTGAACTGCGAGACGACGAGCATCTCGCCGTCCACGTCGCGGCACGAGCGGTTCATCTTGCCGTCGTCGTCGAGAAAGCAGCGCAGCTCGACGAGCTTGGCGGCGAGCTTTTCGGCCTGGGCTTCGGTGTCGTCGCGGTGCACGCCGAGGAGCACGAGCAGGCCGGGGCCGATCTCGCCGGTGCGCCGATCGCCGATGTCCACGGCGGCGCGGCTCACGCGCTGGATGACCGCGCGCATGGGTGCGTCCTCGCGCATGGGTGCGCCCTCGTCGTGTGGCCCGTCATGCCTCCTCCGGTTGTTGTGGTTGGCCCGGGCGGGGCCTACATTGACTTTCGGCGATAGACCCGGCCGCCGTGGCCCTTGGCCTGCTTGAGGAACGAGCGGTCGTGGAGCTTGCGCAGCTCGCCCTTGCGTTTGTGCTTGCGCGGGTGCTCCTCGGACGAAGTGTCATCGCCTTCTTCGGCCGTGTCCGGTTCTTCGGCCGTGTCCGGTTCTTTGGCCGTGTCCGGTTCTTTGGCCGTGTCCGGTTCTTTGGCCGTGTCCGGTTCTTCGGCCGGCTCTTTCTCGGGCTGTTTGTCGTCGTCCGGCATCGGTTGTCCTCCGTGCCTAGTCGTTGGCGGCGTCTGGCTGCCTGGGTTCGATGATGTCCGTGGTGCCGTCGCGGTTGATGCGCCGGAAGAAGCAGCTCCGGTAGTTTTCGTGGCACGCGGGCCCTGTCTGCTCGACCTTGACGACGAGGGCGTCCACGTCGCAATCGTAGAGGACCTCGACGGTGCGCTGGGTGTGGCCGCTGGTTTCGCCCTTGACCCAGCGTTGGCGCCGGCTGCGGCTCCAGAAGACGGGGCGGTCGCCCGCGATGGTTTCTTTGAGGGTGTCGCGATTCATGTAGGCGAGCGTGAGCACCTGGCCGTTGGCGGCGTCCTGGACGATGGCGGGGATGAGCCCGCGGTCATCGAATTTCACCTCGTCGAGGAAGCTCACGTGCGCACCTCGATCCCGTGTTGACGCAGGTAGTCCTTGGCCTGGCCGACGCTGAACTCGCCGTAGTGGAAGATCGAGGCGGCAAGCACGGCGTCCGCCTTTCCTTCGACGAGGGCCTCGCGCAAATGTTCCAGCGTGCCGGCGCCGCCCGAGGCGATGACGGGGATGCCGACGGCCTCGGCGACGGCGCGGGTGAGCGGCACGTCGTAGCCGTCCTTCGTGCCGTCGCAGTCCATGCTGGTGAGGAGGATTTCGCCGGCGCCGAGGCGCTCGACGCGGGCGGCCCATTCGAGGGCGTCCATGCCGGTGGGTCGGCGGCCGCCGTGGGTATAGACCTCCCAGCCGCCGTCGCGCCGCTTGGCATCGATGGCGACGACGATGCACTGCGCGCCGACGCGGTCGGCGGCGCGGCGGATGAGGTCGGGGTCGAGAACGGCGGCGGTGTTGATGGAGACCTTGTCGGCGCCGGCGTTGAGCAGGGCGCGGATGTCCTCGACGGTGCGTGTGCCGCCGCCGACGGTCAGCGGGATGAAGACTTGCTCGGCGGTGTGCGAGACGACCTCGATCATGATGGCGCGCTCGTCGCTCGAGGCGGTGATGTCGAGGAAGACGAGCTCGTCGGCGCCCTGCGCGTCGTAGGCGCGGGCGCACTCGACGGGGTCGCCGGCGTCGCGGAGCTGGACGAAGTTGATGCCCTTGACGACGCGGCCGCCGGTGACGTCGAGGCACGGTATGATGCGTTTCGCCAACATCAGCGTACGGCCTCCAGGGCTTCGGCGAGGGTGACGTCGCCGGTGTACAGGGCCTTGCCGACGATGACGCCGGCGAGGCCGTGCTGTTCGTAGCGTTGAAGCATTTTGATGTCGTCCACGGTGCCGATGCCGCCCGAGGCGATGACGTCGCACGAGACGGCGCGCAGGACCTCCTCGAGCGAGTCGGTGCGCGGCCCCTCGAGGGTGCCGTCGGCGGCGACGTCGGTGAAGATGATGGTGCGCACGCCGATGGCCTCGACCTGGCGGGCGAAGGCGGGCGCTTCGAGGGCGGTGAACTCCTTCCAGCCCTTGACGGTGACGAGGCCTTCGCGGGCGTCGATGCCGACGGCGATGCGGTCGCCGTACTGCTCGACGGCGGCTCGCAGGAACGGCTCCTCGCAGGCCCGGGTGCCCAGGACGACGCGCCGAAGCGGCGTGCTGAGCACGGTGGCGAGAGTGGTCTTGTCACGCACCCCGCCGCCGAACTCGACGGGGACGGAGACGGCGTCGAGGATGGCGCGGACGGCGTCGAAGTTGGCGGGTGCGCCGCGGAAGGCGCCGTCGAGGTCCACGACGTGCAGCATGGGGGCGCCTTCGGATTCCCATCGCCGGGCGGTGGCGGCGGGGTCGTCGGAATAGACGATCTGCGTGCCGGCCCGGCCCTGGACGAGCCGGACGCACTTGCCGTCCATGAGGTCTATGGCGGGAATCAGGAGCATGGCGGCTTGTCCTTTTCGGGCTGCCGGAAACAGGCGGCGACGTTCATGCAGACCCCGTTCACTGGTCAAGAGAGTATAGGGCGCGCGTGGTCGGAGGGCAAGACAATTGGCGGGTCGGCGGGCGTGGGGTGCCCGGGGCGGGTAGGATGTGCTCGCGGCGAGCAGGATGTGCTCGTGGCGAGCAGGATGTGCTCGTGGCGAGCAAGATGCCGGCGCTACAGAGTGGGGTCGCGGTGGCGTGTCAGCGGAGGTGGGCGATGGTGACGGCGCCGCCGCCTTGCCTGGGGTCGGCGTCCTCGAAGGATTTTACACGGGCATCCTCGCGGAGGTAGTCGCGCACGCCCTGGCGGAGGGCGCCGGTGCCGTAGCCGTGGATGATGCGGACGGTTTCGAGGCCGTTGGCGTCGGCCTGGTCGAGGACGCGGTCGAGCTCGAGCTGGGCGTCCTCGACGCGCTTGCCGACGAGGTTGATCTCGGTCGAGCCCTCTCGCGCAGCGCCCGAAGGGGGCGCGTCCCCGTGACGCGCGGGAGGGGCGTGACGCGCGGGGGCTTCTTCGCCGGGGGCGTCTTCGATGAGCTCGAGGTCCTTGACGGCGACCTTGAACTCTGTCTTGTTCACGAGCACGTCGGCGCGGCGGCCTCGGGCGTAGACGCGGACGATGGTGCCTCGGTCGTTGAGGGAGGGGACCCAGACGGTGAGTCCCTCGCGGGGCTCGTCGAGGGGACGGCGGCGGACGGGCTTCGGGGCGAGCTCGCCGAGCTCCTTGCCGACGCCGGCCAGCTCGTCGTCAATGGCGGCGGCCTCGCCGGCGAGACGGTCCTTCGAGGCGATCACGTCGTCGCGGGAGCCGAGGCCGGCGATCATTTTCTCGACGCGTTTGCGGCCGTCGCGCACGATGCGGCGGCGCTCTTCGAGCACGTCGCGCCGGGCCTGGAGCGTCTCGGCCTTGAGGCGGTCCGCCTCCTTGCGTGCCAGGTCGAGTTGGGCGCGGACGCGGGCGTGCTCGTCGGCGGCGCGGCGGCGTTCGTCTTCGGCGGCCTGTCGCTCGCGCCGGAGCCGCTCCTGCTCGGCCTTGAGGGAGCCGAGGACCTCCTTGAGCTCGCGCTCTTCGGGCGACATGAGGGCGAGGCTGCGGTCAATGATGGGCTGTGGGAGGCCGATCATGCGCGCGATCTTGAGCGCATTGCTCTCGCCGGGCACGTCCATGGAGAGGACGTAGGTGGGGCGCTCGGTGTCGGGGTCGAGGGAGAACGAGGCCGTGCGGGCCCAGTCGTAGCGGCGGTCGAGGTTCTTGAGCGCGGGCAGGTGCGAGGTCACGAGCGCGAGGCCGCCGCGCGTGGCGATCTCCTCGAGGACGGCCTGGGCCAGGAGCGCGCCCTCGGCGGGGTCGGTGGCGGTGCCGAGCTCGTCGAGGATGATGAGGCTGTCCTCGGCGGCCTGGTCGAGGATGCGCTTGACCTCGCCGAGGTGCGAGGTGAACGTGCTGACGCCGCCGGTGAGGTCCTGGTAGTCGCCGATGTCGGCGAAGAAGCCGCTGTAGATGGGGAAGACGGACGAGGCGTCGGCGGGGATCGGGATGGCGCACTGCACCATGAGGGCGAGGACGCCCAGGGTCTTGGCGGCGGTGGTCTTGCCGCCGGCGTTCGGGCCGGAGATGACGAGGGCGCGGTCGGAGGCCTTGAGCTCGGCCGTCAGCGGGACGCAGCGCTCGCCGATGGCGAACAACAGCAGGGGGTGGCGGCCGTTGACGACCCGGAGGCCGCCGGAGCCGGTGACTTCGGGGATGGCACAGCCGTAGCGGACGGCGAATTCGGCCTTGCCGTAGGCGGCGTCGAGCGTGGCGCAGATGTCCACGTCGGCGCGGGCGGTATCGAGGTCGCGGCGGAGCAGGTCGGCGAGCATCAGAAGGATGCGGCGGATCTCCTTTTTTTCATCCTTGCCGAGGTCGAGGAGGCGGTTGGAGAGCTCGACGACCTCGAGCGGTTCGATGAAGGCGGTCTCCTCGCTGATGGAGTAGTCGTGGATGATGCCGGGCACCTTGCTCTTGTACTCGATCTTGATCGGCAGCACGGTGCGGTTGTTGCGCTGGGTGATGAACTGCTCCTGCAGGTAGAGCTGGGTTTTGGGTGAGCGCAGGTAGTGGTCGAGGACCTTGGCGATTTTGGCGGTGACCTCGCGCTGCTCGGCGCGGATCTCGGCGAGCAGGGGCGAGGCGGTGTCCTTGACCGAGGCGTCGGGCTCGAAGACGCGGTCGCACTCGCGCTCGAACTCGGGCAGAGGCTCGAAGGGCCCGGCGACGGTCCAGAGGCGCGGGACGTCGGCCTTGCGCTTGTCGAGGAAGTGGCGGAGGACGGCGCCGGCGTGGAGCAGGTCGGCGATGTGCACGTAGTCCTCCGGCTCGAGGAACGCGCCGGGCGTGCTGACGCGCTCGAGGGCGGGCCGCACGTCGCTGAGGCCGTCCATGGGGGGGTGGTCGCCGGCGTCGAACAGGGCGAGCATCTCGGCGACGCGGTCGTAGTCGAGCCGGACCTCGACGGACGCGGTCCGGACGGGCGCGGTGACGATGTGGGCGCGGCCGAGGTCGGAGGCGGCGCACTCGCCGACGACCTGGCGCACGCGGTCAAATTCGAGTACCTCCAGCGTTCGCTCCATCTATCTCACCTCAATGAACCGGCGGTTTTCGGGCCTGTTGAAAAACTCGCTTTATGTAAGCCTTTCAGGCTATGGTTTCGTTTGTTGCAGGCTCTGTACCCAGGGTGGCCCTTCGATGGATCTCAGGGCAGGCGCTCTGCCCCTGCTACTCTGCGAAGTAGCTTCGCTACGAAGCACGAGTCGGCAGGCTCGGGGCAAAGCTGACCCTGGGCTATTCTATACAGCCCCTTCGGGACAAAGCTGCGAAGAACAAAGGCGGACTTTTTCAACAGGCCCTTTCCCAGATGGACATTGGTGGCTCGCTTCGTTCTCTTCACCCGCAGGCTCACGCCTGCGGCTATTCACATCAATCCCCTACGGGGATTCTCACCTCTTTTTAAGTCGTTCTCTTCAGTCAGGGTCTATCTGTGAGAATGTGTGGTTCGTTCCGTTGTGCCTTTGTTCGTTTCAGGGTTGGTGTCGCTTCGTTCTCTTCACCCGCAGGCTCACGCCTGCGGCTATTCACATCAATCCCCTACGGGGATTCTCGCGTTCCCTTGAGTCGTTCTCTTAAGTCAGTGCCTCTCTGTGGGAATCTGTGGTTCGTTCCGTTCTTCCTTTGTTCGTTCGCGGATGCGGCGGAGGCGGGCGTCGTCGAGCTTGAGGTGCATGACCTTGTGGGTGCTGACGTACACCTTGCCGGGCGGCATGCGCTTGGGCTTCGAGACGTAGCGCCGCCGGGTGTAGAGCACGTCGCCCGAGCCCGCGTTCTTGGCCTTGCTGTAGGCGAGCGCGAGGGTGGCGGCGTCGAGCAAGGTTTCGCGGTCGGCGTCCTTTCCCTTCTCGAGCGGCACGACGACGTGGGAGCCGGCGTAGTCGTTGCAGTGGAGCCACAGGTCGTGGCCGCGTGCGAAGGAGATGGTGAGGCGGTCGTTCTCGGCGTCGCCGCGGCCGACGTAGATCTTGGCGCCGGTGGCCGAGAGGAAGTACCGGAACTCTTCGGCCGGTTTCTCTTTTTTCGGCACGGCAGCCTTCGGCGCCTGCTTCGGCTTGAGCTTGAGGTCGCGCTCGTCGAGGAAGCCGTCGAGCTCCTCGGGCGACTCGACGCCTTCGGCCGTCTCGCAGGCGGTTTCGATCTCGGCGAGCCGGGCTTCGGCTGGGCCGATCTCGCGTTCGGCCTTCTCGAGGGTGCGTTTGAGCTTGCGGCTGCGCTTGAAGCAGGCCTCCATGTTGGCGCGCACGCCGAGCTTGGGGTCGAGGGGCACGGTGACCGGTTCACCCGTGGCGTAGTCGGTGACTTCGATCTCGGTGCGGCCGGCGCCGTGGGTGGCGAGGGCGGTCTTGAGGAGCTCGCCGTGGCGGGCGAGCTCCTGCCATCCGCGGCCCTGCTCGATCTCGCCACGGAGGCGCTCGACGAGGCGCCGCAGGCGGCGGCGCTCGCGCCGGAGCTGGGAGAGGAGCCGGCGCTTGTCGGCCTGGAACAGCTCCTGCGTTTCGGTCTCGCTGAAGGTGTCGTCGAGGACGTAGTTGTAGAGCGTGCCGTCGGGGACGTGGGGCGGCTCATCGCCCCGCGTCAACGCGGGCCTGGGCGGTGGTTCGTACACGGAGCCGACGCGCTGGTTTTGGAGCGAGGCGAGCACTTTGCGCGCCGCGTCGAGCAGTTCGATGTGCGGGCCGCGGGGGAAGAGCTCGACGACGAGAAAGAGCGTTTCGCCGGCGTTGTCGAACGCGAACTCGACGATGCGGTCGCCGTTGAGCTGGGCGACGCCGGTGATGCGCGCGCCCTCGATGCGCGTGCGGACGTACTCGCCGAAGGAGAGGCGCCGGGGCTTGTCGCGCAGCCGCCCGCGGGTGAGGTGCAGGCGGACGTTGGGCGGCTGGAGGCAGATGAGCACGTTGTGGCCGTAGTCGGGCTGGCGCGCGGCCAGGATGAAGCGCCTGGGCGCGTACTGGAAGAAGCGCTCGACGACGGCGCCGGGCAGGACCCAGCCGAGCTCCTCAACGACGCGGGCGACCTGTGCGTGACTCAGCGGCATGATTGTCTATCTCTTGGAGAAGCCACAGAGTTCACAGAGGAACACGGTCTGTGGCCCGTGCTTTTCAATCCTGTTGTTCGAGGTCGGCTTCGGTGGCCGGGCGCTCGACGCGGTAGTCTTCCTCGAACCACTTGTCGAGGTCGGCGAGGCGGCAGCGCTCGGAGCAGAACGGGAAGAGGTCTAGCGAGTCGGGGTCGTCGGGCGAGGAGACGACGTCCTTGCCGCACGTCGGGCAGCGGGCGCGAACGGGTTTGCGTTTTTTGGGTGCGGTCATGGTGGTTGAGACGCAACGAGGGGGCCTCCGCGCTCGAAGGCCCCCTCGGGATGCGCGTGGCTCGGTATTGAAATCGGCTTTATTCGTCTTCTTTCTTGGGCGCGGTCTTCTTTTTCTGGGCGCCGCCTTCGTCGGCGTGCATCTCCTCTTTGAACTTGGCGCCGAGGCCGTCGAACGAGCCCTTGATTTTCGAGAGGTCTACCTTGATGTCGGGCGAGGTGATCGGCATATCAGCCTCACCCTTGAGGGCCTGATAGGTTGACATGCCCGCGAGTGCGAAGAAGTTGGCCCCAATCGCCTTGAGAACCACGAGGAGTATCATGAACTCGATGCCGAAAATCCATGCGCCGGCCAGCCGGGTGCCGGTCGCTTTGGTCGCCCCCAGTACGGTGCCCATCTGAACCTGTGTCACCACAGGCACTGGCGCATACGCGGGCACCGTGGGGAGCTTCTTGATGGGTGGGGCGCCGTTAAGCACGGGCGAGTTCTTGGCGCCAAGCGCCTGCCCGCCGTGCGTGCCCAAGAAGCCGATGCCCTGGGCGACCACGAAGGAGTAGATCACGACGACCAAGCCGACCGCAAGAAAACGCTTCACCAGACGGATCGGCTGTCCGTTGAGGATCCGTTTTGACTCTTTGAAGCAGGAGATTCCCTTCTGGCCCGAGGTCCCCATGATGGCGGGCAGAACGAGCACGCTGACAAAGAACTTCGAGACGTGCAGCGCGATCCACAAGGCAGCGGCGAGCATGACCAGCCCGAGAGCGATTCCAGAAATGATGGGGCCAAACTCGGGAATCCTGCCAATGAAGCCAAGACCCCAGATCACGATCAAGAGGGCCACGAACCAGAACAGATATCTCACGGTGGCGAAGAACACCACGAAGAGATTGGCAAAGATGCCGGCGATTCCCGAGAAAATGTTGCTGCTCGCGCCGCTCTCTCTCGCGGCCGCCATCTTGCAGACCGCGACCATGCCGGACAGGACGAAGTAGGCGCCCAGGATCCACCCGATGCCGCGAATGAGATATTTGAGCCAAAAGAGCCACTGGCTCTTCGCTCCGAGCTTGATTGCGCCGTCGAGGGCTCCGAGCGCGTACACGGCAACTGAGGCGATCGCGATCGCGACCGCCATGACGACAATGCGACCCACGATCAAACTGCCACTAATCGCCTTGGTCAGTTCCCCTTCGAAATTCCGATCGTTCGCCATGAGTAGACCCTCCTTATGCGCACGGAATCAGATGTATGAGACCTGACTTTGCTTTCTTGACCCGAGTTCCAGCGGGCTGGACGCACTCCGAGGGGCCGCGCGTGCCCCGCCCATAACCTCGACCGGGACAGTTGCGCAGAGTGCAGCGGATTGTCAAGGGAAATCGCGGCCGTCATCAGGGCATCCCTGACAGGATAACAGGATCGAGGGGATCAACCGGGCGAGGGCCGATGAGGTGTTGGTTGCTTTGTTCGGATGGTGGGATTCCACCACGGAGAACACGGAGGGCACGGAGACCACGGCGAAATGGGTGCGTGTGCCCAAGAGGCGGCTTCTCGTTTTGGTCGTTCATGGGTGAGTTGGCAACTGATGGACGGGTGATGAATGACTGCTGCCGCTTTCCGGGGCCTTGACGCGTGGGGGCCTCGCAGAATGGGGACAGTGGGGGTGTTGAAAAACCGGCTTTATGCAAGCCCTTCGGGCTATGGTTTGGTTTGTTGCGGGCTCTGTACCCAGGGTGGCGCTTTGCCCCTCGACGAGGCCGCTTGCGCTAACGAGCTCGGGGCAAAGCTGACCCTGGGCTATTCTATGCAGCCCCTTCGGGACAAAGCTGCGAAGAGCAAAGACGGACTTTTTCAACAGCCCCACAGTCACCAGTTTTTCTTGGTGATGCGCCTGCACTCGCTTGTGGCGGAGGCGTTAGCGCCCGAGCTGGGGCCGGCCGCGCAGCTTGAGAAAAACAGGTGACTGTCCCTGTTTCTCTGCGGTAGCGTGCCGGGGCGGCGCAGGAGGGCGCAGGAGGCGCAGGAGGCGCAGGAGGGCGCAGAAGGGCGCAGGAGGGCGCAGGAGGCGGAGCGATGGCGTTCAAGTCTCTCAGGGAGTTCGTCGGCAAGCTCGAGGCCGAGGGGGAGCTCAGGCGGGTCGAGGCGGAGATCAGCCCGCGGCTTGAGATCACCGAGTACACGGACCGGGTGTGCAAGGCGGGCGGGCCGGCGCTGCTTTTTACGAACGTCACGGGCGCGGAGTGGCCGGTGCTGATGAACGCGTTCGGCTCGATGCGGCGGATGGCGATGGCGCTCGGGGTGGACGAGGTGGAGTCGGTGGCGCGCGAGATCGAGGCGCTGCTGGCGAAGCAGCCGCCGACGACGTTGAGGGACAAGGTCAGAGTTCTCATTGAGTTGTTCCACCTGTCGCGGTATGCGCCGCGGACGGTCAAGACAGGGCCGTGCAAGGAGGTGGTCGAGCGGGCGCCGGACCTGGGGGCGCTGCCGGTGCTGACGTGCTGGCCGCAGGACGGGGGGCCGTTTATCACTTTGCCGATGGTGTTCACGCGGCACCCGGAGACGGGCCAGCGGAACGTGGGTATGTACCGGATGCAGGTCTATGGGCCGCGCGAGACGGGCATGCACTGGCACGTGCACAAGGTGGGGGCCGAGCACTATCGTCGCACCGAGGCGCGGGGTGAGCGGATGCCGGTGGCGGTGGCGCTCGGCGGCGATCCGGCGATGACGTACGCGGCGACGGCGCCGCTGCCCGAAGCGGTGGACGAGGTGTATTTCGCTGGCTTCCTGCGCAAGAAGGGGGTGGAGCTGGTCCGGTGCGAGACCTCGGAGCTGGAGGTGCCGGCGGACGCGGACTTCGTGCTGGAGGGCTACGTGGAGCCGGGCGAGCGGCGGCGCGAGGGGCCGTTCGGCGATCACACGGGTTACTATTCGCTCGCGGACGATTACCCGGTCTTCCACGTGGAGTGCATCACCCGTCGTGCTGAGCCGATCTACCCGGCGACGGTGGTGGGGCGGCCGCCGATGGAGGACTGCTACATGGCGAAGACGACGGAGCGGCTGTTCCTGCCGATGCTCAGGGCGGTGGTGCCGGAGATCGTGGACATCAACCTGCCGCTCGAGGGGGTGTTCCACAACCTGGCGCTGGTGAGCATCCGCAAGCAGTTCCCGTTTCATGCGCGCAAGGTGATGCACGCGCTGTGGGGGCTCGGGCAGATGATGTTCACGAAGGCGATCGTGGTCGTGGACGCCGACGTCAACGTGCAGGACACGAGCGAGGTGGTCTGGCGTTCTTTGGCCAATATCGATCCTCGTCGCGACATTACGTTCAGCGAAGGCCCCGCCGACGTGCTGGACCACGCGGCGGAGCGGGCGACGTTCGGCACGAAGATCGGGATTGACGCGACGAAAAAATGGCCGAGCGAGGGTTTTTCGAGGCCATGGCCCGACGCGATCGAGATGACGCCGGAGGTGAAGCGCCGGATTGATGAGATTTTCGGAGGGTGAAGAGATTCACCGCAGAGGTCGCAGAGCTCGCAGAGAGAAAGGGAGAGTCACTCCGTGTCTATGTGCGAGAATTAGTGCTTCGTTCTTCGGCGGAGGCATCTGATCGCGACGAGGGAGGCAAAGGCAAGCAGGCCCAGGGCCGAGGGCTCGGGGATGGGGGTCAGGAGGAAGGCGCGCATTTCGCCGTCGTGGAACCCGGAGCCTACAATCTGGCCGAGATCGTTGATGCCCCGGGCAGTGGTGAGATCCCATCCTGAGTCGGCAGGGATGAGGTTGTCTAAGTTGTACATCACGCCGTTCTCCCAGACGAAGGCGCGGTTGTTGCCGCTCCAGGTCCGCGCCGAGCCTACGATCTGCCCCGAGGCGTTGATACCGAAGCCATGGCTTTCGTCGCCGCCGAGGGTGCCGAGGTCGTGCATCACGCCGTCCTGCCACAGGAAGGCGTGATAATTGTAGCTGCCCTTGCATGAGCTGCCTACCACCTGCCCTGAGATGTTGATGTCGAACGCATAGGTGAAGACACCGCCGAGGGTGCCGAGGTTGTGCATCACGCCGTCTTCCCACAGAAAGGCGCGGTACCTACCATTCTCGTCGTAGGCCATCCCGACCACCTGGCCCAGCGCATTGATGCCGCGGGCCTCGCTTTTGGAACCGCCGAGGGTGCCAAGGTCGGTTGTGACACCGTCCTCCCACAGGAAAGCATGCCGATCCCCGCTTGGGGTGTAGGCCATCCCAACCACCTGGCCGGAATCGTTGATGGCGTAGGCCACGCTGCTGGCACCGCCAAGGGTGCTCAGGTACCGCACGCTGTTGTTTTCCCAAAGGAAGGCGAGCTGGCCGTGGCCGCCGACCACCTGTGCCGACGCGTTGATGTCGTACCCATAATGGACTCCGAGGTTGCGCATCACGCCATTCTCCCACAGGAAGGCGTGCGGGTCCCCGGCTGCGGTCCGCGACCAGCCCGTCACCTGTCCTGATTCGTTGATGGCATAGGCGTAGCTGTTGTCGCCGAAGGAGCCGAGGTCGGTGATGGTGTACTGCATGACGGCGGTCGCTTGGCCGGAGGACACGACGAGGGCGAGCAGTACGACGGCTGAGATGAGAATGCCCCTCTTCATTGATCGAATCCCCCTTGCGCTTGTCCACTATGCCATGAGGCGTCTCCTCAGTGCGGGCGGAGGCATCTGATTGCGGCGAGGAGGGCGAAGGCAAGCAGGCCCAGGGCGGAGGGCTCGGGGATGGGAGTGAGGAGGAAGGCGCGAGTTCCGCCGTAGTAGGAGCCGTAGCCGACAATCTGGCCGAGATCGTTGATGCCCCTGGCGTGTTCCAGCACCCATACTGAGTCATCAGGGACGAGGCTGTTCAAGTCGTACATCACGCCGTTCTCCCACAGGAAGGCGTGGTCGTCTCCGCTGGCGATTTTCGAGAAGCCCACGACTTGCCCGGAGCCGTTAACGCCGTAGGCCTCGCTTGAGGTGGGGCCGAGGGTGCCAAGGTCCTGCATCCCCACGCCGCTCTTCCACAAGAAGGCGTGATAGACCCGGTCCGCGGTGCGCGCGGCGCCCACAACCTGGCCCGACGCGTTGATGCCGAAGGCAAGGCTGTACAAACCGCCGAGGGTGCCGAGGTCGTGCATCACGCCGTTCTCCCACAGGAAGGCGTGTTCCTTCTGGTCCTCTGTGCACGCCATGCCGACGACCTGCGCCGAGTCGTTGATGCCATAGGCCTCGCGCTGGTAGCCGCCGAGGGTGCCGAGGTCCTGTATCACGCCGTTGTCCCACATAACGGCGTGATCCCCACTGGAAGTGTCCGCCCAGCCTACTATCTGCCCCGACGCGTTGATGCCAGAGGCCCCGCTCCAACCCCAGGTGGTGAAAGCCCCAAGGTTCTGCATCCCCACGCCGTCCTCCCAGAGGAAGGCGCGCTCCTTTGATCTGTCGGTGAACGTCGTGCCCACGACCTGGCCCGACGCGTTGATGCCGTAGGCCACGCTCCAGGCGCCCCCGAGGGTGCCGAGGTCGTGCATCACGCCGTTGTCCCACAAGAAGGCGTGCTCGTTCCCGCGATCATTGTAGACTGAGCCTACAACCTGGCCTGACGCGTTGATGCCGTAAGCCCTGGGCTGGCTCCAGATCTCCCAGGGATCGCCAGGGGTGCCGAGGTCGGTGATCTCGTACGGCATGACGGCGGTCGCTGGGCCGGAAGACACGGCGAGGGCGAGCAGTAGGGACGCTGAGATGATGATCCCCCTTTTCATTGATCGAATCCCCCTTGTGTTTTTCGGCTATGCCATGAAAGGTTTTCTCATACCCGGCGGAGGCATCTGATCGCGACGAGGGAGGCGAAGGCAAGCAGGCCCAGGGCGGAGGGCTCGGGGATGGGGGTCACGAGGAAGGCGCAGCGTCGCTTGTCGTAGTAGCCGGAGCCCACCACCTGGCCGAGATCATTGATGCCCCTGGACTCGTCGAAGTAGGGGGACAAGGGGTCGTCAGGAATAAGGTCGCTGATCCTGTACATCACGCCGTTCTCCCACAGGAACGCGGTCCCGCCGTCGCCCACCACCTGCGCCGAGTCGTTGATGCCGTAGGCCGCGCTCCATGACCCGCCCGGGGTGCCCAGATCCTGCATCACGCCGTTCTCCCACAGGAAGGCATGCCAGTCGCCGTCCGCGGTGTACGACGCGCCTGCCACTTGCCCCGAGTCGTTGATGTCGTAGGCGTGGCCGCTGCTGCCCCCGAGCGTGCCAAGCTCCGTCATCACACCGTCCTTCCACAGGAACGCGCGGGAGTCCCCGCTGGGGGTGCGCGCGTGGCCCACTACGTGTCCCGAATCGTTGACGGCTTTGGCCTGGCTCGAGGTGCAGCCGTCCAAAGTGCCGAGGTCCTGCATCACGCCGTCCTCCCACAGGAAGGCATGCTGGGCCCCGCCGGCGGTATACGCCCAGCCCACCACCTGGCCCGAGTCGTTGATGTCGCGGGCCGAGCTGCCGGAACCGCCGAGTGTGCCGAGGCCACGCATCACCCCGTCTTCCCACAGGGCGGCTTCGTAGTCTTCACCGCTTCCGGTCGCTGAGGAGCCGACCACCTGCCCCGACGCGTTGATGCCGTAGGCCCAGCTCCAGGATCCGCCGAGTGTGCCGAGGTCCTGCATCACGCCGTTCTCCCACAGAAAGGCATGGTTGTAGCCGGTTGAGGACGCCGACACGCCCACCACCTGGGCGGAGCCGTTGATGTCCCAGGCGTACGTGTCGCCGCGGAGTGTGCCGAGTTCGGTGATCTCGTATGGCTTTACCGCGGTCGCCGGGCCGGACGACGCGATGAGGCCAAGCAGTAGGCACGTTGAGACGAAAGTCCCCGTCTTCATTGATCGAATCCCCCTTGTTCGGTTCGCCTGAATGCGCCGGGATGACAAGGCGCTTTCAGCGCAATTCTGTAACTCGTAGAATAGGTCTAATTGCCCCGCTTGTCAAGCAAAAAAAGGAAGAACAGAGAAGGAATAGGGACGATCACGAATTTTCTTATTGCCAAACGGCCGGATGGCATGGAAGGACGGTGGAGGAATGGGCGATTGTGCCTATTGTGCGTGCGGACGCCCGTGGTCGGGACGGCCATGGTTGGGCCGGCCATGCGGGCGAGCTCCGAGGGCAAGGACATCGCTGAGGATCCGCAATTGGTGGAAAGGGTTGACATCGGTTCGGGTGCGGCGTACAAGGCACAGACATTTGGTGCCCGGCCGAGGTGCCCGGGGCTGGGACAGGTGCGCAACAGGAACGACAGAGGGACAGGGGTAAGGCAGCTATGAGTACGCTTGAGGAACTGGCAGAGGCCATCATCAAGGGAAACATCGGGGTGCCGGCCAAGGCGGACGAGCTGGTCACGCGCGCGCTCGACGAGGGGACGTCGGTCAAGGACATCTTGGAAGAGGGGCTCATCGGCGGGATGGGCGTCGTGGGCGAGCGGTTCAAGAAGTGCGAGGTGTACGTGCCGGAGGTGCTGATCGCGGCGCGGGCGATGAAGGGGGCGATGGCGGTGCTCAAGCCGCTGCTGGCGGAGAGCGACATCGAGTCGCCGGGCACGATCGTGATCGGCACGGTCAAGGGCGACCTGCACGATATCGGCAAGAACCTGGTGGCGATGATGCTCGAGGGCGCGGGCTTCACGGTGGTGGACGCGGGCATAGACGTGACGCCGGAGAAGTTCATCGAGGAGGCGGCGAAGTCGGGGGCGGACGTCGTGGCGATGTCGGCGTTGCTCACGACGACGATGCCCTCGATGAAGACGACGATCGAGGCGATCAAGGGCTCGGACATCGGCGGGGCGGTGAAGACGATCATCGGGGGCGCGCCGGTGACGCAGGCGTACGCCGACGAGGTCAGCGCGGACGGCTTCGCGCCGGACGCGGCGTCGGCGGTGGACAAGATCAAGGAAATCCTCGCCGCGTAGGTCGTGCGGCGGCGGGAAAAGAATGGTCAACCACGGAGGGCACGGAGAACACGGAGAAAAGAATCCTGTCTCCGTGCTCTCCGTGGTCTCCGTGGTAAATTCCCTTTCGTTCCCACGTGTGCGGAGGACTGCGGAGGACCGAGAACGATGCTGATTATCGGCGAGCGGATCAACACGTCGCGCAAGGGGCTGGACGAGGCGGTGGCCAACCGCGACGAGGCGTTCTTCCGCGGGCTGGCGCGCACACAGTTCGAGGCGGGCGCGAACTACCTCGACGTGAACTGCGGCACCCGGATCAAGACGGAGGTGGACGATATCGTCTGGCTCGCCCAGCTCGCACAGGACGAGACGGGGGCGCCGCTCTCGATTGATACGCCGAACCCGGCGGCGGCCGCAGCGGCGCTCACGGTGCACGTGGGCGAGGCGAAGCCGATCGTCAACTCGATCAGCGGCGAGACGGAGCGGTACGAGAAGATGATCGGGCTGGTCAAGGAGCACGGGTGCGGGGTGATCGCGCTGGTGCTCGACGACGCGGGGATGCCGGCCAACGGGGCCGAGCGGTTCGAGAAGGCGCAGCGGCTGATGGGCCGGCTGCTGGGCGACGGGGTGCCGGCGTCGAGCATCTACCTCGATCCGCTGGTGCAGCCGGTGGCGTCGGCCATTGACCCGGAGCTGAGCTACGGGCGCGAGGTGCTCTGGACGCTGAGGAAGTTCCGGGAGACGTGGCCGGAGGCGCACTGCAGCGCCGGGGTGAGCAACGTGAGCCACGGGCTGCCCAAGCGCAAGATTCTGAACCAGGCGTTCATCGTGATGTGCATCGAGGCGGGGCTGGATACGGCGATCATCGACCCGAACGACGGGTACCTGATGCAGCTCGTGCTGGCGGCCGAGGCGCTGGTGGGCAAGGACATGATGTGCGCGAACTACATCGGTGGGGCGCGCGCGGGCAAGGTCGAGTACTGGGTCAAGCCGGAGCCGAAGGAATAGGCGTTTTCTTTTGACAGGATAACGGGATCAACGAGATCAATAGGACATCTTTGACGGGATAACAGGATCGGCAGGATCGATAGGACGATCTTCTTGACAGGATAACGGGATGAACGGGATAGGGGCGGCTGAGTCCATCCTGTTATCTTGACCGAGACTTCTCTATACTCCCCCCTGAAACCAACGTACGTACGTTACGGGTGCGAGGATCCATGGCGACGGTTGTCTTTGAGCCGACAGGGCGCCGGATCAAGGTGAAGGCCGGCGAGAATCTTCTGGAGGTGTGCTGGGCGCACGGCATCCCGATCGAATCGCTGTGCGGCGGCACCGGCGCGTGCGGTAAGTGCGCGGTGCAGATCATGGGCGACCACGGGGTGGTCGTCGGCGACTTCCCGGTGAGCGCCGAGGACCGGAAGCACTTTTCGGCCAAGGAGCTGGGCGAGGGCTGGCGGCTGGCGTGCCGGACGCGGGTGGCGGGCGACCTGCGGGTGTCGGTGCCGATGCCGCCGAGCGCGATGTCGGGCCAGGTGATGACGGCGGGCGAGTCGGGCCGGGTGCGGCTGGCGCCGAAGGTGAGGAAGCATTTCCTGGAGCTCGAGCCGGCGACGCTCGAGGCGCCGACGAGCGACGCGGAGCTCGTGCTCAACGCGCTGCCGGACGGCGCGGGGCTGCGGTTCCGGCCGGGCGTGCTGCGCAAGCTGCCGGGCGTGCTGCGCAAGGCGGGTTACCACGTGACGGTGACGGTGTGGGACGGGGCGGTGCTCGACGTGGAGGCGCGCGACACGACGCGCTACAACTACGGGATCGCGTTCGACGTGGGCACCTCGACGGTGGCGGCGCTGCTGGTGGATCTGAATACGGGCAAGGAGCTCGGCGTGGCGGCGGCCTTGAATCCGCAGCGCAAGTACGGCGAGGACGTGATCTCGCGGATCTCGTTCTGCCGCGAGCGGCCGGACGGGACGGAGACGCTCGCGCGCGAGATCGTTGGTCTGCTTTCCGAGCTGGTGACGCAGGTGACGGCGAGCCACCGGGTGGACCCGGCGCACGTGAACGAGTACGTGGCGGTGGGCAACACGACGATGAGCCACCTGCTGGCCGGGGTGGACCCGTCGGCGCTCGGCGAGCTGCCGTACTCGGCGGTGTTTACGGCGTGCCAGACGATGCTCGACGGGCCGAAGGGGGCCAAGCTCGGCCACAAGCCGTTCGAGATCCCGCCGGCGAGCGGCGCGTTCGTCGGCAGCGACGTGCTTACGGGGATGGCGGCGCTGGAGCTCCACACACGGCCGGGCACGCGGCTGTTTCTCGACATCGGGACCAATGCGGAGATTCTGGTCGGCGGGCCGGAACGGCTGCTGGTGACCTCGGCGGCGGCGGGCCCAGCGTTCGAAGGGGTGAAGATCGAGTGCGGCATGATCGGGGTGGCGGGCGCGATTGACTCGTGCCGCGTCGAGGACGGCGACCTGGTCTTCACGACGATCGGCGGTGGGGAGCCGCTCGGGCTGTGCGGTTCGGGGCTGGTGGACGTGGCGGCCGTGTTGCTCGATGCCGGGGTCATTGACGAGAGCGGGCGCATGCTCTCGCGCACCGAGTGCGCACGGAGCGCGCCGCCGAAGGTCTGCGCGCGCCTCCACGAGGCGAACGGCACGACGCGGATCGCGCTCGCCGGCGAGGTGTACCTGAGCCAGCGCGACGTGCGCGAGGTGCAGAACGCGAAGGCCGCGATCGCGGCCGGGGTCGAGATTCTGCTCGAGCACCTCGGCGTCGGGCCGGAGGAGCTCGACGAGGTGCTGATCGCGGGCGCGTTCGGGAGCACGCTCGATCCGCAGTCGGCCCAGCGGCTGAGCGTCATCCCGAAGGTGCCGCTCGAGACGGTGCGCGCGGTGGGCAACACGGCGCTGCAGGGCGCGAAGCTCTACCTGCTCTCGACCGACCTGCGGGCCGAGCTGTGCGCGCCCGGCGTGCCGATCGAGCTGCACGAGCTCTCGACCGAGCCCGACTTCATGGAGCGCTTCGCCAACAACATGCGCTTCCCCGCCTAAGAGAGCATTCACCACAGGTTTTCGCCGATCACACCGATCGGCCGGGGCCAGGGGCGGAGGCAGGGACGGATGAAACTGCCGAAGTACTACTGGTGGATCGGGGCCGTGGCGGTGATTCTGGTCGTCGTCATCCTTCGCTCGGGGGAGTCGGCTCACGCTCGCGAGGACATGATCGGCTACGTGATTTGCGTCGCCGCCGGCCTGATATTCATAATCAAGATGGTACGAGACTTCTCGCGGCAGTAGGAGGACGCGCTATGGATACGCAGATGCCGGATTTGCAGGCCGTGGTTGAGCGGCTGGAGAAGGTCGACGGCCGGTGCTCCACACTGGCAAGGCAGAACCGGAGGCTGAAGGTCGTAGGGGTCGTGGCGCTGGTGCTCGTCGGGGCCGTCATGCTAGTGTACTGCGTCATAAATCACTTGACATATAGTTGGGGGTTTGCCATG
>CAZJXV010000021.1:0-26355 GCA_964550015.1 uncultured Verrucomicrobiota bacterium
GGTGTCTTCGCCGGAGGCCTGGAAGTAGTGATAGACCTGGGAGTAGTAGTAGTAGTCTTCTTTGACGATGTTGAGGTTGTTGATGACGCCGCCGAGGATTCGGCCGCCGACGTTTTCGAGGATTTTCTTGGCGCGTGTGGCGACGCTTCTGGGGTACTTGCGGTACTCGACGACGAGGACGATGCGGTCGACGAGGCTGGCGAGGACGGAGGCGTCGCTGACGCCGATGACGGGCGGCGAGTCGAAGAGGATGATGTCGTACTTGGTGTAGAGGTGTTCGATGCACTCGCGCATGTTGCGCGAGTTCAGCAGGCCCATGGAGCTTGGGGGCAGCTTGCCGCTGGGGAGCACCCAGAGGTTGGGCACGTCGGTTTCGAGGGCGAGTCGTTCGGGGTCGGCGTTGCGGATGAGCACGTCGGTGAGGCCTTCCTGGTTGGAGAGGCCGAGGAGTTTGTGGACGCGCGGGCGGCGGAAGTCGCTGTCGATGACGAGGACGCGGTTGCCCTCGCGGGCGATGACGATGGCGAGGTTGACGAGGCTGGTGGTTTTGCCTTCGCCGACGCCGCCGCTGGTCACCAGCACGGTGCGCAGCTTGGCGTCCTGTCGGGCGAAGTCGATGTTGGTCCAGAGCATTCGGTACGCTTCGTAGGCGGGCGATTTGTGTGTGGTTTCGGTCAGGAGTTTGACGCGCTGCGGGATGACGCCGAGGATGGGCATGTTGAGGTTGCGTTCGAGGTCGTCGATGGTTTTGACGCTGGTGTCGAGGTACTCGATGAAGTAGGCGAGGCCGGTGCCGACGGTGAGGCCGACGACGACGCCGATGATGATGTTCAGGAGCTTGTTGGGCCTCGAGGGCTCCAGCGGCGGGGTGGCCTCCTGGGTGATCGTGATAAGTGAGGCGGGGATCGCCTGCTTGAAGAATTCCATGGCCTTTTTCTGGGCGACCTGCTGGTAGATGGCGGAGAGACGCTCGACTTCCTGGGCCAGGCGGGTGAACTCGCTCAGCACCTTCTCCTGTTTGTGGATGTTTCCCTCGACGCTTCTGATCTCTTTGTCGAGCTCGTCTTTCTGGCTCCGGAGCGTCTCGAGATCGATGCGCATCGAGTTGAGGAGGCCCGCGACCTCGTCGTTAATCTTCTGCTCCAGCTCCTTGATGGACTCTGTGAGCTGAACGACCTGGGGGTGGTTCTTGTCTTTCTCGATGAGGGCCTGGCTGCGAGCGATCTTCTGCTCGGCGAGCATCCGCTTGAAATCGTAGAGCGGCTGGCTCTGGAGGGAGGCGATCTTCTGCTCACGCTCCGCCCCTTCGAGCTTGTCGAGGCGCGTCTGCAGGCCGACGATCTGGGCCTCGAGCCGGATGCGCTCGCCCCTGAACTGGTTGAGGTCCAGGTAGATGGGCAGTCCGTTCGGGCCGATGACGATCTGGTGTTTCTCTTTGAATGCGTACATCTCCTTCTCGAGCTGGTCGAGGCCCTTCTTGGTGCCGGTGCCGCGCCGGAGCAGGTCGATCTCCTCGAGGAGCACTGAGAGCGGCTCGCTCCCCCGCTCCCTCGACTGTTCCTCCTGGTACTGCTTATAGACCTCCGCGATCATGTTGGCGACGGGAGCGACCTCGTTCCGGTCGGGGCTCGTATAGTAGATGTTGATCAAGGTGGTGCCGCGCTCGGGCCGCACGCTGATCCGCCTGCCGAGCATGATGACGGCGACCTGGAGGGAGTAGGTTTCGGGCGCGTTGTCGTCCTGGGACCATTTTTCATTCAGCTTGACCCAGGTGGGGTACTTGCGCACCTCGTGGCGTCTGATGTGGCCGCTGCAGCCTTCGCGGGTGCACTCGACGTCCTGCATCCTGTGGATGTCCGCCTCGGAGTACTCGCGCTTGCACCGGTCGCAGCGCCACACGGTCTTGGTCAGGTTGCCCTCGATGACGGCTTGCAGCACTCGGTCGGAGACGAGCTGGCGCTCGTGGGTGTTGAACGCGGCCTCGTCGGTACTGGTCCGCATCCTGTAGAGTTCTTCGGAGCCGGGTGTGAGGAAGGGGGCCACGCTGGGCGTGGCCTCGATGCGGATCTGGCTGTAGGCGGTGTACTGGGGCCGCACGACGAAGGAGTAGGCGGTGACGGCCAGGATGAGGATGACGGCCGTGGCGATGATCACCTCTTTGCGCTTGGTGATGACTTGCCAGTAGTCAAGGAAGTGCAGTTTCTCGGTTTCGGGTTGGGGCGGGGCAACAGGGGAGGAGTTCACGACCTTCACGCTCCTTGTGTCTTGTCAACGGCAGAAAAACACGTCCATCCCATCAGAGGCTAACGGCGCGGATCGGGCAGCGGTTTAGGGGTTTCACCGTCCCCGCAAAGGCTCGTCCGTGCACCTTCGCTCGTGCGCCTTCGCTTATGACGAATGCAGGGGGCTCCTGGTTTCCTTCCCGATTGCAGGGCTGCCGGCCCGGTGGCTTGTCGGTTGCCCGTGGGTCACCTAGAAGATCGCGCTGAGGCCGATGAATGCCCGGTTTCTCCTGTACGACTCGCCGGGGAAGTCTGAATCCACGTCGTTGAAGCGCCAGCCGAGTTCGGCGTGCCAGTTCGGCTTGATCTTGTAGCGGAGGACCAGGGCGAAGAGCAACGCCTGCTCCTCGAAGTCGCTCTGCACGTCGGGGTAACGGGCCTCGTCGATGCTGAAGTCAGCGAAGTCGAGCGTGGCGTTGAACACCGCGGAGAATCGGTCCGTAAAAGACTGGGAGATGCCGAGATAGACCGATTGCAGCTCCTGGGAGATGAAGGCGGCCTCGGTGGTTTCCTCGATGCGGTAGGTGTAGCCGATTTCCGTGGAGAGGGTCTCGCTGAGCGGGGCGCGGAGGCTCGCGGAGATGTAGGGTGCGGTCTGGTCCTGGTCGGTGACGAGCTCCTCGGTGCCGTCGGAAGCGGTGCGTGTGTAATCGGCGAATTTCCGCTTCTCGACGCCGACCTGCAGCGTGCCGGTCAGTGTGGGCGAGAATTGGTGTGTGCTGCCGACGGAGATGATGTTGGATGTCGAGTCGACTTTGACCTCGTCATAGTCGTAGTCGTTGTCCTGGTAGCGGTAGAAGACCGTCAGGTAGGTTTTGGGCGAAAGGATGTAGTTGACGGACGCCGAGGCACTCTGCTGGGTGCGGTCGCCCGAGAGGCTCACGTCCGGGTCCTCGTAGTCGATGAGCATGTGCTCGTAGGCGAGTGAGCTGGTGAGCCGCTCGGTCAGGTTGATGATGACCGTGGGGCTGAACACGTTATAGTCGCGGTCGTTGCGCTGCCTCACGGTGAAGACCCGCTCGCCGGCCGGGCCCTCGGCGACGGTGACTTCGACGAGCTCGGGTTCCTGCATGTTGCGGTAGCGGTCCCGGACGCGGATCTCGAAGCGTTCGGAGATTTTCTGGTTGAGGGTCAGCACCACGTCGTGCGACTGGTCGGTGTCCGGGTCGCGGTCCTCGAAGTAGACGAGGCTGTACTGGTAGCTGATGCCGTAGTAGGCGAGTTCGCGCAGGATGTGGATGTCCATTTTGGGCTCGATCACGAGCTTCCACATCTCGACGGGGTCGGTCTCTTCGGTGAAGATATTGTCGTCGTGTTCTATGCGGAATTTGAAGGACGGGACGACGGGTCGGCCCCGGACTAGAATGGGCAGCAGCTCATCGTACGCTCCGCCCATGACGGGGCTAAACGCGGGCTGCGCTCCCTCGGCGTTCAGTGACAACGCCACGACGACCGCGGCGACGGCGGCCACAACGGTTCCCTTCATCAGACCTCGCTCTCCCTGTGCGGTTCTTGCGGCTTCGAGGAAGCCGCCCCCTACCTAGCGCCCGCGGACCGGCGATAGGTTGTTCCCGTACGACATGGACGTTCCGCGAAGGAGGATCACCACCGGGTTGACGACCTCGATCTCGCTGAGCACGTCTCGTATGCTCGTCAGCGGGAGGTCGAGTGCCTCGAGGACGGCCGCGTAGTCCTCCCAGTTGTCCGGGTTTTCGACTTTGCCGACTAATCCTAGCGCCTGGGTCACGACAACTGCAAGGACTTCCAGCGTCACTTTCTCCTTGGGCTTCCAGCCACCCAGGGGGCAGATGCCGCGGACCGTGCACGCATGCGTGAAGGCCAGCTCTGAGTTGTCGATACGGAATGACAGTTTGTCGGTGCCGATGTTTTCGTCCACCTCGCTCGCGAGCCCAAGCATCCTGATGATGATGGCCGCGAGCTCGGCCTGCGTCATGGGCTCCTCTTCGACCACGGGTTCGGCGTCCTCGGCGGGCGGTTCCTCGTCGGTTCCGGCCGGCTCGGCGGCGTACGCGGAGGGGACAGCCAGCATCAAGAGCAGCAACCATATCCAAGGGGATTTTGGCATGGTGTGCCTCCTTTTCGCAAAAAGATGTTCGGGCACGGGGCGTTCTCAGCTGGTTGCGTTACCCCGATACCCGTTCATCGGATTTTACCCTAAACCGGCCTGTATATAGCACATCCAGGGCCGATTGTCAATGAAAACAACGCCGGCGGCCAAAAAATTCCTGAAAAGTGCTGCTTCTGCCCAGAGGGGCTATTCCGCGACGCGCCCCTTCGTTACCAATCCGCTGAACTCTACGACGAACTGCTCGAGTTCTCTGGCGACCTGGCCCGGATCACCCCCGTTGGGCGGCACCAGCTTGGAGACGAGTACGTAGGACCACCTGTAGCTGGTGCCCCGGATCAGGCGGTCGTAGAACATGGTGGTAAGCCGCTTGTACATGTTCGAGGTGATGCGGTCGGGCAGGGCGGCATACCAGTAGAACACAACGAGTTGCAGCGTATAGGGCTGGCCGCGCTGGTCCTCGACGGGCTTGTGCATTATGATTGACCGGACATCGAGCACGCCGCCGGGGACGGCCGGGCACTTGATGTTCAGGGGGTGTTGGTCGTGCATCATCCAGCCCTGGGCCTTGAGGCAGTACTCGGCCCGGTGGATGCTGCGGCGGTCCTTGCTGCTGATCACGATCGTGAGATCGACCCTGTTGGACAGGTCGCCAGGGGGCGCGTCCTTGGGCAGGTAGATTCGGCTGATAAACTCGGTGTCCGGCGGGAGGCCGAACTTGACCTGTGGGTGGACAGGGATCTCGGTCGTCGCCGTCATCTCCTGGCCCGGGTGATTCGGGCAGCAGCCGTCCTCGCCCGGCTTGCCGTAGTAGAGGCGGAGCTTGGCAAGGGTCTCGCCGGCCTCTTCGCCCAATTTCCGGTTGGCCACGGCCTCGTGGATCGTCTCTTCGCACTGGGGGCACACATACACCTTGGCGGTGCGGAAGGTGGGCGTCTCGTCGGGGACGCCCACGTAGTAGGGGTCGGGGTAAACGGCGAACCCCGTCAGGGCGAAGCGGGCGACGATCCCCACGAGGAGGACCACGGCCAGGGCGATCAGAAGTCTTCGATTTTCAACCATTTCGAGTTGATCAGCTTGTCAATTGCCATCAGGAGAAGGATAGCGAGAATGTAGATGGGCAGCGCGTGGTCGTGTACGGCCATCGCCGGGCTGCGGCCCCAGAACTGCGCCACGGCGCCGACGGTGACAAGGCGGATGATGTTCGTCAGCACGGCAATGAGGGGGCCGCACGCCATGATGATGATCATTTTGGGTACTGTTTTCTGGGTCATGTAGCCGTAGGTGGCCGAAATCGCCGTGAGCGCCACGAGGGACTTGAGCCCGCTGCACGGGGCGTCGACGCTGAAGTCGATGCTCGTGCCCCCCTTGAGGACTTCGAACGACGTCTTGCCGATTAAGTTCACTTTGAGGCCGAGGAAGGCCATGATATTAACAGAGTGTCTTGTCGCAAACATCTGGGCCGGGAGCCCGAACCGGTCCTCGATCCACTCCATCGGCAGGGTGAACACCATAAAGGCAAGGGGGAAGAGAAAGATCCGTGCTACGCGCCAGCCGTAGAAGAACCACAGGAGCGCGAGCAGGCAGCCGAGGAAGGCCATGACCGAGATTCGGTAGAGTTGGCCCCGGACGGCGGCGAAATGGACGACGAGGAAGAACAGGAGGAGCGCGCAGCCGGCGACCTGGCCGGCCCGGCCCGAGGCGGCGGTCCGCATCTGCTCGTCGCTGTGGAAGATGCGCCAGGCTACGTAGAAGACGGCGGCCGAGAGCACGACCACGTGCACGAACAGCAGCACGTCGCCTGTGGGCTGCAGGATGGCGTGCTTGAAGCGGTAGTTGAGCGACGCGGCCAGGCCGGCGGCGAGCACGGCCCACACCGCCCAGACGGCGTAGGCCCGGTACTTGTAGGCTTGTTCCCGCCGGGCCTCGGGGGTGGAGGAGATGTTGCGCAGCCGGTGCCACGCCTCGACGATTCTGGTCACTACCGGCCAGAGGACGGCTTCGAAGGCGGCTTTGAACCAGTCTTTCTTCGGCGTGCCCGACCCGTCTCGGATGTCGCGCAGTCGCTTGCTCAACATCAGCAGGACCATCACCGGAATCAGCGGTCCCGGCGAGTAGCTGGTGTTGTTGGCTCCGCGGGCGCCGACGCGGAACCACCACACGGAGGAGTAGGCCCAGGCGTCGAAGAACGAGGCGGTGAGCGCGGCGAGGAGCACGCCCAAGAGCAGGTAGTTGCCGAGCTGTGCCTGCCTGTCTGTCGCTACGCGATCCATGAAGGTGCTCCCCGGTCAGTTCGGCTCGCGCCTTACTTCTTCCCCATTTGAACGCACGTCGTTCTCCGGCGGCTCCCCGGTTTTGCGCTTTCCTCTGGCTTGCTCGACCAGCGCCTCGCGCCGCTCGGCGGAAATGAAGGAGGTGTACACGTGCCTCCGGCGCGAGAGCATGGTCGAGCGGAAGGGCACGAGGCCGAAACTGTCCGGCATGCGGCCTTCGCGGAAACCGCTGTTCCAGGTTTCATAGGACGGTTCTTTCTCACTCAGTGCGTAGCCGGCGAGGAACGTGAAGCTGATCTTCTCATCGGTCTGCATCCTGAGGCGCATGAGGTCTTCGTACCGCGGCGGGAGCCAGATCGAGGGCCGGTCGAGGTACCAGGCGGTGTGCGCGGGCACGTTGCTGAGCACGACGGCCTCCGGCTCGAGGTCCCCTTCTTCATGGATGATTTCCTTCAGGACCAGGGCGCTGACGCGGCGGTCGCGGTCGGCCAGCTTGAGGGCGTCGGCCGGGTTTGTGGCGAGGACGGCCTGCGCGAGCGCCACGGCAATGAGCACGGCGATAAGGGCGAACCTCGAGATCGGGCGCGTGTAGCCGAGGCGTCCGATCAGCTCGACGAAGGTGAAGGCGCCGATGACGACCATGAACGGGACGTAGGGCAGGAGCAGGAAGCTGTCGGGGCGGGCCACGGCGCCGTAGGCGAGGTCAATGACGATGCCCGCGTAGAGGGCCATGCGCAGCCATTCGGCGTGCCGGTTCTTGGAGCGAACGACGATGCCCGCGACGAACAGGATGATGAGCACGCTCTGGGCGCCGTAGCGCGTCAGGTCGCCCAGGCCGAGGCGGAGGTTGCGCACGATGGATCGCCCCTTGTCCATTCGCCACACGTCGGGGCCGAGGGCGGTGGGCGAAAACGAGCGTTCCATCGCGTGGGGGGCGGCGAGCTCCTCGCGGACCTGGGCGCCGGCGCGCTCCTGGGTCTCGACGGCGAGCTGGTAGGAGGAGGTCCAGTCCATGGCCGGCCAGGGGGAGCCGGCGAGCCGCACGTTGCGCAGTCCCCAAGGCAGCATGACGAGCAACGCCACCCCCACGAGTATTGGCACGTGCGCCCAGGCCTTTCGCCGGAGGACGAGCACGAAGTAGCCGACTGCAGGCAGGATGAGGAACGCGTAGCGAGTCGCGGTCAGGGCGCACAGGCCGAGAACCAGCCCAGCGAGCACCGTCAGCGCATAGCGGCGCGGCTTGACCGCGGAAAGGAGCGCGAAGAACGCGGTCACCAGGAAGGTCGCGAACATGGCGGGCGTGCCGCTGACGGCCGCGATACCGACGGCAGGCATGATGAGGAAGAAGAACAGACCGAGCCGCGCGATACGTTTCGTGAACATGGATTGTGTCGCGAAGTAGAGCACGGGTAGCACCAGGAAGTAGAACACGGCGCTGCCGACGAGCAGGGTCCAGTCCCTGGCTCCGAGGAACGACATCAGGCCCGCAAGCGCCACGGGGTAGGCGGGGGGATGGTAGAGGTTCGGATGGCCGTGCACAGAGCGGTTGAGCCAGAGCTCCACGGGGCGGATCATGTCGGTCCGGAACCACTCGCCGCGCAGGTTGTTCCTGGCAAGCTGGCCGTACTCGAAGGCCTCGGACGATTCGAAGTTGAGGAGTTCGGGATTTCCGGGTATTTCAATGTACTTGGACCAGAAGTAGAAGCACACGGCGCCGGCGATCAGGGCCCAGATCAGCACCTTGGCGCCGGCGAGCCCGGCGCGCTCGATCACCACGGTGAAGTGTTTCTTGTCTTTCGGCTGGTCGTCGTTTTCGACCATCGGTTCCTACTCGGTCGGTTGTCCTGTGCCGGAGCAGCCTCAGTCGGGCACGATGGCGGCGCCGGCCGCTGCCCGGGTGGTGAACACGTTCGGCTCGAGGCCGGTCCGCTCGCGGTAGCGGGCCGCGACGCGGTCGCACACGTCGTTGACCCGGTCGCTGTTCTCTTCGCGCAGCACGCCGATGGCGCAGCCGCCGAAGCCGGCGCCCGTCATGCGCGCGCCGAGCATGCCGTCCTGCGCGCGGAGCAGGTCGGCCATCAGGTTCAGGGCGTCGCAGCTCACTTCGTAGTCGTCGCGCAGGCTCACGTGCGAAGCGTTGAGCAGCGCGCCGAATCGCTTGAGATCGCCTGCCTCGAGGGCGGCGACGCACTCGAGGACACGCTGGTTCTCGGTCACGATGTGGCGGCACCGGCGCAGCACGGGCTCAGCGAGCTCGGACTGGGCGCTGCGGAACTCGTCCGGGCCCACGTCGCGCAGGGCCTTCACCGGCCTGCCGAGCAGCTCGCCGAGGCGCCGGGCGCCGGCCTCGCACTCGGCCCGGCGCGTATTGTACTCGCTGTCCACGAGGCCGCGCCTGACCCCGGTGTCGGCCACGACGACGTGGACGGCGGGGTCGTCGAAGGGCGCCTGGCGGTACTCGAGGCTGCGGCAGTCGAGCCTGAGCGCGTGGCCTGCGCGCCCGAGCTTCGAGACGAACTGGTCCATAATGCCACAGTTGACGCCCACGAACGTGTTCTCGGCCCGCTGGCAGAGCAGGGCGACCTCTTCGGGTTCGATCTGGAGGCCGCAGAGCGCCTCGAAGAAGGTGGCGGTTGCCACCTCTATCGCTGCGGACGAGCTCAGGCCGGAGCCGATCGGCACGTTGCCGGCGACGGCGATCTCGGCGCCGCAGATCGAACAGCCCGTGTGGAGCAACTCTCGTGCCACACCGAGGATATAATCGGCCCAGGGGTGGGCCGTGTCTTTCTCGATCTGATCGAGCGACGCCTCGGCCGAGCCGCCCATCGCGGGCTGGTGCATCAGCAGGAGGCGGTCGTCGCGGCGGCGGCCGCAGATCATGACGCTGCGCTCGATGGCCATCGGGAAGACGAAGCCGTCGTTGTAGTCGGTGTGCTCGCCGATGAGGTTCACGCGCCCCGGCGCCTGGACGGTGAGCTCCGGCTCGCCCCCGAACCGCTCGCGGAACATGCCGTGGATCTCGCTGGTGCGCTGCTTCAAGTTGTCTCCTCTCTGCGTTCTCTGCGGCTCTGCGAGAGAATCCTATCCAACCTCATTGTAGGCGCGGACGCGGAACGCCGCGCCGAGTTCTTCGGCGAGCGCGCGGCAGGCCTCGATGTCGAGGCCGGGCACGGCAACGACCGTGGCCGTGACCGTCGAGACGTGGTGTGTCGCCTCGCGGATGAACGCCGTGACCGCCTCGAAGGCGCCGGCGCCGTATTCGGAGCGGCAGAGCCGCTGGTAGTCGGCCTCGTTGGCCGCGTTGAGGCTGACGCTGATCTCGTCGGTGAACGGCGCGAGCTCGGGCAGCACGTCGCGCCCGTGGACGAGGTTCGCCTGGCCGTTGGTGTTGATTCGGATGCGCCGTGCACCGCGCGCACGCAGTATCTTGCCCACTTCCTTCACCACGTCAAGCCTGATGAGCGGCTCACCATAGCCGCAGAAGACAACCTCGGTGTGCGCGCCGGGGTTCCCGACTGCGTCCACAATCTCCTGCACGCTCGGCTCGTGGGCGAGGCGCAGGTCGTGGCCCTTGACGACCGGGTCGCGGGTGCGGGCGCAGAAGATGCACTCGTTCGTGCACCGGTTCGTGATGTTGAGGTAGAGGGAGTCGCGGATTGTGTAGGCGACGGTCTCGCGCCTGGCCACGCCGAGGCCAAAGAGCAGGCGGGCGTTGCGGGTGGTGACGCGGGCGACGTCCTCGAGGCTGAGGCCCTTGACCTCGGCGAGCTTCTCGGCCACGTCCTTGACGTAGGCGGGCTCGTTGCGTTGGCCGCGCACGCGCTGGGGTGCGAGGAACGGCGCGTCGGTCTCGATGAGCAGCCGTTCGACGGGCACGGCGGCCGCGGCCTCGCGCGTTTTCTGGCCGTTCTTGAAAGTGATCGGCCCGGCGAACGAGATGTGGAGGCCGAGGTTCATAAAAGCGTGTGTCTGCTCGGCGGTGCCGGAGTAGCAGTGCATGACGCCCTGGTATGGACCGCGCTGCTCTTCGCGCAGGATGCGTTCGCAGTCCTCGTAGGCGTCGCGGCAGTGGACGACGACGGGGAGCGCCAGCTCGTGCGCGAGCCGAAGGTAGCGGCGGAAGACGGCGCGCTGGGCCTCGCGCGGGGAGTGGTCGTAGTGGTAGTCGAGGCCGATCTCGCCGATGGCGACGACTTTTTCCTCGCTCTGCGCCAGCTCGCTGATGGCGGCGTAGTGCTCGTCGCTGTCCTCGCTTGCCTTGTGCGCGTGAAGGCCGACGACGGCGTGGACGTCCGGGTAACGGTGTGCCAGCTCGACGCAGAGGCGCGCCGTCTCGAGGCCTTCCGAGACGCACACCTGCCCCACGACGCCGGCGGCGCGCGCGCGTTCGATCACGGCGTCGCGGTCGGCGTCGAACGTGTCGAAGTAGAGATGGTTGTGGCTGTCAAACAGTTCGAGTCGCATTCATCTTCGAGGTGTGTTCGTCACTCTGAAGGTCGCTGCTCCGTGTGGCTTGTCGGCGGGCTGCGACGAGGCTACGGAGCCTCCCAGACCGTCTTACCGTGCTTGTCGAAAAGCAGCAGGTTGGGGTCTCCGGCCGCTCCCAGGACGGCACGTAACGTCCCGTTCTCGTCGTGGAAGAGCAACGCTGGCCCATTCTTACCCAGAGACAGACTTGAGCGGAGCTTCTCATTCTCGTCGTACAAGGTCAGCGCGGGCACGACGCGACGAGCGACCTCACTCACCATGAACTGGGCTCTCAGTTTTCCGTTGCGGTCCTGGAGCTGCAACATGGGCCCATCACTCCCGACTCTGATGACCACGCGGTGCGCATCCTTCTTGTCGCTCAAGCACAACAGAGGCCCGGGCTCGTCGTCCATCTCCAGCACCGCTCGCCGCGTCCCTTTCTTGTCGTAGATTGACAGGCCCGGCAAGCCGTTTGTGACATTGAGGACGGCGCGGGGCTTGTTGCTCTCATCGATGAGCGACAGCGCTGGTCCCAGATCGGTGACGCCTAGTGCAGTGCGAACCTGCGCGTTGTGATCGAGGAAGACCAGGCCTGGGTTATCTCCGTCCAGTAACAGGACTGCGCGCGGCGTGCCCTTCCCATCGTGAACGCTAAAGCTCGCCCCGCTCTCGTTGACTGACAGGCGGACGCGGTGCCGCCCTTTCTCGCCGAAAACGACCAAGCCGGTACCCTCCTTGTCCGCACCCAGGGCGAGACGACGCGTGCCGTCGTCGTCCAGAACAACGAACTCCCGCGCCTCCAGCGTAGTGGGTTTCTGCGCGGCGGCGCCGACCAGAGCGACGGCGCCGACAAGGGCGAGGGCCACGGCGCCTGCAAGCCGGAGCCTCCGGTTCTGCTTTTCGAGTCTCTCGACGCGCTTCACCAGGGCTTGACAGTTCGGGATCGGCTTCTCCATGCTGGTCTTGCCTCCTTGATGAGAGGTTGTCGTCGCTTGCTCATGTTTCTCCAGGCCGATGTCAATTCCGGTTCTCATCTCGTGGCATGAGGACGAACCACGGGTGCGCTGCGACGGGTAGGCCTGGCACAGACGGCCTACTTCGCGGTGCCGCCGGGGACGGCGCGCAGGTCTGGTCACTGTGGTTACGCCCACCACATGTCGCCGGGGGACTCGGCGAGGACGACCTGGTGGAGGAACTCGACGGCTTTGCGGAAGCCCTCTTCGGTGCTCATGAGGCTATCCTCGTGCTCGATGCTCAGGACGTCGTCGTAGCCGATGAGGCGCAGGGTGCTGACGAAGTCCTTCCACCAGGAGAAGCCGTGGCCGTACCCGACGGTGCGGAAGAGCCAGCTCCGGTTGGGCTCGTCGCCGTAGTGCTTGGTGTCGAGGACACCGTTGACCTCGCTGTTTTCGGTGTAGACCTTGGTGTCCTTGGCGTGGACGTGGTAGACGGCGCCCTTGAGGGCGCGCAGGGCGCGCAGCGGGTCAATGCCCTGCCAGAACAGGTGCGAGGGGTCGAAGTTGGCGCCAATGGCCTTGCCCACAGCCTTGCGGAGCTTGAGCAGCGTCTCGGGGTTGTAGACGACGAAGCCGGGGTGCATTTCGAGGCAGATTCTTTTGACCTTGTGCTTGGCGGCGAAGGCGACGGCCTCTTTCCAGTAGGGGACGACCTTCGCCTCCCACTGCCACTTGACGGCTTCGGAGAAGTCGTCGGGCCAGGGGCAGGTGACCCAGTTGGGTCGGGTGTCGGCGTCGCTGCCGCCGGGGCAGCCGCTGAAGGTGATGACGCGGTCGAGGCCGAGGGCGCCGGCGAGCTCGCACGTCTTTCGGAAGGCCTCGTCGTGCGCGGTGGCGATTGCCGTGTCGGGATGCAGGGGGTTGCCGTGGCACGAGAGGGCGCTGATCTCGAGGTGGTGCTCGGCGATGGTCCGCGTGAACGCGTCGAGTTTCTTGTCGTCCTTGAGGAGCTCGGCCGGTTTGCAGTGGGCGTCGCCCGGGTAGGCGCCGGTGCCGAGCTCGATGCAGTCGAGCCCCGCCTCCTCGACCTTGTCGAGCATGTCGTCGAACGAGAGGTTCGAGAAGAGAACTGTGATCACCCCGAGTTTCATCGTTGCGCCTCCTCCATCGCGTCATCCGGTTTCGGTGTTCGACATTGCTTAGGGTAGCAGAAAAAAGGGTCGTTGAAAACCGGCAGAAATACGGGTGATAGGCAGAGCGGGTTGGATGCTGGTCGCGGCGTCAGGTGGCTGTCTTGGGTGGGCGGACAGTTGGATAATTTTCGAGATAAATCTAAGATCCTGGCTTCATGGCACTTTTGTGGTTGGAGCGGTGTTGAATGATTCTCGTGCACTGGCGGATCAAAACAGGGGTCGCCCGCGTATCCCATTCCTTTGCAGCGGGATGAGTTACGACTGCATTTTTGTCATTTAGTCGGAAAGGGCAAAAAGGTAATTTTTCTGTTGACAAGTGGGGTGCCGCGTGCTAGATTGGGGCCGATAAGGGGGTTTCCTAGCCAAAATCCCGAATAGCTCCCAGGCTTGGGAGAATGTCTTTGTCTGTACGTACATGGATTGTGTGTTCAATAACTAACTGAAGGGGGGATTCTTATGAACGTCAAACCACTCATCTGGATGGGGGTCGCGGCGCTCGCTGTCGGCGTCTGCGTCCCGGGGCACGCGCAGTTACCCGTGCTCGTGGACGAGGACTTCAGCGGGGCCACCGATCCGCTCAACTACTGGTATCAGACGTATCCGAACGATGCGCCGGAGCCCCAGGGTTCGCAGGACTCCTATGTCTGGAGCGATGCGAACGACAATCTCGAGGCCTTCGCGCGCCGGGGGAAAGCGGGCTGGAAAGGAACCGACGGCGTCATCGGCGGGTACACGGAGAGGGCCTACGTTGACATCAAATCGGCGCTTCTTGCCAGCGGCTACGGCGACGGCGATGAGTTCCTGGAGTTCAACGAGTGCTTCGACTTCTCGTTTGACTTCAACATCTCGTCGTTCGGCGCGGGCACCGATGAGCAGATCGTGATGGGCTTGTGGTACAATCCCGCCGATGGGGGGAACTTGACGTACCACAACATATCGAAGCTCGTCGGGCTGCAGATCAAAGAGGACGGCACCCAGGTGCGGTTCTATATCCGGTTCGGCAACAGCGGCACCAGCGGCGGCAAGGGCGACAGCGACGACATCACAGGAGCGGCGTCGCTGGCGACCGGCACGAACTACCGCATCGAGGGCCACTACAGGTACACGGAGCTGGTGAACCCGGACTACGACCCTGAGGTTCACGCGGCGTGGGCCGAGATCTGGGAGCGCGGCCAGCTCTACGGGACGCTGACCGATCTCGACACCAACACGGTGGTGGGCGAGATTGCTTTTGACCCGAACTGGGACGGGCCTGAAGTTGCGTGGGTGTACGACTTCCTGACCAACAACGCGGACTTCCCGTTCTGGTATGAGAGCCAGTTCGGTGTGGGCAACTACACGACGGGGGCCACGTACGCCAACGGCCCGGAGTACACGACGGATAATTGGTCGCTGACCGGCTGCAACCCGATCCCGGAGCCGGGGACGATGGCGCTGTTCGGCCTGGGCGTGCTGTGCCTGCTCGGGGCGCGGCGTAAGAAGTAACGTGCGTTGAGAGAATTGCGCACGCGGTGTACCGGCGTTCCTGCCGGGAAACGCTTGCCGTGCGCCTGAGTGCGACTTGCTGAGACAGACAATCACATCACGTAATGGAGGGCGAAACCATGAAGTACAGGCTGTTTGCCCGGCTCGCCGTTGGCGCTCTGGTCGTGGCGTTCTGTGCGGCGGCGCCCGCTGCCACCGATCCTCTCAGCTATTACTATCAGATCTACCCGAGCGACGCGCCGGAGCCGCAGGGCTCGATGGACTCGTATTCGTGGAATACGACGAACGAGAACGTGTACGGCTGGTCGCGTCGCGGGAAGAACGGCTGGAAGGGCCCCGACGAAGTCTGGGGAGGCTATGGCGAGCGCGCCTACATCGAATTCGACGCCAGCGCCATCGGTGACAACGACGAGTTTCTGGAGTACAATGAGGACTTCGATTTCTCGTTTGACTTCAAGATCGTCGACTGGCATACGCCGACGAGCGACGAGTATATCATGCTGGGGAACTGGTACCGCCCAGAGGATTCCAACCCAAGTTACGTCAACCGCTCCAAGTTCCGCGGCGTCCAGATCCGGGATGGGGGCGCCATCGTCGAGTTTGCCATTCTCTTCGGCAACGGGGGCAACGGCGGTCTGAGGGGCCTGAGCAACGACCTGACGGGTCCATCGGCCGACAACAACATCGTTGAGGGCGTCAACTACCGGATCGAGGGCCACTACCGGTACAAGGAGTGGGCGAACCCGGACTATGAGCCGGGCGTGAGCCACCCGACGGCGGAGATACTCGAGCAGGGCCACATGTACGGGAAGCTGACCAATCTCGACACCGCGACGGTCGTCGGCGAATTCACAGAGGAAATGGCCTTGATCCCTGTATCCCCCCAGTCGCAGTGTGCCTATGTGTACGACTTCCTGACCACCAACGCCGACTTCCCGCACTGGTCCAACAAGCAGTTCGGCGAGGCTAACTACACCAACGGCACCAGCTATGATGACGGCGCGGAGTACACGACGGACAACTGGTCTCTGGCTTCCGGGGCCGAGGTGTTGGTTGACGAGGACTTCACCTTTGCGGGACCGGGCGACGTGGACAAGAACGGCGTGGTGGACGGCCTGGACCTGACCGCGGTCCTGACCGCGTGGGAGACCGAGCCGGGTGACCCGCTGTGGAACCCGGCGGCGGACCTGGACGAGAATAACATCGTGGACGGGTTGGACCTCACGGAGGTGATCTCGAATTGGACCATCGTGTCTGCGGCGGCGCCCGACGCGGCTTCGGACTCGAAGCCCGGCCGAGGTAAGGGCAACGTGAAGCCGAAGAAGAAGTAACCGCTGCAACTCGGAAGACACGGTCGCGTCCGGCGACGCGGCCGTTTTGGATAGACGTTTTTGGTGAACCAGGGATAAGGGGGATCAAATGAACGGTAAGTTTCTTGGACTCTTTGGTGTTGCGGCTCTCGGCGCAGCGCTCTGCACGGGGGCGTATGCCCAGCTTCCGGTGCTGGTGGACGAGGACTTCAGCGGGGGGAGCGATCCGCTGACGTACCTGTACCAGGATCCGGCCGTGTCGCAGGATTCCTACGCCTACAATGCCGGCACCGAGGATATGGGCGGCATCGCGCGGCGGGGGCAGAACGCGCCGTCTGATTGGGAGAACGGCACGGCCGAGCGCGCGTACGTGGGCTTCGACGCGACGGGCTACGGTAATGGGGACGAGTTCCTCGACTACACCGAGTGCTTCAACTTCTGCCTTGATTTCAACATCTCGGCGGCCGGCGCGGGGCCCGACGAGCGGCTCATGCTCGGCCTGTGGTACGAGCCGAGCGTGGCGGAGGCGGACAATGCGGTGCACTACCTGCGGTGGGCCAACCGGCAGCACGCGGTTGCGGTCACGATTGACCATGCCCTCGCCACGCTCAAGTTCGGCATGTTCTTCGGCAACGGGGGCAACGGGCTTGGCAAAACGGAGAGCATTGACGTGACCGGCGCGGATTCCTTGGCGACGGACACGGACTACCGCGTGTGCGCCCACTACCGCTATGACGGCGAGCAGTTCGGCCAGCTCTTCGGCGAGGTGTATGCGTGGGAGAACAACGCTTGGGTCTTGAAGTGGAGCGTCGCTGAGCAGGTCATTACGGCCTGGGCCGGGAACGATGTGGCTGTCATTGACTTCAACGCCGACATCGCCAACCGGCGGTTCACGAAGCTCGGCGTGATGGGCACGGGCAACGAGACCTGGGGCGCGAGCCGGAACAACGGCCCGACGTTCACGAGCGACAACTGGCTGCTGACCGGCTGCAACCCGATTCCCGAGCCGGGCGTGATGGCGCTGTTCGGCTTTGGGCTGCTGTGTCTGCTCGGTCTGCGACGCAGGAAGTGACTCGGCGCGTGCAACGAGCTTGTGCCTGAGGAGGAATCGGAACGCCGACGGACATCTGCGGGCGGAGCCGGCCCGGCCGGCTCCTCGCCGCTTGCTGCGAGCCTGAGACGGCCTTCGTAGGGAGGCCGCAGCGGAGGTTTGTGTGCGGGCTGTTCCGGGAATGTCCGAGCGGCGGTGGTATGCACTGACCGAATGGGTGCGTCATAATCACTTGAAGGATAGGAGGTAAGCCATGAAGCACAATCGAAGCGTCCGGCTCGCTGTTGCGGTGCTGGTGGTCGCGGTGTGCGTGCCCGCGTGGGGGGCCGATCCGCTGAGTTACCTGTACCAGGACCCGGCGGTTTCGCAGGACTCGTTCGCCCACAATGCCGGCACCGAGGACATGGGCGGCATCGCGCGCCGGGGCCAGAACGCACCGGACGACTGGGAAAACGGCACGGCGGAGCGCGCGTACGTGAGCTTTACGGGGCCTGGGGACGGTTACCTGGACTACACGGAGTTGTTCGATTTCCAGTTTGATTTCAACATCTCGGTGGCCGGTACCGGGCCTGACGAGCGGCTCATGCTCGGCCTCTGGTACAGCCCAGCCGACGCGGAGGCGTCCAATACCACCCACTTCAAGCGGTGGGCCAACCGGCAGCACATGGTGGGTGTCACCGTTGACCACACCTTGGATAACCTCAAGTTCGCCATTTTCTTCGGGAACGGCGGCAACTGGGTCGGCAAGTCGGAGAGCATTGACGTGACCGACGTGGACGGTTTGCTGACCCTCACTACCTACCGCGTCGTGTGCCACTACGACTACGTGCAGTATGGCGCCGAGCCGAAGGACGGCTACGGCCAGCTCTACGGCGAGGTGTACGCCTGGGAAGGCGGCGCGTGGGTTTCGAAGTGGACGCTGCCGAAGGAGGTCATCAGCGGCGGGCCGCATGACGTGGCGTGGGTGGACTACACGGCGGACACGCCGAACCGCACGTTCACGCAGCTCAGCACGATGGGTGTCGGCAACGAGACCTGGGGGGCGGTGCGGAACGACGGCCCGACGTTCACGAGCGACAACTGGTATCTGACTTCCGGGGCGCAGGTCTTGGTGGACGAGGGCTTCGTGGCCTGCGGGTTGGGCGACGTGGACTGCAACGGCGTGGTGGACGGCCTGGACCTGACGGCGGTCCTCACCGCGTGGGAGACCGAGCCGGGCGACCCGCTCTGGGACCCGGACGCCGACCTGGATGACAACGACATCGTGGACGGCCTGGATCTGACCGAGGTGATCTCGAACTGGACCGTGACGTCTGCCGCTGCGGCGTCTGGTACGGACGCGAAACCCGGCCGCGGCAAAGGCAACGTGAAGGCGAAGAAGAAGTAGCCGACCGGTATGCAGAGGGCTTTTGGGGCGGGGCCGCGCCTGGGAGGTGCGGCCCCGCTTTTTGACGTGGGCCTCCGGCCAGAGGGTGAGTGTCGGTAACCGGTGGAATGACGGCAGGATGTGGTGTACGGGGCCCCGAACGTTTTTGAGCAGGCCTTGAGATTTTTGTTGACACGGCCTATCGAGTGTGCTAGGCTAGCGAGGCTATAGTGGGGAATTCTAGGTCCGTTTAGGTCCCTCAAGTAGCGCCGGATAGTGCACACGGGTCAGCCTGTGCAGGCGAGACCTCGATCGTGTTTCCCGGCTTGGTGCTCGGCGATGTGACCGAGCGGGGGCCCGGAGGGGGATTCCACCTCGATCGGCTTTGGTACTCTTGCTCATGCATTTGTTCGGCTTGTCGCGACGCCGAACGAGTGGAGCAAGTTCACATACTGCCTTGTGGGGAAAAGGGAGTACTTACGTACGGTCGAAGGGAGAAGAGGAGGAGACAATGAGCTCAAGAACATGGCTGATGGCGTTGATGGTGGCCGTGCTCGTCGTTCCGCTGACGGCGGGTGCGCAGCCTCAGTACGACGTCTACAAGAACAGCCAGGACGGGACGCCGATCCCCGACGTGGACAAGGTCCCGTTCCCTCCAGTGCAAGGGGACAATAGCTGCTGGTTGGCGGCGGCGGCGAACCTGCTCGGTGCGGCCGGCTTCGGGCCCGGCAATGCCCAGGCGAACGCCACGGCGATCTACGGGCACCTGGTCGGCAACTTCGGCAAGGCCAACTGCGGTCGATGCGAGCTGGCCATCAACTGGTGGCTGCTCAACTACGGCTACAATCCGAACGCGGTGGACCCCAACTACTACAACCCCGGGGTTACCTACAACGACGTGACGGTGATCCACTACGAGTGGCCTGGGCCGCTTCCGGGTGCCGGCGCGGGCCAACAGAACGGCATGTTCACGTACGACTTCCTGCTCGATGAGCTGGACGATGACCAGTACGTGGCGGTGCAGTGGGAGCTCGACACCGGCTACCATTGCGTGACGCTTGTCGGCGGGGATTACAGCGTCGGCGGGGTTTGGACGGGTCAGTCCGTCTGGCACGACAGTGATCGGACTACAGCGGGCACGGCCGACGACCCCTATTTCAATGGCCCCAACGAGAACGGTGGGTGGCGGCTCGTCAACTATCCGACGAACTGGGCGCCCAAGTCCGTCATACTGTGCCCCGGCCTGCAGAAGCCGGTCGGCGCGATCGAGAACTGGGATTACGCGCGGTTCATGGACAAGCACGCGGATGGGAGCGAGTTCGTCAACGACCGCCTGGCCGGCACGAATGCCGACTACTTCGGCTGGCCGAATTGGGAAGACGACACGACTTTGTGGATCCCGAACGAGCACGTCCCGGACCTGTACAAGGTGGTCACCCTGCTGGTTGACTACACCGACCGGGACAACGACACGGACCCGGGCATCGTGCTGGAGCTGCCGGACGGGACGACGGTCACGCCGGAAGCGAGGTACTCGGCGGACTTCGGGCAGATCCTGCTGCGGTGGGACCTGGATGACCAGCCCGACTGGGAGAAGATCATCTTCCCGGACGACAATTACCTAAACCTGACCGGCGACGTGAAGGACTGGGACGTGGCGTTCAGGTGCGTCCCGGAGCCGGCCACGATGCTGCTGTTCGGCATCGGCGTGCTGGTGCTGGCCCTGCGGCGCCGGCGCGTGCGGTAAGCGGCGCAGCCTGAACTGCTGACGGAGGCACGCCAGCGCCTCGGCGAGGGCGTGTGCCTTGCAGCCACGATGTGCCGGGACCCGGCGTCCGCCGGACGGCGTGGGACGACGCGGGTGGCGACGCCGCACGGGCCGGCACGGTCGCCGGGTCTGGGGCTGCGGGCGCTTCGCTCGAGGAAGGCGAGAAGAAAAACACGCTGAGCCAGTCTTTCGCTACGGGCGAGAGGCGAGGCAGGACTATTAAGGCAGAGGCGACATGTGTCTCTGCCTCTTTTTGTGCCCACGAGCGTCCGGCGCGAATGGGGGTGGGAACGCGTCTGCTGACAGGCACGTGATGATCGGGTATCATGCGCGGCCTCGACGCCTGCCGGACCCGCCACGGAGGAAGGGACGAACGATGACGCCGACTAACAACGTGAAAGACGACTTGCCGCCGCTCGGGAAGGTGCCGCCGGAGTTTTTCAACCGGGTGATCTATCCGAAGCTGGGGGCCGCCGACCCGACGCTGACGGTCAAGCCGCAGCACGGGGTGGATTTCGGCGTGATTGACCTGGGCGACCGGGTGATGGTGCTCTCGACCGACCCGTTCTACATCGCCAGGGAACTGGGGATCGAGAAGGCGGCGTGGTTTGCCGTGCACATCATCGCGAGCGACGTGGCGGTGAGCGGGATCGCGCCGCGCTACCTTTCGATCGACCTGAACCTGCCGCCGGAAATGACCCAGGACGAGCTGGCGCGGATGTGGGGGACGGTCCACAGCGAGTGCGAGGCGCTGGGGATCGCGGTGGTCACGGGCCACACGGCGCGCTACGCCGGGTGCACGTACCCGATGGTGGGCGGCGCGACGATGTTCGGCGTGGACGCCAAGGAGAAGCTCATCGTGCCGCAAGCGCAGCCGGGCGACCTGGTCGTGGTGTCGAAAGGCCCCGCGGTTGAGACGACGGGCCTGATGTCGGCCTACTTCCCCAGGTTCCTGGAGGCGGCCTACGGCGCGGCGTTCGTGAAGAAGGCGCAGGACGTCTATTATCAGATGTCCACGGTCAAGGACGCGCGGGTGGCGGCATCGGTCGGCGGGGTGACGGCGATGCATGACGCGACCGAGTGCGGGGTGTTCGGCGGGCTGTTCGAGATCGCCGCGCACAGCAAGGTGGGGATGAGCATCCGCGTCGAGGACATCGTGCTGCAGGACGAGGTGGCCAAGACGTGCGAGTGCTTCGACATAGACCCCTACGTGGCGATCAGCGAGGGGACATTGCTGGCGACCGTCCGGCCGAAGCGGGCGCAGGCGGTGGTGGATGCGCTCGCGGCCGAGGGCATCCCGGCGAGCGTCTGCGGCGAGGTCACGCCCGAGTCCGAAGGCATGCACATCATCGAGAACGGCAAGAAACGCCCCCTCGAGCACCCGAGGGTGGATCCGTTCTGGATCCGGTTCGAGGAGTACCTGAAGAAGCAGGCCAACCCCTCATAATGAGGCAGAGATCCGGGCGGGATCCAGCGCGCCGAAGGCCCGCCAAAGGCGGGTAAGCGCGACAGACCAGGATTGCGGCGGACAAGGGGTGAAGGAGTGTGGCAATGCGTGAACGAGCTGAATACGCAGACCTGTTGGTGCGGTACAAGCGGCGGCGCGCAGCGGCGCTTGCGCTGAACCACGCGATCCTGGACGAGTGCTGTACCAAGAAGATGGTAGAGACGGCGGGCAAGCGGCTGGGGATGTGGCAACGCGGTACGTTCATCTTTGACACTGAGGACGAGGCGGCTCTTCTGATGGATTGCGCCCTCTACGACTGCTTTCGCAACGGCGCGAACGCGATTGATCGGTATGCGGCCAAGCATCCCCCGGCCGCCGGGTCGGACGAGGAAGCTCTTCTGGGCGCGATGAAGCAGGCCTTCTACTCGGTTTTCCAGGTCGAGAAGACCATCAAGGGGGTAGGCGTGCGCGTCCATGACCTTCTTTTCGACAAGGAGCGCTTTGTGGTGGACATCTCGTTGAGCCAGACGGCGTGTGAGGGCCTAGTGCTGGCGTCGCGGCTCATGCTGTTCGAGGAGTTCGTGACGACCACCGGTGCTCCGCTCCTGGTGGACGTGGTCACGCTGGCAGGCCTCGCGGCCTATCTGGACGACACGGACACGACGGTCGAAGACCTGCGCGAAATGAGCAGGCAGGAGAGAGGGACGTTGGCGGCTGCAATCATCCGTAGCTGCCTTGAGGCCGGCGCCAGTGAGCAGACGGCCTACCTTGACCCTGACTCCGACGAACAGGCGGCCGACGCCACAGAGCCTTTCAGACGGGCCGATAGACGCATTGGCCGCAATGAGCCATGCCCATGCGGGAGCGGGCGCAAGTACAAGAAGTGCTGTGGACCGCAGGACGCCCGTGGCGCCGAGCTGCCGTTGCGCGCGCAAGCAGATGGGTTCGCGGGAAGCCTTCAGGACCTGGAGCGAGTGGAATACCGGCGGGGCATGTTGGAGGAGGGGGCTGAGCCAAGCGATTTTCGCGTGACGGTGTGGCGCGCGGAAGAGCTTCCTGCGGAAGCCATGAAGTCGCTCGAAGAAGAGGGCATCCTGGAGCTCGGTGGGGTGTATGGGGATGCGGACGTTGGGGACCCGGTGCAGTACGACCAGTTGAGACTCGCTTTCCCCGACGGCGTGTTCGAGCTCGAGGTGTTCAATCGTGGTATCATGCTCTTGATGACTGACGACGAGAAAATCAAGCGGATCCACCGGACCTTGTGTGTGCTGGACAGGGCATCGCCTCCGGCGAACTGAGAGGACGGCGAGTGACACGCGAGTCCGAAGGCATGCACATCATCGAGAACGGCGAGAAACGCCCGCTCGAGCACCCGAGGGTGGATCCGTTCTGGATCCGGTTCGAGGAGTACCTGAAGAAGCAGGCCAACCCCTCATAATGAGGCAGAGATCCGGGCGGGATCCAGCGCGCCGAAGGCCCGATGAGGACGCCTACGCCCGACGGATACTAGCCCGGCCCGTAAGGGCCGGGGAGGTGGACACCGCTCAGCATTGAGCGCTGAAGGCCCGCCACAGGCGGGCCTTCGGCGCTTGGTTGTGTGCCGGGTTGCTGGTACCCGGGCCTTACGGCCCGGGCTAGGTTCTGTCGCACCTTTGGTGCTTGGGTTGGACGGGCGATCAAGCTTCTTTCAGGCCGGTGAGTTCGTACCTCTCCGCTAGGCTTCTTTCAGGCCGGTGAGTTCGTAGATTTTGATGGGGCGGGTGGTGCCCCGGACGGTTTCTTCGCCGAGCTCGCGGACTTCGGCGCGGTCGCGGATCTCGTTGAGCGTGGATTCGGTGATGATGATGTGGCAGTCGTAGGTGCGGGTGAGCGCCTCGACGCGGGCGCCGACGTTGACCTGGTCGCCGATGACGGTGTAGTCGAAGATGTCGGTCGAGCCCATGTTGCCCACGAGCACCTCGCCGGTGTTAACGCCGACGCCGAAGTCGAGCACGTCGCGGCCCTCGGCGCGCCACTTGTCCTGGAGTTCTTTGAGCCGGGCCTTCATGTGGAGGGCGGTGCGGGCGGCGTTGAGGGCGTGGTCGGGGTGGCGCTCGCCGGGCGCGCCGAAGAAGGCGACGATCTCGTCGCCGACGTACTTGTCGAGGGTGCCGGAGTGCTCGAAGATCTCCTGCGTCATCTCGTCGAGGTATTCGTTGAGGATGGCGACGACCTGCTCGGGCTCGTGTGACTCGCAAAAGGGGGTGAAGCTGCGGATGTCGCTGAACAGGACGGTGAGTCTGCGCCGCTCGCCGCCGAGTGCGAGTTTCTTGGGGTCTTCGAGCACTTCGCGCATGATGTTGGGCGAGAGGTAGCGGCCCATCGCCTTGCGGATCCAGAGCTTCTGCCGCTCCTCGGTCAGGTAGCGGTAGAAGATCACCACGGAGAACGAGAAGACGATGCCCACCATCGGGGTGACCATCGGCAGGACGAGCGTGGCGGCGGCGAAGACGCGCCAGGCGATCAGCCCGTAGCCGAAGAACAGCGCGGAGGCCGCGAGCAGGCTGGTGCGCGGCGAGGTGCCGGCGCTCGCTACGGCGGTGAGGAGGCAGCAGGCGAGCAGGATGAGGACGCGGGCCGGCGCGGTCGCGGGCCGGACGAACTCCTGGCGGAGGATGCTGTTGGCGGCGTTCAGGTGCAGGCCGACGAGCTCGGTCTCCTCGCCGATCGGGGTGGGTTTGGTGTCCACGGTGCCGGTGCCCATCTCGCCGACGAACACCATCTTGTCGGCGAACTGCTCGAGCTTGTCGGTGCGGCCTTTGGCGTGCCAGTCGAAGACCTGCACGAAGGAGTAGACCTCGAACGCCTTCGTCGTCGGGCCGGCGAAGTTGACGAGGAGCCGGCATGTCTCGTCGGTCGGGATGAGGTAGGTCTTCTCCTCGGTCGGGATGCGGATTTCCTTGCCGATTTCGACTTCGATGTCGGCCGGCGCGACGCCCAGGTAGTTGGCGACCATCAGGAGCGTCAGCGACGGGAAGACGGCGTCGCGCGGCCGGCCGGTCTGCGGGTCCGTGGTCCGCCATCGCATCACCATCGGCAGCTTGCGGCGCACGCCGTCCACTTCCCACGGTGCGTTAATGAAGCCGAGTTGCGCGACGTCGGCGAACTTGTCGTCGGGCAGCGAGGGGTCCACGCCCTCGATGAGGTCCTCTGTGGGCCCTGTGATCTTCGTGATCTCGAATTTGCCCAGCAGCTCGTAGGCGTCGCGAAGCTCCTCGGGAGTGGGCCGGATGCGGACGCCCTCGCCCTCGTCATCTCGGGCGGCCTCGGCCAGGAGGAAGTTGTAGGCGAGCACGGGTGATGGCTCGGGCTTCGTGAGACTTTGCCTGAAGTCCTTGTCCCAGCCCTGCATCTCCTCGATGGCGGTGCTCGAGGAGACCATCTCTTCGAAGATGCGTTTTTTGAACAGGATGTCGTAGCCGATCGCCATGGGCAGCACGTCGCCGAGGCCGTCGAGCACGTGGGCGTGGTACTCGCGTCCCTTGGCCCAGGCGAGCAGTTCGCGGGTGGTGTCGTCGATGCCGATGAGGACGATGTCGGGGTGCGTCGGTTGCGGGTTCTTGGCGCGGGGCTGGAACCGCAGGTCGTAGGTGCGCCACTCGAAGCGATCGAGAAAAGCGGTGGTGTGGGACAGCCCGAGCATGATGCCGAAGCAGACCAGCCCGATCAGCGCGGCAATCACGAGACGTCGAAGCGTTTTCATGTCGGCCCTCCTCTCGGTCTTTCCCTGAAGCCGGGTTGTGCTAGGCCGGGCCCGTGCGCGTCAAACACAGGCGGACGGTGGCTTTGGCCGCCTGCGCTTCCCAGAGGCGGAACGCCGGGTGAGGCAAAAGCGGTTGACAATCGAAAGTTCTTGTGGTATAATACTCCGATTGTGGTGTATCATACACCACGAAAGGCCTGAATCTTAGGTGCTCGCGGGACACCCGGCCATCTCAGGTGAGGAGGAATCATGCGTTCGATTATAGCGTGCCTTGCGGTAATCGGTGTCCTGGGCCTGGTGGCTGGGCCCGTGGTCGAGGTGGCGGCGCAGGCCGACGCGGAGGCCGAGGAGGCGGCGGCCGGTGACGCGGCCTCGTCGCCCAACGACGCGGCGACCGTCACCGCCCAGCGCGGCAAGACCGAAGCGTGTGTCGCCGACGGTGAGGAGTGGGCAAAGACGGAGGTGGGCGGCGCGTACGCGGCCGGCACGGACCTCAAGACGGGCAAGCGGTCGTACATCGAGATCTGCCTTGACGAGGCAAACGGCTTCCGGATCAAGAGCTCGACGCAGGTCAAGGTCGGCAAGATCCTCGACACGTCCTACGATGAGTCCGGCAAGGTGGTCCGGCTCGTCGAGCTGCAGCTCGCCGAGGGCGAGGTGAGCGCCCGGCTTGCGAAGCTGCCCAAGGACGTGCGCGTCAGGATCACTACGCCGACGGCGATCGCGGGCGCGTCGGGCACGGGCTACACGGTCGGCTTCAACTCGGCGGAGCGGCTGACGCTGGTCGAGGTGGTTGACAAGGCCGTGCTCGTCGAGGCGCTCGACCGGGCGAACAAGTCGGTGACGGTCAGCGCGCTGCAGCAGGTGGAGGTCAGGTCGTGGAAGGGCGGCAAGATCACGGCGACCGGCCACGGGGTGCTGAGCGAGGC
>CAZJXV010000022.1:0-25860 GCA_964550015.1 uncultured Verrucomicrobiota bacterium
AAGGATCATGACCGAGATCGCCAAATGTAAAGAAGCGTTAGACGCACCACACTAGCCAAGCCAAACAGGACTCGACCAGGCGAACTCGCCCCCGACGAGCTCGACCCTGAGATAGTAGTACGTACCCGGCGGCGCGCCCGCGGCATCCTGCCACTCGCCCGAGGTCTTGGGCCCGCCCGGCTCCTCGCGATGGACGACCTCGTTGTTCTTGACCACCTCGACGGCCACCAGCGCCCGGTCCGCCGCCACCGCGTAGCCGACCGCCGGCCGACCGGGCTTGGCCGCAGGCGCCTCCGCGCCCATCGCGTGCCCGTTCACGCTGAACTCGATGAGAACCCTCGCCCCGCTCGAGGCATAGCAGCGCCGCGACCTCATCGCCCCAAAGACCTGCTCGCGCGAAAGCTCATCGCACACCACGCCCGTGATCCCGCCGTTGCGTCCAGGCGCCAGCTTGTGCGTGTCGCTGCCGCCGACGAGGCCGAGGCGGTAGCCTCTCGCCAGCGCCGACTGCACGGAACAGTTCGGCATTGGCGGGTTGACGTGAGCGCGCGGGTTGCCGTCGTACTCCATGGCGCCGTGGGCCGAGACGATCTCGCAGACCCGCTGCACGTCCGGGTCATGGTAGGACCAATCGGTCGAGGCAGGGACCGACCCCCAGTTCGCCGACACGTGGTGCGGCACGACCAGCGCACCGTAACGCTTAGCGCCCGCAAACAGCGCCTCCGGCGTCGCACCAGCCTGGCGGCAGGGAGAGAAGATCTCCCCGTCGTCGCCCGGGTAGTACACGTTCTTGTGGCCGTAGTCGGCCCGCACCTCGTTCGACGTCCACTCGTAGGCCAGCAGCGTGACAAAACGGCCCGGCTCGTTGAACGCCGAGGCCGCCAGCCGGGCCACGTTCCACTCGGAGACCGACAGCTCATCGGGAAACTCGCAGTGATCCGTCACCGCGCCGAAATCGAGCCCGCTCACGTACCTCTCGAAGTTGTAGAACTGATCGTGCGTGCCGCGCCCGTCCGAATAGCCGATCTGGCCGTGGATGTCGCCGAAAAAGACGCGCTTGCCGCCACTCGTCGTGAACCGGGCCGGTTCGGTCGGCGCGGCCATTTCGTGGCCTTCCTGGTTCGGCACCGTCAGGCATTCGACAGAGGGATCAGCCTCGGCGGCCACGTCCTCCGGGTACACCCGCTGAAGATAGACATCCGCGTTCCGGACATGGTACTTGCCGTTGGGGGGCGACACCTGCCAGGCGAACCAGGCCCCGCCCGAGCGGTCTATAGCCGTGCTCGGCCGGCGGCTCTGCACCCCGGGCTTGGAGATCAGAATCGGCGCCGACCACGCCCCGGCGGCGCGGTCGAGCCGCCGCGTCAGCACCACTCCCTTATCCGCTCGCCACGTGAACCAGACCCAATCGTGGTCGGCACACACGTCATGCGACGTGTACCAGGCCAGGTCCGACGCCACCCGCTCGGACCGCCCGTCCGCCGCCACGTGGTAGCAGAAGTACTCGTCCCCGCCGATTCCATGCCACGCCGCGACGGCGTCGCCCCGGTGATCGGGCGCAGCCGCCGGTGTGCTGTACCAGAACCCCGCGTCCCCCGAAAGCCGAACCGGCTCGCCCACGGCGCCGCCGTCGCACTCGACCGAATAAACGTCGTACCGCCCGCCGACGAACGCGTCAAAATACACGCGGACCCGCCCGCCCGGAAGCGCGACCAGCGCGGGCCGGTACGCCTCCATTTCAGGTGCGACTTCGATCTCGCCCGACCAGCCGCCGAGGAAGCGCTTCAAGAACAGCCTCCCTCGGCCGCTGCGGTACGCTCGGCCGTTGCCGTACGCTCGGCCGCTGCGGAACGAATGATACGCGACCCACAGCCCGCCCTGATCGTCGGCCGCCACTGACGCCTCCAGGTCCCGGCCACCCGACGAGACCAGCATCGGTAGCGCCCGCTGCCCGTGAACGATCGAGGTCAGGAACACGGCGGCCCCGTCCCGCGTGACCTCCGACCATGCCACCACGATGCGTCCCGCCGCGTCCTCGCACAGCACCGGCTTGTACGCGCACCCGAAATGTGAGAATTCCTGCTGAAGCACGACGCAGTTGTCGCGCAGACAGGTCACGACCACGGTGTCGCGCGCGCCCGAGAACCGCTGCCACGCCAGCCACAACCGCCCCCGCCGGTCCACCAGCATGTCCGGGTACTTGTCGCTGCCGCGATCGTCGGTCAGGCGAACGGGCTCTTGCAGTCTCGAACGGCTCATAGCGCGCTAATACTCGATGCCCTTGCGGGCCTTCACACCGGTGTCGAAGTAGTGCTTCACCTTGCGCATCTCGGTCACCAGGTCCGCCCGCTCCAGCAAGCCCGTTTCCGTGCACCGCCCCGTCATCACAAGCTCCACCTCCGGCCGGCCGCCGTGCAGATCGAGGACCGCCTCCACGTCCCCCTTCTCGATCAGGCCCGTCGTCACCGACGCGAGGATCTCGTCGCACACAATCACGTCGTGCTTGCCCTCCTCGACCAGCTTCCCAACAATCTCAAGACCCCGCCGCGCCTCCGCACGGTCCTCGTCCGTGACGTCGGACCGGAACGTGCCGTCGGGCCGGCGCCGCTCGCATCCCGTCGGCAGCAGGTCCAAGCCCTTCAACCCGCGCAGCACGCCCCGCTCCGAGTAGTCCTCCCGGCCCGGCTCGTGCCCCTTGTCGAACTGCACGAACGCCACCCGCTTCTCCGCGCCCAGCGCGCGGATGGCCAGCCCGATCGCCGCCGTCGTCTTGCCCTTCCCCTCGCCTGTGTAGAACTGGATCACGCCCGGCGGCTCCTTCCCACGATCATTGCGGGAGTCTAGGCCCTCGTCGTCGAGAACGCAACCCTTTCGCGCCCTCGCACCTTGGCGCCTTGGCGCCTTTGCGCCTTTGCGTGAGATCCTCTATATTTCTCGCCCGACGGCTGCCGCGATAGGCTGCAGCTCCTTCATCAACCGTTCGAACTGCTCGAACGTGAGCGACTGCGCCCCGTCGCTCACGGCGTTTTCGGGCTCGGGATGCACCTCGATCATCAACCCGTCGGCCCCGGCGGCGACCGCCGCCTTGGCCATCGGCCCGACGAACGCGCTCTTGCCGGTACCGTGGCTCGGGTCCACGATGACGGGCAGGTGGCACACGTCCTTGATCGCCGGCACCGCGCTCAGATCCAGCGTGTTGCGCGTGCCGTCCTCGAACGTGCGGATGCCGCGCTCACACAGAATGACCTTCATGTTGCCGTTCGACAGGATGTACTCGGCTGACATCAGCAGCTCGCGCACCGTCGAAGCCATCCCCCGTTTGAGCATGATGGGCGTATCGAGCTTGCCCACCTTCTTGAGCAGGCTGAAGTTGGACATGTTCCGCGCGCCGACCTGCAGCACGTCGGCGTATGTCGCCACCAGCTCGATGTCCGAGGTATCCATCACTTCCGTGACCACCGGCAGCCCCGTCTGGCGCCGCGCCTCCGCCAGGGACGCCAGCGCCGCCTCCCCGTGCCCCTGGAAGGCGTAGGGCGACGTCCGAGGCTTGAACGCGCCGCCGCGCAGGATCGAGGCGCCCGCGTCCCGCACGCTCCGCGCCGTCCGTACGATCATCGCCTCGTCCTCGACGGCGCACGGCCCCGCCATCACCACGATCTTGTTGCCGCCCAGGAGGACCCCGTCCACCGGAACCTGCGACGGCGCGTCCCGCCACTCGCGGCTCGCAAGCCGGAACTCGTGCAGGATCGGAAAACTCCGCTCCACGCCCGGGATCGCATCCAGCGGCAGCGTCCGGATCACGTCCTCCTCGCCGATGACGCCGACCACCACGCGCTCCTCGCCGTAGATCGCCTGGTACTTCAGCCCCAGCGACGTGATGCGCTCGAACAGGTGGTCGAGCTCCTCCTGCGTTGCACCATGTTTCATCACGATAATCATGGCTCAGCCCTCCATCTTCTTCGCCAGGTACTCCTCGCGAAGTACGGCCATCACCACGGCGTCCACGTAGCCGCCTTCCCGGTAGCGGAACTGCCGGTTGACCCCCTCACGCACGAAGCCCACCTTCTCGTAGCAGCGGATCGCCGCCTCGTTGTCGGCAAACACCCGCAGGCCGATCCGGTTCAGGTTCATCTCCTCGAAGCCGTAGCGCACGAGCGCACGCGTCGCGTCCGTGCCGTAGCCCTTGTTCCACTGCCCTCGCTCGCCGATGAAAATGCCGAACGTCGCGCGGCGGTCCTCCCACGAGATGTTGTGCAGACCGCAGTTGCCGACGTAAAGTCCCTCGAGCGTCTCGATCGCGAAGATCTTATCGTTCGGCTGCGGTTTGGTCGCGCGCTCGATGAACGCTCGCTCGGCGAGCCGCGACACCGGGTAGCGCATCATCAGATTGCGCACCACCTCCGGCTTGTTGACCCAGCGCCAGCAATTCTCGAGGTCTTCTTCCTCGAATGCGCGCAGGATCACCTTCTCGCCTCGAATCATCGCCTCTCCCTCCGGACGCCCCGGAAACACCAGGGCCGCGTTCCGCCTCCTTCAACACAAAAGCCCCAGGACGCTGGGTCCTGGGGCCTGCGGTTTCTTTCTGTCCGGCAGCCTAGGGACCCGGGCGCCTCCGGCCCGTAAAGCCGAAGGAATACACCCCGGCACAGAACGGCGCGCCGGCCGCCTTCAGTCCCGCTGCGATGTATCCCGTGTCCGTCATGGTCAGGTCCCTGCCGCCACGATGGCCGCTTTCTTAGCGCGTCCCGTTCCCTGCGTCAAGAAAAATCTCGCCCTGAGCCAATGAACGTCCCCACCTTCTCGATCAGGGCGGCCGGATCAATCGGCTTCTCGATGAACTCGTCAGCGGGCAGAAACGCCTCATTGCCCTCGAACGAAAACCGCAGCTCCGTCGCCTGGTGAATGGCCGTGACAATCAGGATCGGCACGGTGCGGTGCTCGGCGTACTTCGAGTCCGGGTCCTCGCTGCGCAGCGTGTAGGCGATGTGAAACCCTTCGGTCGGCGTGAGCATCATGATATCGAGAATAATCAGGTCCGGCGAGCACTCGAGCACCTTCTGCAGCCCCTCCTCGCCCTCGGTCGCCGTCACCACGGCGTAGCCCTTCGCCTCGAGCGGCATCCGCATCGCCTCGAGCACGTCCGGATCGTCGTCAATGATAAGGACCGTCTTCCGGTCAGCCATCGCCGTGCCCCCTCCGATCGTCGCGCAAGAGAAGAAATGGCCACAGATGACGCCGATCAGCACCGATCTCGTCCGTGCCCATCTGGCGAATCTGTGGCTCTTCCCCTACTTGAGCTTTCTCTTCAGGATTGTCAGCAGCGTGTCCGGATCGATCGGCTTCTGGAACACCCCGCTGAGGCCGAGCTCCGCGTAGTCCGTGCTCAGGTGGAAGCTGTCGCCCACCGAGCTCAACATGTAGATGGGCGGCGCGTGGCCCGCGGCCCTCAGCTCCCTGACGAAGCTGGTCCCGGCGTCCACCTCCTCCATCATGAGATCCACAATGATCAGGTCCGGGTCCGACTCCTCGCAGACTTTGAGCCCCTCCTCGCCCGTCGCGGCCCCGACCATGATGTAGCCGTTCGCCTCGAGCAGAATCCGCAGCGCCTCGAGAATGTCCGGATCGTCATCAAGAACAAGGATTACGTGCTTTCCGTCTTGCATGGCCCAACCCCATTGGAAGGTCCGGTCTCCACAACCGACTGGTTCTTTATCTTCGCTTCGGCCTCGCGAAATGACCGCGTGCCCACGACATTCTGAAGGAACTCAAGCGCCGCGGCAAGGTTGGCCCGCGCCCCTTCGGACAACGACTCGCCGAACTCATCGAACGCGTAGCCGCGTATGCCGAGCACGTACGCGTCCGGCTCCGCGCCGAACAGCTCGCGCGCCAGCGCCAGCACCCCTTCCGGCTCCACGATGTGGCTGCTGAAGTGCGAACCCGCCTTCGGCCCTATCCGTCGAAACGAGAACGGCGCCGGGCCCGTGAGGCTCGCGTCGGCAAACACGACCACCTCGTGCTCGGCGATCTCGCGGGCGTCCTCGACCATCAACTGGTAATTGGCCTCGACCGTCACCCCGGGCAGGCTGAGCTCCTCGAGCCCCGCCGCAAGCGCCGGCCCAAGACCGTCGTCCAGACGGCCCGGATTGCCGTAGCCGATCACCAGAACACGTGCGGCGCGGGGGCTCACTCCTTAGCCTTTCGTTCTCGTGTCCAGCAGGTTGCCCTCGGAGTCGAGCAGCTCCACGACCAGCGGCATCCGGCCAAGCGCATGCGTCGCGCACGACAGGCACGGGTCGTAGGCCCGGATGGCTACCTCGATCCGGTTCAGAAGCCCCTCCGTAATCTCGTGGCCCGACAGATAATCCTCGGCCACTTTCTGGACCGCCCGGTTCATCGGCTCGTTATTGTTCGTCGTCGAAACGATCAGGTTCGCCATCGTCACCTGGTCGTTTGCGTCCACGCGATAGTGATGAAACAGCGTCCCGCGCGGCGCCTCGAGCAGCGCGACGGCCTCCTCGCGGCGCTCGCCCGTCACCACCAGGTCCTTGCCCTGCAGGTCCGCGTCGTGCAGCAGCTCTGCGATCTTCTCCACCGCGTGCAGCACCTCGATCATCCGGGCCCAGTGGTACGCCATCGTGATGTTGTTCGGTTTCCCGTCCGTGACGCCCATGAACTCCACGCGCGCCGCCTCGGCCTCCGGCGTGTCAATCGAGTCACACGCATTGAGCCGCGCCAGCGGGCCGACTCGGTACCAGCCCGTCTCCGGCCCGATCGACTTGATGAACGGGAACTTCATATATGACCACGGCCGCACTTCCTCGGCAAAGTAGTCGAGGTAGTCCGCCGGGGCCACCTGGTCGAAAATCGTGTTGCCCGCCGCGTCAATCGCTCGCAGCGTGCCGTCGTAGAGGTCCATCGCGCCGTCGGCGCGCACGAGCGAGAGATGGTTGGACTCGAACGAGCCGAACGGCCCGAGCTCGTCGAGATGCTCCACCGTATAATCCTTCGCAATCTTGACCGCCCCCCGCGCCCACTCGAGCATCTTGTCGAGGTCGCGCAGGAAAACGTCCCGCTCCTCGATCGAGAGGTTTTTGTTGACGCCACCCGGCACCGCGCCTGTGCCGTGGATCTTCTTGCCCGCCGTCGCTTTGATGACCTCCTGGCCGTACTTGCGCAGCATCACCCCCTGCACGGCGACATCGGGGAACTTCGCCGCCACCCCGATCACGTTGCGCACCGACACGTCGGCGTCGAACCCGAACAGCAGGTCGGGCGACGCCAGATGAAAGAAATGCAGCGCGTGCGACTCCAGGATCTGACCGTAGTGCATCAACCGACGTACCTTCTCCGCGGTCGGCGTGAGCTCGTTGGCGCCCACGATCACGTCCATCGCCTTCGCGCCCGCCAGGTGGTGGCTCACCGGGCAGATGCCGCACAGCCGCTGCACGATCACCGGCACTTCCCAGAACAACCGCCCCTGAATAAAACGCTCGAAACCGCGGAACTCCACAATGTGCAGCCGCGCCTGCTTCACCCTGTTCTTTTTGTCGAGCAATATCGAAACCTTCCCGTGTCCCTCGACGCGGGTGACCGGATCGATCGCGATCCGTTTAAGGCCCTTCGGTGCTACCACTCTCTCCTCCAACTATGCTCAGTCGTATTTGATCAGCTCGTACGGGAGATCGACCGGCTTGTTATTGAGCAATGCTATAAGCGCCTGCCAGATCGTGTCCGCCGACGGCGGGCACCCCGGCAGCGAGTAGTCAATCTTGACCACCTCCTGACACGGGCGCACCTTGTTGAGAAGCAACGGCAGCTCCGGATCGTTCGGAATCCGGCCGTCCGGATTGTGGACAGACGGCCCGTTCAGGTACGCCTCCTCCAGGCACTCCTTGAGCGGAACCAGGTTGCGCATCGCCGGGATGTCGCCCATGATTGCGCACTCGCCTACCGCAATCAGGATGTCGCAGTGCCGGCGGAACGCCCGCAGCACGGCCACGTTCTCCTCGTTCGCGCAGCCGCCCTCGATCAACCCAATCGCGCAGCGCCCCGTGAACTGTTTGATATCATTGATCGGTGACTTGTCGAACTCGATCAGCTCGACCAGCTCGAGGATCCGCTCGTCAATGTCCAACAACGACATGTGGCAGCCAAAACAACTGGCCAGCGCCGTGGTGGCTATCTTCGGTTTCGCCATCGTCGCCTTCCTCACGTGTCCGCGCTCGCGCGCTTTGCCTCGATATCCGATCCGATCGGCTCATGGTCATACGTCCGTTGCCCGATCGGCACGGCGTAACCGACCCGCTTGCGCATCAGCGCCCCGACCGGGCAGATCTCCATCGCCCGGTCGGCGGCGTCGGCGTTCGTGCCCGCCAGGTCCGCCTCCGCGTTGACCGCGATCTTCTTCTCCGGGCCACGACCCACAAACCCGAACACGTGCTTGCCGTCAAGATCGCGCGACGCCCGCACGCACCGGGCACACAGAATGCACCGGTTGTGGTCTATGAAGATGTCCGGGTGCGAGGCGTCCACCTCCCGCCGGGGAAACAGGTACGGGTACTTCGGCGCCGTGATCCCGAACCGGTACGCCAGCGCCTGCAGCTCGCACTCGCCGCTCTTCTCGCAGAACATGCAGAAATGGTTCCCCTCGACGAACAGCATCTCGATGATGCCGCGCCGGTACGCGAGCAGCCGCTCGCTGTCGTTCTCGACGACCATGTCCGCGGCAATCGGCTGCGTGCACGCGGCCTGCGGCCGACCGTTCACCAGCACCGTGCACACCCGGCACGCCCCGTACGGGACGAGGTCCTTCTGATAGCAGAGCCGGGGGATGTACACGCCCGCCTCGTCGGCGGCCTGGATAATCGTCTGCCCCGGCCGGCCCTGGACCTCGACGCCGTCAATCGTGAATGTAATCGTCTCGCTCATCTCGCTCCCTATTCCTCGAAATGGACTGAATCGCGCCCGGCGATCACCCGGGCCTCACTCAGCGCCTCGTCCAGGTCGAACGACGGCTGCAAGCCCTCTGTCTCTTCCTTCACCAGCGCCTCGTACGCCGGACGGAAGTTCTTCAACGTGGTCAGCACGGGGTTCGGCGACGTCTGACCCAGACCGCAGCGGCTCGCGGCCTTGACGATTTCTCCAAGCCGCTGCAGGTACTCGAGGTCCGACGGCTCCCCCCGGCCCGCACGGATGATGTCCAGACGCTCCTTCAACAACACGTTGCCCACCCGGCACGGCGTGCAGTAGCCGCAACTCTCCTCGATGAAAAAGTCCATGAACCGGCTCGCCACTTCGAGCACGTCACGCTCCGGCCCGAACACCATCACCGAGCCGCCCGTCGCCAGATCGTCGTAGCAGATCGTCCGCCCGAAGTCCGCCGGTCCCACCATCTGGCCGCTCGGGCCACCGACCTGCACCGCCGCGGCACCTTCGGCCCCCGCGAGCTTCAGCACCTCCTCGAGCGTAATGCCGAAGGGCAGCTCATAGACGCCCGGGCTCCTGCAATCACCCGAAATGCTCAGCAGCTTCGTGCCCGGGCTCGTCTTGGAGCCGAGCTGCGCGAACCAGCCCGCCCCCTTCTCGAGAATGCGTGCGACACAGCAGAAGGTCTCGACGTTGTTCACCACCGTCGGCAGCCCCAGGTACCCCTGCTGCGCCGGGAACGGCGGCCGGTTCTTCGGATCGCCCCGCAGCCCCTCACACGAGCTGATCAGCGCCGTCTCCTCGCCGCAGATGTAGGCCCCCGCCCCGATCTGGATGCGGACGTCGAAGTTGAACCCTTCATGGCAGCACACGTTCTTGCCGAGCAGGCCCTTGTCGCGCCACTCGTCGAGCCTGTCCTCCAGGAACGGCCGCAGGTAGGCGTACTCGCCGCGAAGATACAGGATGCCCGTCTCGGCACCCACCGCATAGGCCGCGATGGCCATTCCCTCCAGCATCAGGTCCGGGCGCTCGGTCAGGATCACCCGGTCCTTGAACGTGCCCGGCTCGCCCTCGTCGGCATTGCAGATGATGGTGCGCTCCGTGCCCGCCGCCCGCCGGGTGAACTCCCACTTCAAGCCCGTCGGGAAGCCCGCGCCGCCGCGCCCGCGCAGCCGCGCCGTCTTGATGTCGCGGATCACCTCCGCCGGCGTCATCGCCAGCGCCTTGCCAAGCGCCTCGCCCCGCTTCAACTCCGCGAAGATCACCGGACCCGTCTTGCGGATATTGTTCGCCACCATCGCCTGCACCAGCGGGTGCGCGTTGTTGCCGTCCCCAAGGTTGTGCACCAGCCGGTGCGGCGCCAGATACTGCCGCAGGTTCCGCACGATCTCGCGCGCGGAATCGCTCGACAGATGCGTCACCACCACCCCGTTGATCAGCGCCGCGGGCGCCTGGTCGCACATGCCCATGCACGCCGTACGCTCAAGCGTGATCTTCCCGTCGGGCGAACCCGCCGCCCCGGCGGGCGTTGTCTGCCCGAACTCGATCCCCAGCTCATCCGCAAACACCTGCGCCACCCGCTCGCCGCCGGCCATCCCGTCAATGACGTCGCCGCATAAGCGGATCACCACCTTGCCGTGCGGCGTGGCCGAGAGAAACGCATAGAACGACACCACGCCCTCGACCTCCACCCGGTGCGTGCCGACCTCGTGCGCGATCACGTCCATCGCCGCGCTCGAAATACAGCCGGCCTCCTCCTGCACCGCGCACACGATGTCCATCATGCGCGTCCGCTCGTTGCCGTAGCGTTTACAGATCGCCTTGATCGCTGCCTTGTTCGTGCCGCTCATGTGCTCCCTCGACTGCTGGCCGCGCCGACGCCTCATCGGCGGCCCATTCTTCTGCTAGGACGGACTACGGTGCTTGCTTCTACCGCGATCCCGCCCGCACGTCAACACTGCCTGCCTTCCCCTTACGAAAAAGTCCCGCCGAAACCGGCGCCCCTCGGAGCCGCTACCCCGGAACCGCTCGTGAAAAAGACGACTCGCAGCGTCACTCCATCCCTCGCCCCAGGGCTCTCGTATCGCCGCGCAACCCCTACACCAATCTCGCGCCCCTGTCAACGGGTTGTCCCCAAAGGACCACCCCCAACCTGGCGCACTCGACCGCGCCCGTCAACTGTGGTAACCTTTGCCCATACCAAGAAGCGGGGGTCGTCCGCACGGCGGCGAGGCGCGCGAGGTGACACCCGGAGGGGAGATCAAGAAGGCAGATCACACCCCTCCGCCCCCTACCCCGTCTCGGCCACGCGGAGATGAAATCCGAGGTACAGTTCGGGGAAATTCGGTTTTGATCCCCCAAAGGCCGGTCCTCCGGAGGCTATTCCTCCACGAGGATCATCTTGTTTTTCATCACGTAGTCGAAGTCGCCAACGATCGTCCACCAGTTCGTGAGCGGCTTGCCGTTGTAGGTGAGGCCGTTGTCCTTGCCGGGAATGCTCTGCATCCAGTAGATGAACCACTTGTAGCTGTCGCCGTCCCAGATGGAGGACGTAATGGCCTTCTTCTCACCGCTGCCGTCGGGCTTCCAGTCCTCGATGTCCGACATCACCGTCCGCTTGTTGCGCCAGTCGTAGTCGCTTTCCCCGTTGGGCGGATAGTGTGCCCAGCCGCAGCGATAGAATCCGTCCTTCGTCGGAATCATCTTGTGCGACCGGTCACTGCCGACGAACTTGCCCCAGAACAGCAACTTCTCCCACTCGTCCGGGTCCGTCCGGTCTCTGCCGTCCACGTAATTGATCACGTGCTCGATCTGGTGGATATGGTTCTCCATCGCCTCCGACGGCCCGCGCCCGTAATTGTATGTGTACACGGTATACGTGGTTGTGTACACGGGCAGGTCCTTGTCGTCGCGGTCGCTATTGCTGATGTCGCCCCACGGGCTCGACATGTTGGACTCCCACAAGCCCATCACCTTGCTGTGGTAGCTGAAGATCCAGACTTCCTTGACGCCCTTTTCCTCGACCCAGCTCTTGCCGTCAATCTTCCGCATGATCTCGTTGTAGTCCGGCATCGGCTGCTTGCCCTTGAACGTCCTCGGCGTCGGCTCGCGGAACTCGTAGATCGCCAGCACTTCGTAATCGAGGCTCGGCTCAGCCTTCTCGTCCTTGTAACCGTGGTACCTCGAGCCTTCCTCCATCGCGTAGATGGTCGTCTCAGTGATCTTGTCCGTCCATTCACGCACGGCCGCGAGGACCTGGTTGTATCCGCCGGTCGCCTCGGCATCAATCCTGTCCCCCTTGACCGGGAAGAACTTCACAACCACGACCGGCACGACGAAGGGCGTTTCAGGCGCCTTCGCCGCCTCAGGCCTCTTGGCCCCTTCGCCTTCTGCGGCGGTAGCGTCGCCGATCAGCCATAGGGCGACAAAAGCGATTGTGAATGCCACAAGCGTGTGGCCCCTCAGATAGACAACGAACCGTCTCATGATTCCTCCTTTTGCGTCGGCCCCGTTGCGGCTTACGCGATACGTGTTGGCGCAGTCTGCTTCTTCAGCAAGAGTGACCGTGTCAATCCCCCGGCTTAGGGCGAGGATCCTGGCCCACGGCCCCTTCAACAATCAAGAGTAGCCCGCGCGGCCTTCCAGAGTCAAGCGGGTCGAGGCCCGCGAGACGTCATTGGCAGGTCCGCGCCTGCTTCCCCTGCCCGCTGCTCACTGACGAACGACGAACGCGTACTCGCCCGAGCCGATGTGGCAACACACGCTACCGTCTTCGACTCGTGCGCCGGAAACGCCCTCGGCCTCTTCGAGCGGCCTCCCACTCTCAGTGACGTTGCCGGAATCCGACGTCGGGAGAATCACGGTAGCACGCGCATTGGCGGGCACCGCCACGTCGAGCACAAATTGACCCTCTTCGAGTTTCCATGCGCTGGCGACGCGACCATACATTGTCAGAAGCTCGCCCCGCGCATGGGTCAACCCTCCCCCCGGCTCAGGCCGGATCACGATGTGCTTGTAGCCCGGCTCATCCGGGTCGAGGTCAATGCCCGCCACGGTCGCGTACAGCCACTGGCCCACGGCGCCGTAGGCGTAGTGGTTAAAGGAATTCATGCCCGGGTCCTGGAAACCGCGCTCCTCGGTCCAGCCGTCCCACCGCTCCCAGATCGTCGTCGCGCCGTGCTTGACCGGATACAGCCACGACGGATACGTCTCCTGGGTGAGCAGCTTGTAGGCAACGTCCGTGCGGCCGAAGCGGCTCAACGTCGGCGCCAGCAGGATGCCGCCGATGAAGCCCGTGGCAATGTGCCACTCCCGCCGCTCGATGTCGCTCACGAGATGGCGCACGGCGACCGGCCGCTTCTCGTCGGGCAACAGGTCGAACGCAAGGGCCAGCACGTAACCCGTCTGCGTGTGACCCACTACCCGGCCCGCGGGTGTGACAAATTCGCGGTTGAACGCGCCCTTGACGTCCTCCGAGAGCGACGCGAACCCCTCGGCATCCTCCGTCTTGCCCAGTATCCGCGCAATGCTCGACATCAGCCCCGCGCAGTAGGCGAAGTAAGCCGTGCCGATCAGGTCCTTCGGTGTGGGCGCATCTCCCGCGCTCACCAAACCGGGCGCAAGCCAGTCGCCGTAGCCGAAGTCCGGCCGGGTGAGGCTGTTGCTGGTCGCGCGCATGTACTCGATCCACCGCGCCATCGAGTCGTAATGCCGCCCCAAAATACGCGTGTCGCCGTAGCACAGGTAGATCGTCCACGGGCAGATGACGCCCGCATCCGCCCAGCCGGCCACCCCCTTGCCCGGCAGCACGTTCGGCGCCACGTCGGGGAACGCGCCGTCTTCGGCCTGGCCGTCCTCGACGTCGTCCAGCCACTTGGTGAAAAAGGCGGCGACGTTCATATTGAAGCACGCCGTCCGGACAAACGCCTGCGCGTCCCCCATCCACCCGAGCCGCTCGCCGCGCTGCGGGCAGTCGGTCGGCACCTCGAGGAAGTTGCCCTTCTGACCCCAGACGATGTTGTGCTGGAGCTGGTTCACGAGCGGGTCCGAGCACTCGAACTCACCCGTCGGCGGCGTGTTCGAATGCAGCACGACCCCCGTCACCGTGCCGAGGTCGGGCGTGCGCGGACAGCCGGTCAGCTCCACGTACTGAAAACCGTGGAACGTGAAGCGCGGCTCATAGACCTCCGGCCCGTCGCCCTTGAGCACGTACTCGTCGGTCGCCTTGGCGCGCGGCAAGTTGGCCGTATAGAGCGTCCCGTCGGGATTGAGCATCTCGGCGTGCCGCATCGTGATCCGCGTGCCCGCCGGGCCTTCAACCTTGAGCCGCACGCGGCCGACCATGTTCTGCCCCATGTTGAAGATGGAGGCGCCCGCGACCGGCTCGGTCATCTTGACTGGCTTGATCTCGTCGATGACCTGGACGGCCTCCGAGCGCTTGGCGACGAGCGCGGCCCCCGTCGGCTCAAACACGCGGGGCGTGTCCCAGCCGCTGTCGTCGAAACCCGGCCCGGCCCAGCCGGGCATCTCGAGCCGCGCATCGTACGTCTCGCCGTTGTAGATGTCCGACTTGAGAACCGGACCGCTCGAGGCGCGCCACTCCTCGTCGGTGGCGACGATCTGCGTGGCGCCGTCGCGCGTGTCAAGCGCGAGCTGCATCAGCAGCGACGGCTGCGTGCCCCAGACCTGGCGGCCCCCTTTGCCCCACGCAAGGTAGCCGCAGTACCAGCCGTCGCCGAGAATCGCACCGACGACGTTCTCGCCCTCGCGCAGCAGATCGGTCACGTCGTACGCCTGGTACGGAATGCGCCTGTCGTAATCGGTCCAGCCCGGCGTGAAAGAGTCCGAGCCCACGCGCTGCCCGTTCACGTACAACTCATACAGCCCCCGCGCCGTCACGTACGCGCGGGCCCGTACGATGGGCCCCTCGATCCGAAACGACCGGCGCAGGAACGGGCACGGCTGGCTGTCGTCGCTCTCCGCGCGCGCCAGGCCGATCCAGGACCCGGCCCATTCCTTCTCGTCGAGCAGCCCCATCTCCCACCACTGCACGTCACTCCACGGTGAACGACGGTCCTCACCGTCCCACGTGCAGACTTTCCAGAAGCACCGCTGCCGCGACTCGAGCGCCGGACCTTCGTACGCGACATGGATGCACCGGTCGCTCGTAACCTTGCCGGAGTCCCACACGTCGGCGTCGTCATCGTCGAGCACCGCGGCACTCGAAGCGACCAACACGCGATACGCCGACTGAACGGCCCCCCGCCGCGCATCGTTCACCCACCACGACAGGCGCGGCCAACGCTCATCGAGGCCGAGCGGGTTGCTCAGGTACTCACAGCGCAGCCGCTGAGGCGCCAGCGGCCCGGCGGCCTCTTGAGTGGACATTCCCCGGACTCCTTCCACAACCACACATTCAAACCAGTTCACCCGATCTGCTGCTAAAGCGCGTTCGCATTCTCCATCATGCAGGGAAAGCCTTCACAATGCCGGCACGTTGCCGGGGGTCTCATCAACATAGCCTTCCGCAGGGCATTCTACAACGGATACAGCCTTCCCCTTGCGTACCCAGACGTCTAATAGCGTATTCTCTCAAATGGCTTCTTGTAGATAAGCACTCTGGACCAGTTCCAGTCCCCGACGTACACATTGCCGTTCTTATCAATAAAACACGTGGTGGGATATCCGGTCATATCCCCAAGCGCCATCTGCGGCTGCGTGGTTCTTGACGGGTACAGATAGACAAGGGGGAAACGCTGGGCCGAGTAACCGTTCATCCCTGCGACAACGGTCCCCTTAGGACTGATTCCGACCTCGAACGGAGAACAAACAGGGTCTTCACTTTGAGATCCGCCGATATCGAGTCTTCCGCCAGTGCCGATGACCCGGTCCGGATCGCCGATGTCGTCGGCAAAAAGGCACGTGTCCGGCTTGTTCGGGAACCGCTTTGCCTCGTAGATGAGTATGCGCTGGTCGGTGCCGCACTCGCCGCCGTTGTCGGCAATGAGCAGTTCGCCTTTGGGCGAGATGTCAACGTTGTACGCCCAGGCCAGTGTCTGAGGCCCGCAGCGCTCCTTGCCCCGGTGTGGTTTCTGCTCCGTCAGATTGTTCTGACCGAGCACGATGTCCACATACGGCCCGCTTGTCGGATCCTCAAGCCCGTCTACATTGTTTATCCTGAAAACCCGGCTCGCGCTTCGGTCCGCCACCCAGATCTTGTCGCCCGTGCCGACGACGGCAAAATCGAGGAAGTCAGCCCAGACAGCCTGCATGAAGCCCCCACCCTTGACGGGCAGCAGATCTTCCTTATTCGCAACAAGAGGGATCGCCTTGATCGGCTCTGAATGGCGGGTCAACGGATACTCGAAGGCCTGCAGCGTGTGGCCATGTGCCCTGAGCGAAAGCCAGAGCCGCCCGCTCTTGTCCTCCTGAGGCGACGACAGGTAGCGGGACCAGGTCATCGACGTGAAATCCTGCTCGCCATACACGTCGTCGGCCGGTTGGCCGTTCTTGAGCGTGTTCACGTCGAACGTGTTCCAGATGAGGATGCGGGCGTTCGATGCAATGAGAAGCTGGTCCTTGAAGGTCGTGACACCCAGAATGCCTCCCGTGCTGCCGGCCGTCGGGGAATTCGTTTTGACCAGCACTTCCTCAACCAGCTTCCTCCGTTCGGGCCACGGGAGAGACCAGCTTGACGCCGGGTAACGGTACACACCCGCCCATTTGTGAACGGTGTAGAGATTGCCGTCCGAATCGACATCAATGCCCGAGCTTTGATCGCACACGACCGCGGTGACGCTCGTGCCGTCCCTCAGATCAATGAGCTCGGACGTAAACGTGCCCTTCTCAAACCACATGTGGTCCGGCTTGATGTCCCGGACGATACTGCCGATGGTCACGGCCTGCCGTCGCTCCGCAGGAAGACCGATGTCCCCGCTCGGCATGGGCATCTTCCGTGTCGCAGGCATCCCGCTCCGCAGCGGCGGCTCGAAAACGAGGATGCGGCCAGCGAAGTTGTTGCTTATCCCGTCGCAGACGTACAGGTTTCCCTTCGAGTCGAATTCCACGTCGACCGGGTACCACATCTGAGACAGCGTGCGCTTAAAGCCCCATTCGCCGGTCGTGGTGAAGTCGGGCTGGCCCAGAACGATGTCCGCCTCCTTGGCAATAACTCCCGTCTCGGCGTTCTTTGGGAAACGCAATACGCGGTTATTCCTGCTGTCAGCCACCCACAGGTTGCCTGCCGGATCAAGCGCGACCCCGGCCCGGTCGGCGCTCAGGTTGAGACTATCGCTTCCGGCGGTTGCGTTCCCCCTGTTCGGCTCGTTCCCGGTGAAATCGGCCTGCCCCCACACCTCGTCAGCAATTGTATCGGTGCCAAACGGGTCGTTGTACTTGAGCACCCGGTTGTTGAAGACGTCGGGGACATAGAGGTTCCCCTTCTCATCAACCGTCATGTTCGACCGTACGACCGTCTCGCCAATGCTTATCTGGTCCGGGCGCGTCAGGCAGAGTGAACCGGCCGAGGCCTTCCCCCGGTACGGGAAGAGCTGGCCGCACGAATCACCATTGCCACCGGACGAGACGAAATCGGGCTGACCCAGCACGATGTCCGCCCCGCCTTTTGCCGACGTGCTCTTGAAACCAAGAACTCTGTTGTTGTTGCAGTCGGCAATGTACATCCGGTTCGGTGTTACCGTCTTGTCAATCAGCACGCCGCCAGGGTGACTGACCGCGTCTCTCGAGGGCGCGTAGCTGGCGTTCGAGCCAAAGTCGGGTTTGCCGAGCACGACGTCTGCCCACAGGTCGCCCTCTTTGCCTCGGACGGGTTCACTGACCTTCGCGCTCACCGTGTTCGAGTATTCCGGCTCGCCCTCCTCAAGGTCGGCTCTTACACGGTAGTAATATGCCGTACCGGGATCCAAAATGGATCCGAACCGATCTGCCGTAAACCTCCTCTTGGAGACGGGCTCGCGGTCGGTATCGGAGAAGATGAACGTATCCTTGTCAATCGAATACGTTTTGAGATCCTCGGCAAACGCGGCGTCTGTTGCCCGTTCAAGCTCGAACGACGATGTGCTCTCCGGCTCATTGTGCCACTGCACGACGATCTGGGTCATCGTTGTGGCAAGCACTTCCAGCGTGAAAGGCCCCGACTCCGGGCTGGTCGCTGTGCGGCCCCCCGAACATCCTGCTGCGACGCAAAGAGCCGACGCGAGCAGGGCAAGCGCACGATGTCCGTGTTTCATTCTGCCGCTCCTTTCTCTCATTCTCGAAGAACCAAGAGACGCATCGTGAATGCCTTCGCTACAGCAAAGCAGTCGCCCCTTGGCCTGAACATACCAATTTTAGACTTTTCCCGTAATTCTGCAAGGGCAACCTTGGCCCCACCCAGCAGGAACCGCCCTGCGCCCAAGACACGTGTTCGCCACCCGCACCGTTGCCGCACATGACGGGCGGGTCCGGGTCGCAGATCACCCCGTTGCCTGCCGCTCCTCGAACGCCCGAACGTCACGAGACCGCCCGGGGCCGGTGTTGTACAACGACCCAGGATGTGGCAGAGTTGCCCGACGTCGCGAACCCCTGGAGAGAATCCAGCGGCGGAGAACGGAAACTCGGTTTGCGGAGGCAAGTCAATGAGTGATGCGATGCGTGAGCAGGTACCACAGCCGGCCATACCGGCCATCGAGCCGGGTCGCGCCCTGAAAGGCAAGGCCACCGGCTACGTCCATCTGGAACGTCTCGAAGGGGCGTGGTGGCTTGTGGACGCCGACGGCAACGCGTTCTGGGACCGAAGCGTCAATATCGTGGCATATCCCTATCCTGATTCTCACGCGGGGAAGATGAACCGCCGCTACACCGAGCGAGTGCTCGCAGATTATCCGGATCCGGATGCATGGGCGAAAATGACATGGGACCGGCTGGAGGACTGGGGGTTCAGCTCCGTGGGCGCCGGCTGCGGGCCGGAGACGCAGGACGAGGCGAAGCGGCGAGGCAAGTTCTTCTACGTCTCTCTGAATTTCTGTCACAGGCTCCTGCAACAAGGCGCCGAGCATCTTTTTCTCAAAGACGCTGGAGGCCGGTTGCCGGCCGATCCGGCGACGCGTTTCCCCGACCCCTTCAACCCGGAACTGCGTGATCGCATGAGGGCAATGGCAAAGGACATCGTCCCCAGGTTCCGCGACGACCGGTCGCTGATCGGGTACTTCGTGGACAATGAGATCGTGGCGTCCGGCGACCGCAACTTGTTCAAGTATTTCTGGTCCGAGGCGTGCCTGAAAGAAGTCCTTGCGTGGCTGCAAGAGCGATACGACGCCTCCCTTGACGCGTTGAACCGCGCGTGGGGATGCCGGCTCGCGGACTTTGCAGAACTCGAAAGGGAACTGCGGCGCATCGTCGAGTTTCCGGCGTTCCGCACGAAGCAAGCCCATCTGGATCTCGTGGAGTTCGAGCGGCATCTCGTCAAGACATACGTGGATCACACGATCGAGGTGGTCCGGGAATTCGATCCGAACCACCTCATCATCGGCAACCGCTTTGCGCTCACGTTCCTGTACATGGACTGGGAACCGCTGGACTTGTTTGGTCAATACGATCTGGTGGCGGCCAACTGCTATCCGATGAAGGGACCGTTCCTCGCCGATGAAGATCTCTGGCGCATCGAAAAGATCGCGCAGCTCACCGGCACGCCCGTGCTCGTCGCCGAGTGGAACCTCTCGGCGCGCGAAAGCGGCCACATCGCGTGGGGCTGGGGCTACACGGTCAACACGTTCCGCGAACGGGCGGAGGGCTACGCAAACTGCATCGCCCAGTGGGCGAGCCTCCCGTACCTCGTTGGCGCTCACTGGTTCCAATGGGTCGATGCGTTCGACATCGAGGATTACAACGCCGGCATTCTCCAGGAAACCGGCGAACCGTATCCCCTCCTCGTCGAACGAATGCGTCAGACGAACCTGAAGGCCGCACACCCAAAGAGGGGACACGCGAGCGGCGCGAACTCGGTCTGAAACGCGCTGCCGCGACTCGCGGTCGATCGCGAGACAAGGGTTTTTTTCACGATCAGCTTGACCCCCTTCGCAGGGATCTCTTGCTCCTCGTCGTCTGCAGCTCGTGGACTGGAACTCGGCGATTGAGGAAATCCCAAGAAAGCTCGATGACTTCCCTGGCCTCGTCGGGCGTCGTCGTCCCAACCGTAACCATGTCCTGATCACGGATCGTATTCCACACAAAGGCCAAGCCGACCGGCGGAATCAGCCTCCCGGCGGCCAGGGGTTTGATCGTCATCACGGGCTTCTTGGCATCCCTGATCACGCGCATCGCCCAATCCACCTCGACCTGCATCAGGAAGCCGATGGCATTGTACATTTGGATGTACGTTTCCACGTCTGCCCCAGTGTTGTCGGCAATGACCACCGTCTCCGGCATGTGCGTGGAGAGGCCCGGGATCATGCCGCGTTCCCGGATCATCGTTGTGTACCGGCCAATGTCGCGAATGACGTTCTGGAGCCGGTCCACAAGGCGATCCGTGACGCATTGGTGAGGCATGCAGAAAACCGCGCCGAGCTCCTTGCACCTGTCGAACACGCGCTCAGGTTCATCGTCGCCGGGCCCCCCGGGCAGCACGTTGAACTGGGGCGTCAGGATCAGTTTGACCTCCCGGCCAATTCGGTCCTGAACCTCGGCGACCGCCTCGCACAGCAACGCCTCCGGCGGCCCCATGACCGTGTCTATGCCGGCGTTCATGAAGACGCTAAGAATCTCTACGACGTTTTCCCGCGTCTGGTACTGCTGAATAAAACGGTCCTTGGCAGCGCTCGTGTGTGAGTAACTAAGAAACCAGTTGCTCCCCACGATAAGTCGAGACAACGAGACACCACCGACCACTGTCCTCGGGAAGTCAGCCACGATCACAAATCCCCCTGCGCGTTTTCAAAACCATCCTTGCCGCTGATCTCTGGACGAGATCCCGCGCCTAATGGACATTCCATTCAATGGCGGTCCCCACTGGCCTCCGTCCACCACTCCTTCCACTCCGCGAGCCTCTTCTCGATGTCGGCCGCCTCGTCGGCCGGCGTCACCTTGGGCTCACGGCCGGACACGCGCGCCAGCGCCGCCTCAAAGTTCGCGCGGGGCTCGAAGCCCCCCTTGTCGTAGTATTCGAGCATCAGAGGTATCGCGATTTTCGCTCGCTCGTCGAGCTTCTGAAGATGCGCCGCCATCGTTCCGACTGCTCTCATCCGATAGGGATTGCCCTTCGGCAGCTTCGTATAGGCCTCGTACGCGATATCAAACGTCTCCGGAGACCTTACCGCCGAACAGTATTGCAGAATGAAAGTATGCACTAAGTTATCCTCAACATCCCAAAGCTCTTTCATTATAGGCGCCGCCTGGGCGAGTCGCTGGTTTCGTATCCGGATGCAGAACCACCGGATGTCTTCGACATCGAACCGCCGGATCGCGTCAACGGCGGTTTGAGTGCTCGGCGCCCGGCCCATGCGCATCAGCACGATGATCGCGTCGATTGCCAGCCGTGCGTCATCGTACTTGACCATCGTGTTGAGCGCAGCAATCAAAGACCTGTCCTTCCAGACCGAGAGCTTCGCATAGTCCAGCCGCTTCGCAGGGTCCTCGCCCTTGCTCAACCACCGCCCAAGGCCGGGCTCCCACATCAGCGTGAGCGCGTGAAGAATGGGTCTCACAATCTCCTTGTTCTCGTCGAGCTTCAGCCGGGACACGAGCTTCGGGAAGTATTCCTCCGGCTTGAGGATGAACGTGTCCGTGCACCAGAACAGGCCGACCTTGAAAACCTCCGGCCGCGTGTCGTCGAGAAGCTTGAGGATATACGGCCCGGCGGTCGCGGAACGAGTCGCGCCCAGACCGATCGCCGCCCGGAACCGCACTCGCCAGCTCTCGTCCTCGATGAGCGTGCCGAGCACGGGTATGGCCGCCTCCGAAGCCTGCGCCGCCAGCGCTTTCGCGTACGCTTCCCGAGCCTCTTCGCGAAAATCCGGCCACGAACCCCGCAGCGACAGAAGCTCCTTTGTACCTTTCAATCGCCCGATCGCCAGTAACGCATTCATCTGCGCTGGACCGTCCGCCGAGGCAACGTTCAGCAAGGCCGGCAGAAACCGCTCGTTCCCACTGACGCCCATGGCCAGACATACGGCCGGATCATCTGCGTCCTGCCCGGCGAGAAACTCCGCGTCGTCGAAGACACCGAGCAACTCCAGCGCAAGCGCTCTGACCCGTCCACTGCCTCCAGTCGCCTCCTCAAGCGCCTTGACCATGATGGATCGGTCGCCCAACGGCTCGCGGGCTATTCTTCCTAAAGTTCCCTCAGCCCACGGAGAAATCTCGTCGGGGCTTCTCGCGATTTCCTCAAGCAGTTGGGGTACAACCGTCGTGCCCGCTCTGACCAGGCGCTCTCTCGCCGCCTCGCACGCGAAATGGTCTTCGCCGGCGCCCGTCACACGTTGAACCAGGACCGTCAGCTCGTCGTGAGGGATAGCGACCGGCTTTACGTGCCGAAAGGCGTCGAGGGCGAGACCCTCATATCGAGGCGCATAATAGTCCTTGTCGTTCGGGAAATCCCCCGCCTTGAGCGGCGACCAGAACGCCATTGCCGCTTTGACGAGGCACCGGCGGTAGTCGTGCTCGCCGTCGGGGCCGATCGGATACCAGATCGTCCCCGACATCCCGAGAAGCTTCTCGCTCCTGATCGTCGAGGCGCAGATCGAGTAGAACTGGTCATTCTCGACGTGCCACTGCGACCACGGGGAACACAGGATACGGAAACCCTTGTCGGTGTAATAGCGCGCATGCGTGAAGTCCATGCCCCCGTAATACCACGGCAACACAATAATATCGCGCGGCAGGTCCTTCTCCCCCTCTTGGAGCAGGCGCACGCCGTCGTGCCAGACCATCGTCGCAACGCCCCGCCGCCTCAGGAACTCATAGCAGTCGAGGATCACTTTCTTGTGCGTGTCAACATCGCGCAGCGGAGTGCCGTCGAAGTCCTGGGCCACGTCCTCATCCATTCCAACGTGAAGATGCGCCGGCCTGAAAACCTCCACCGTCTCGTCGAGTATGTCCAGCAACGCTTCCATGTAGATATCGGAATTGAGCGCCGCATATGCATACGGACCGATCCATATATCGTGTGCCGCCGAGGCGTTCTGGAAAGGCACGAGATACAGGCCGAGCGATTTCGCCAGGTCAACGGCGGCCTGCACGTCCTCTCGTCTATTTGTCCTGAAGCCCTCGACGAAAATCTCGGGATGCCGCTCATACGTCATACCCGTCCCGACCTCGACGCGCAGACCGGACAGCTTCGTGTACGCGGCAAGCCGGATCGAGCGCTCGAGCAGGTCAACGCTCGTAATCACCCTGTATCTGTGTTCGCCTCGGTCGCCCGCGCTCCCGTACACGCCGAAAGGATGTTGAAGCGTCCGCCACTCGTGATCGGGCCAGTCAGCGACGAGAAGGCCGGGCATGAGAGCGCCTCCGTCGCGTGCCGCGGTCTGCCGCGCAATCTGAATAAGGGTCTGGAGCCCCATGAAGCAGCCACGCTCGGAATTCCCGCCAAGCAGCACGTACTCCGGCAGTATCCGCAGGTTGTATCCTTCGGCGGGCGCAGGACGAACGATCCCCTGCGGCATCGGCTCAATGAACACGAGTTGGCGCTGCAGCCACTCGTAAGGCGCAATGATGATGTCGCCCTTCCTTACGTCGGGCCGCTCGGTCTCCACGACATCGGGCTTTGGCCCACCGCCCACACCGATGGCCCGGGCGAGCTCCTCCGCGGAAACCTGTATATAAGCAGGCCAGCCTGCAGGGATGACGATCCTCGTCTCAGCCGTGACGGTGAACTCGCCCGCCGAGGGCTGCACGATCTGAGGCTGGGGCCTGATTATCAGGTCCTGCCCGAACACACACACAGGTGTCACAAACACGACGAGCAGGATCACGAGCAGGACGGTCGCTTCACGTCGCATCACAGGACTCCTTTGTATCTCCTTGACGGTCCCCCACCAGACGCGCGTACCCGCTCTCCCCTCGCACGGACCGTACCACCAAGCACGTTCCGGCGACAAACCTGCACAGCGGCGCGCTCTCGCCTAATCCACGATCTGTGTCATCCGTTCAATATCCGGATCGGTAAACACGTCCGTTTCATCCCGGCTTTTCGTCGAGAACTCCGAAACCACCGCGCCCTCATCGCCGCCCTGGAACCAGTGCAGCGTATTCGGCTCCAACGTATACTGCTTGCCGGGCGTCAACACAATCTCGTGCCGGACGGTGTAATGCTCTTCTCGCCCCGGCGGCGGGGTCCCGTGTGCAGGCGAGGTCTTCTCACCCGGAACATAGAGATACACCGTGCCCCAACGACATCGGAATGTTTCCTCTTTGCCCGGCTCCCCTGCAACCGGTGGATGCCGATGCTCAGGACAGGTCTGGCCCGGAAACAGGACGAGCTCCTTGGCGCAGGATCGGTCGGTGTTCACGTACGTGACGAGCTCTAAGCCAACGTGCTTCAGGTCCCCCAGGCCGAAGTCGGCAACTTCTATTGCGGATTGTTCCTCCGGGGTAAGCACAATGCCGGCCTTGCCAAGGACCTGCAAAGCTCGCTGCTGGGCCTCCACAAACTCCTTTCTGCGAATCATCGCAACCGCTCCTCTTGACGTTCACGTCAATCGCGTTGGGTTCGACAAACGTCTTCCCTCCCACCCCGTAGAACGTGTGCCACCATGCCACCATATACTATCCGGGCGGGTGCGCAACGTGAATCCTCTCCGCCCCGAATGGCGGATGTCGTCCGCCAGCCGGTCGTGCGCCGGCCTCTGCGGGCCCCTCGCTTGCCGCACTCGACGTGCCGCGTGTGAACACGCTCGCAGGAAGGCCCGGGCTAGCGCCACTTCGACAGCTTCCTGATGATGGCCTCGGCATCCTCGCGATCCGCCACACCGTTCAACGCGATCCACACGCCTTCAGGCCGGAGGTTCTCCATGAACAAATCCACCTCGTCCGGATCGAGGGTGACCTGCAGCCCCTTGCCCGCCGACTGGCACTTCTTGTACACGCCAAGCCAGTCCGACGCCCGACCGTTGCCGGTGCCCGGCACCCACTGAATCGCGTCGAGCACCTCGATCTGAAGCAGGCTGTCGAGATGCGGCAAGGCGCCGGGACCGTCGAGGTGGTAGATCGAAGCCTCGAGGTGGCCGCACTCCCCGATGATCCCGGGAAGGAACACGTCATCGAACATCGCCGGCGAGATCATGCACGAGAAATCGTTCGACGGCACGTACCACTTCCTCGTTGAAACGATGCCGCACCACGTCGTGACGGCCTGCCCCGCGCCGACGAGCTTGTCGTAGCAGAAATCGTAGACCCGCGCGAAGGTCTTGTTCACATGGTCAAGAAGCGCTTTGACCTCCCCCACCGCCTCGATCAGATCGAGATTGAGCTGCTCAGGCCCACGCAGGGCCGCGATCGCGTCGCCGCCCGGATGGATATCAGTCAAGCCGGTATAGAACTTCCCCTTGCCGATCTGCAGCAAGGCGTCCGTCATCTCGAGGAGCTTCTTCCAGTAGACACTCTCCTCTGAAAATCTGACCGTCGCCGCGTCCGCCCACGTCTTCACGCACGGGACCGACCACGACGTGTCGTCCCCGAACTCGAGCTCGCACCCCAGAAACGCCGCGAACAGGTCCGGCCCGAGGTTCGGCCACGCGATGGGAAGAGCGTCGCCAAGGTAGTCGCGGCCCATCGCCTCGGCCAGCGCGCACTCGGCCACGAACTGCGCGTCCATCCAACGGTCGCGAGCCGTGGCGTGCGCCGTGCGCGTCGGAGCGCAATGGGATGGCGTGACCCTCGGCACGGACACGCACACGACCGGCCGGTCAATGATCTCCCGTTGCCAGAACGCGTCCTGACGCG
>CAZJXV010000023.1:0-25646 GCA_964550015.1 uncultured Verrucomicrobiota bacterium
TACCACAACGAAAATCGCGGATCATCTGCGGGTGTTCGACGAGAACGGCGGCCTGTACTTTCGGGGTGCTCCCAACGCGGCGGTGACCGATTACGGCATCCACAAGGTGGACTCCGCCACGGGTCAGAGGCTGTGGTACAACCCGGCGGTGGCTGACACGGCGTTCTCGACGGGCAGCGCGATCGTCGGCCAGGACTACGTCTATGCCGCTCGCTATGACCCGGCCAACCCGACGGTGTATGCCTTGAACAAGGCGACTGGCGCGGTGGTCTGGGAATCGGCCGCGCTGCCGATGGAGGTTGGGCTCAACATGGCGCTGTACGACGGCGTGCTCTACGGCACGACGCAGCGTGATGCGAACGGCAACAACCACGCGTTCGCGATCAGTGCGGCAACGGGCGCTATCATGCACGTGACGCCGTACGCGACGAGCATGGACAACGCTTATTACAACATGGCGTTTGCGCCCGACGTGTTTGGCGAGGGCGAGCACGGGATGTACTGGCTGCATAATGACAACGGGGGCCTCGGGGAGGCGATCTACGGTATCTCGATCTCGGCCGCCAGTGCGGGAAAGGTGTGGAGCTCCACGCCGATCCGGGCGTACGCGTCGAACGTCATCTACAACCCGGAGACGAACGCCGTGTATGCGCTGCACTGGGCCGACTACGGCACGTCCGTGGAGTCCTACGACCCGGTCACCGGCACCATCCGCTGGACGGCGGCGCCGAACGGCGACCCGAACCTGGGCTTCCCGGGCGGGTTCAACGGCGGGTACTATACGACCCACACGCTCAAGGCAGACGGCTCGGGCTTCATCTTCGGCGGGTTCGGTCACGACGTCTATTCGGTGACCGACCCGGGCGACCTGGGCGGCGCAGCGCTCACGATGAACGCCAACGGCGATTGGTACTTCGACGGTCTCGACACGCTGGGAGAGTCATCATCGTGCGCGGTGCTGGTCATGGACCCAACGACAGGCAACGAGGTCTACATCAGCGGCACGTTGGGGACGGATCCCGATGCTCGCCGGCTCTATGCGCTCGACGCGCAGACCGGGGCGCAGCTGTGGGAGTGGATTCCGCCGGGTGACCCGAGTCCGTATGGTGGATTCAGCTTTCGTGGGCTTTCGGTTGGTCCGGACGGCACGCTCTACTACTTCAATGCGGACGAGGGTCCGCAGGGCACGCTGTATGCGATTGGCGTCATTCCCGAGCCGGGTGTGATGGCGTTGTTCGGCTTCGGGCTGCTGGCGTTGCTTGGCCTGCGCCGGAAGAAGTAAGTCGTTCATCGCGACAGAGCAACATGGTAAGTCAGAGGCGGGAGCCCCTGGTTCCCGCCTCTTTGTGTCTTGAAGCGGCCCCTCCTGCCCCCTCGTCCACGCGGCGTGCCGCACTCCCTGACTGCTGGGTCCCGGGCCTCCGACCTGGGTGCTCCCCTGGGTTCCTGATGGTTCCTCCAAAGAAACGTCTCAGAAGACGTCTTGGAAAACGCTTGACAGTTGTTCTTCAATTATGCTACTCTAAGGCGTTAGACAGCATAGGGGGATTTTCTTCCTCGCATCATGATGCGCGTTCTGTGTTGGGTGCTCGGGTTGAGCTGTGGTTCCGGGCTGTGCCAAGCCGAGGCGGTTCAACGCACCTTGTTCAGGTAACTGCTGTGTTTGTCCAGCAGAGGAGGTAAGGGGAAATGACAAAACTCATCATCAGTCTGTGTGTTGTGTGCGTGCTGCTTGTCGCGACCAGCGCGTCGGCGCAGTGGACGGCCGAGGGCCAGGATCCGCAGCTCTGGCCGTACTCCGACACGGACACCTTGCCGGGGGACCAGAACGCGACGCTGCCCGGGCTGCAGTGGAATGTATGGGGCTCTTTTATGGTGGCTGCCGACGGCAAGGTCTGGTCCTGGGGCGGTTGGGGGACAACGTATGTGCGTCCCGAAGGCGACACGTATTTCGACAACCGTCAGAGTAAGCTTTCGTACTTCACCCCCGGCGTGGGCTGGGTCGGCGCGTACGGCGGCACGCTCAGCGGCGGCGGCGCCACGGGCCCGGTTGGCTTCAGCAACGGCAGCGGCTCGGCGCTTCCCACCGTGGGGCACGGCACGTCGGCGAGCTTCTCACCCACGAGCGTGGCGAGTTGGGTGGTTACCGACCCGGACGCCACGACCGAAGACCCGCTCGATGAGCTCGGCGACGTGAAGATCGCCTCTTGCGGCGGTTATCCGCGCTGGGAAGCCCCGATGGACATCTACAACGTGACCAAGGATTACTGGTATGCCGCCGGTGGCAACCCGGAGGCCTCCTTGGATATCTATGCGAACGGCGTCCAGATCGGCGACAAGTACTACCACCTGGACGGTGACGGCGTGGCCTATGACTACACCGTGTTCGACCTGGTGACCGAGAGCTGGAGCGAGGGCAATCTGAACTCGGGTCTTGTCGATAGCGACAGCTGGGGCTGCACGGGCGCGGGCAACATCGCCATCACCAACGACGAGGGGAGCTATTCGTGGCAGGACTTTGACACGGACACGACGACGGCCTTCACGAACAACCCGACGACGTCGGACGGGAGCGCTGAGGGCGTGGTCTGGGGCGACTGGTTCATCCAGATCAGCCATCTGGGCAACGTCGAGGTGTACGACCTGACACAGGGCCCAACGGGTGTGTGGATAGTGACCGGCATCGGGCCACCCGTCGCCGGCTTGAGCGGCAACGGCGCGTGCGTGATCGGCGACACCCTGTACTGGTCGCTCCACGGCACTCTCGGCACGGACAGCGAGAAGGGGATGCTCTACAGCCTGGATCTGTCCACGGCCACCATTCCGGAACCTGGCGTGATGGCGTTGTTCGGGTTTGGGATGCTGAGCGTGTTTGCCCTGCGCGGAAGGAGGAGGTAGTGTGATCTTCGAAGGGCGGCCGGAATGCCAGCTGAGAGGTCGGCCAGGGAGCTGGCCAGGCTGACAACCGGATGAGAGGGGAGAGGCCGGCGAGCGCTTCGGCCTTTGCGTTGTGGTGGTTGCGGGTGTCGTTGAACGCGGGAAGGCACACGCGCCGACCTTCACGAAGGAGAGGAGGCGGACGGGAGCGATGAACAGGAGATTGGCACTTGCTGCTGCGGCGGCGATGATGGCTGTGGTGGCGCCGGCTCCGGGCGCATGGACGCCGCTGACCGGCGATCCGGGGCTCTGGCCTTACGCCGACGGGGGGGACCCTACGCTGCCTTTCAACACGTATCGCATGGGGGGCGCCGTGGGCATGTACCAGGGGGCGGTGTGCATCTTTTCCGTGGGGGGACGCAACTTTCAGGCGCCGGCGGGGTACGCGGTGGAGCACCAGAGTCGTTTCAGCATCTATGATCCGACGACCGACTCGTGGGTGGCCGCCGACGGGACGGACGACATTGACAACGGCGACGGCACGTGGACGTCGGTGGGGTTGTGCGGCTACAACAATGGGCGCGGCGGCCTGAGCCCGGTTGCCGATGATGGCGTCGGGGTCGTCATGGACCAGGTGTTTTACGTTGATGGGGCTGTGTACGTGTGCGGCGGGGAAAGCACGGGGACTGTGGGCGGCAAGATGGCGAAGTACGACATCGCCTCCAATGTCTGGTCTTACACCGACGAGCTGGGAGACGACGAAGGCGTGTGTCGTGTGGGCGGCGGGGGGCTTGTCGAGGGCCACTGGTACAAGGTGCATACGCCCGACTATTTGATGCGTTACGACTGCGCGACGGACACATGGCAGCCGGACGTGCATGTGCCCGGGCTGCCGGTGCCGCAGCCCTACGCCCCTTCGGGCGTCATCGGCCGCCGGTTGTTGATCGTCGACACCTTCGATCTGGACAACGGCGACGGGACGTTCGGCAAGCTGTACGTCATCGATCCGGTTGTGAGCACGCTCGAGATCAAGCCGGGGCCGGACGTCGCCATCGGCCAGGCGGGGAGCATTGTCTGGAAGGGCAAACTGTGGCTGTTCGGCGGGCGCACTGCCGGGGCGGCCGACAGTGCGACGGACCTGATCCAGTACTACGATCCGGTGATTGATGACTGGCTCACGGCACCCATTCGGTGTCCGAACATGGCGAACGAGGGGGTCCCCAACAGGTCGGGTCACGTCTGCGAGCTGATTGGTGACACCGTCTATCTGGGGAACGGGCTCAGCGATGGGGGCGTTATGATGAACGACCTCTGGTCGTTGAACATGACGAGCATGGGGCTGGAACGACACGGTGACGTGGATGGCAATGGCGTGGTGGACGGCCTGGACCTGACGGGTGTGCTCACGGCCTGGGCGACGAGTCCCGGCGACCCGATGTGGGATCCCGAGGCGGATCTGGACAGCAGCGGCGTGGTGGACGGTCTGGACCTCGCAGAGGTGATCTCGAACTGGAGCCTGGAGGCGGCGCTTGCCCCCGCGACCCCGAGCGGCACCGCTGCGCAGGAAGACGAGCCCGGCCCCGAGCGCATCAAGAACGGCAAAGGCGAGCGAAGGGGCCGGAGGGCGACGTCTTTCGGCCACGGCCACTGACACGACCGGGCGGTTGCAGGGCGGCTCGCGCTTTCGGTTCCTTTTCTCTGTGTTCCGTGCTTTCTTACGGGGAACTGGTTCTTTGCGGGGGCGTTGAGCCGAGGCGAAGCCGTCGGCCGTGCGGGGCGTGGAGCGCGGGCGCCGAGGGTTTCACGGGCGAGGGGATCGGGTGCATTGGCGGTTTGTGGGGAACTTTCGCGGGTCGGGGGCGATCAGAAATATGGCAAATTCTGTGCTTGCAGGCACGTCGGTCGTATGGTATCGTAATAGGGTTGAGACGTTGGGCGTACATGAGGCCCGGAGGGGACAGCTATGAAGACGCTGAGAAGACTGGTGCTGGTGGCCCTGATTGCCGCGATTGTGCCGGCGGCGCGCGGCGACATCGTGGTGTTCCGGGACGGGAGCTACGAAGAGGGTGAGGTCAAGGGCTGGAGCGCCGAGTCGGTGACGATGACGAGTCCGTATGGGGACCTGACCTACCCGCGTGAGAGCGTGTACTCGGGGCACCGGTCGTCGGCGGATCAACCGGGGTTGGAGTACTACCATGCCGGGATGATGCTGCTGCGGCTGCACAGGAAGAACAGCGCGTTGCAGCTCTTCCAGAAGGCGGGCCGCTATGACAAGCGTTACCTGGCCGCGGGGGAGCGGGCGATCCGCGACTACTCGCCGCAGCGGACGGGCAGCTACGGCAGGGTGGATGCGCCGCCGGACGGTGACCTGCGCTTTCGCGTTCCGGTGTACCGGGTGAAATGCAAGCTGTGCTCCGGCACGGGCAAGGTGGAGTACACGATCGGCGGGATAGCGAGCCTGGCGGAGTATGGTTTCCCGACGGGGGCTGGCTGAGGGGGCGGCGGCGGGAGCCGTGGCGGCTCCCGGCGTTCATCGAGGCGTTCATCGTCGAGAAGCAGTTCGCGTTCGAGCTCGAGCAGCTCGGGCGGCGGCGTAGAGAAGCGGGACCAGGGGACGGTCACGAAGAAGATGATCTGCCCGGCGTGCAGCGGCAAGGGCTATCGCGACCTGCGCATCGGCCCGACCGAGGGTCTGTGCCCGAAGTGCGGCGGCGCGGGCTCGATCAAGGAGGAGAGAGACGAAGGCTCGTGGGTGTTCGACTACGTGACGTGCACCGAGTGCGGTGGGCGCGGGGTCAAGCCGACGAGCAGCGGCGGCACGCGCGAGGGGCTCAATGATACGGTGATGGCCTCGGGCGGCTTTGGCGGCATGGGCGGCCGCCAGACGTCCGGCACGGATGACGAGGTCGACGAGGACACGGAGCCGGAGGAGCCCGAGGACGACAGGGGCTTCATCAGCAAGTACAGGTGGTACCTGGTGGGCGGCGGCGCCGTGCTGCTCGTGGTGGCGCTCCTTGCGTCGCAGGGGTCGAAGAAGAAGTAAAGGAGGAAGCCGGCACGTGAGACGAGGCAGAGCGGCCTGGATTTGCCTGGGTGCGCTGGGGGCATGCGGGATGCTGGCCGCGAGTGCGGCGGCCCAACCCGAGCTGACGATCGAGGAGAAGGAACGTATCTGGGACCTGGCCGTGGACGTGCCGGCGGGGGTCGCGGTCGGCAAGACCGTCGAGCACGAGTTTCTGCTCCTGAATTCGGGCACCGAGGCGCTCAAGATCACCGAGGCCAAGGCCGGGGATCCCTACCTGACGACCCAACTTCCCGACGAGAAGATCGCCCCCGGCAAGAGAGGGCTGCTCAAGGCGGTCTTCAACGCCGAGGGGCTGGAGCCGGGCGAGATCGAGACGCACATCGTCGTGAAGTCGACCGACCCGGCGTCCGCGACCAAGCCGGCCGTGCTCACGGTCAAGGCGACCGTCATTCCCAGAGCGGAGGCCCTTCTTGTGGTCAAGCCGCAGGTGCGCGACATCGGCCTCGTGCGGGTCGGTCAGCCGCGGTCGATCATCTGTGGCTACGAGAATGCGGGGAGCGAGGCGTTCGAGATCTATCCCCTCTACTACGTTGACAAGCGGCTGCGGATCGTCCGGGACATTGAGCGGGAGGTGCTCAAGCCGGGGCCGCCGAAGGAGTTCGAGCTCGAATTCAAGGCATTGGCCGAGGATGCGGGCCGCGAGGTGGATGCGGTCTTCGTCGTCAAGACAGGCTCCGAGAAGCAGCCGCGCGCGGTCTGCCGCGTGCGTGGGTACGTGGCGCCGGCCGAGGAGGGCGTGCACATCGTGCCCGAGTACAGGAGCCGGGAGGGGCGATACGACTTCCGCATCGTCAACAACACCGAGCGTGCCGTCGAGGTGGTGGCGACGCGCGGCGAGACGGAGATCAAGCGGACCGTCGTGCAGGCCGAGTCCACGCAGCGCTTCGTTTCGCCGGCGGTCACTGAAGAGGAGCTGAAGGAGATCTCCTTCCAGGTGAACCTGGACTTCGTCCCGGCGGTGCCGCCGCCTAAAGACGAGGGCGCCGAGGAGGCAACGAGCCCGGAAGCGGGCGAGTCCACCGAAACCGACACGCCGGAGGGCGGCGCCTCGGAGGAGGCGGACGAGCCCGGCGATGATGCCGGGGCCGGCGGCGAGACCGAGACCGAGGCCGAGCCGGAGGGCGAAGGCGGCTAGGCCGGCTTTCCTGACCAGACAGGATACGAGATTTCGGGCCGCGACTTTGATGGGTCGCGGCTTTTCTTTGTGCCGCTAGCCCGCATTTCTCAGGGAGAGCCGGGGCGAGGCCGTGTGCGATGCGCAACGAGCCTCACCGCCAGGGGCTACAGGCCAGGAGCAGGCCGGGTGTTGTGGACAGCCCGTGGGAGACGAAAAAATGGGTACAGGCACCTATTTTTCTGCGCCACAATGTGTCAAAGGTGTCCGGCCTCTACGAAAAATAGGTGCCAGTCCCCATTTTTTCCCGCGCCTTGCGCGCTGTGAGAAATGCGGACTAGCCTTGGCGGGTGAGGCGGGCCATGTAGCCGCCGTCGGCGCCTGCGGCGTCGGGGAGCAGGGCGGTCTCACCTTCGAGGGCGAATTCGCCGTGGCGGCTGAGGAAGGCGCGCACGGCGCGGGCGTTTTCCTCGGGCTCGATGCTGCACGTGCTGTAGACGAGCACGGCGCCGGGCTTGAGCATCAGGGCGGCGGCGTCGAGGAGCTCGCCCTGGCGCTCGCTCAGCGGCCCGATGTCGTTCTCCTTGACGCGCCAGCGGGCCTCGGCCCGGCGGCGCAGGACGCCTGTGTTCGAGCAGGGGGCGTCGAGAAGGACGCGATCGAACGAGGCGGCGGGCAAGAGCTCGGGCAGGTGGCGGGCGTCGCACCGGGCGGGCTCGACGCACGTGAGGCCGAGGCGGGCGACGTTTGCGGCGAGGAGCCCGAGCCGTTTCTCGTCGAGATCGCAGGCGACGACGCGGCCCGTGTCGTCCATGAGCTCGGCGCAGTGGGTGGTCTTGCCGCCGGGGGCGGCGCAGAGGTCGAGGACGCGCTCGCCGGGCCGGGGGTCGAGCAGGCGCGCGACGCTCATGGCGGTGACGTCCTGGATGTAGAACTCGCCGCGGGCAAAGGTTTGGAGCGTGTCGAGGGGCCCCGGGGTGCGGACGCGCACGGCGGCCTCGTCGCCGCCGACGGCTTCGGCCTCGACGCTCTCGCTTGCGAGGCGCTGGATCAGCTCGTCGCGGGAGAGTTTGAGGCGGTTGACGCGCAGGGTGATGGCGGGCGGCAGGTTGTCGGCCTTGCAGATTTCCGCCGTCGTGTCGGGCCCGAAGTGATCGAGCCACCGGCGGACGAGCCAGCGCGGGTGCGAGTGGACGACGGCGAGGTGCTCGACGAGGTCCTGGTCGGGCGTGGGCCAGGGCAGCCTGGCCTTGGTGCGCAGGACGGTGCGGAGCACGGCGTTGGCGAACTTGGCGGCGCCGGCGTGCAGGCGGCGCTTGGCAGCCTCGACCGCTTCGTTGACGGCGGCGTAGTCGGGCACCTTGTCCATGAAGAGGACCTGGTAGAGGGCCACGTGCAGGATGAGGCGCAGGGCGGGGTCGAGCTTCTCGATCGGGCGGTCCGAGGTGCGCTCGATGACCCAGTCGAGGGTGAGGCGGCGGCGGGTGGCGCCGTAGACGAGCTCGGTGATGAGGGCGCGGTCGGCGGGGGAGAACGCCCCGGCGGCGAGCTGTGTGTGCAGGGCGGTCTCGACGAAGCCTTTCGAGGGGCCCGTGGGGGCTTGCAGGACGTCGAGCGCGCACTCTCTGGGGCTTGTTTGCGGCACGTGCCGGGCTCGTGGGTGGACCGGGGCCTAATCCGATTCGCTCCCGGGCCTGCCGACGGCGTCCATGACCTTGCGGGTGGTGAAGAGCGGGGCGCCCTTGAGCTTGGCGATGGCCATGGCGTCGCTGGGCCGGCAGTCAATCTCGACGAGCTTGGTGCCGAGCTCGTTTTCGGCGCGCAGGATCATGCGGGCGAAGTAGGTGTTGTCGCGGAGGTCGTTGATGATGACGCGCTCGATGGTGGCGCCGAAGCCGTCGAGGATGCTGCCGATCAGGTCGTGGGTCAGCGGCCGGGGTTTTTCGATGTTCTCGATGAACATGCGGATGGCGGCGCCGATGCCGGGCTCGATGTAGATGGGGAACTCCTTCTCATCGGTGCCCACGGCGATGGCGCAGGCGATGTTGGAGATGGCGATCTTTTTGATGTCGATCGGGATCAGGTCGTCGTCGGCCATGGTGTCTCCGTGCGATACAAACGGGAGCGACCCGGCGGCGGGCACTCCCTCACTCCGGTTCAAGCGGACGATGCTTATCTGGTAGAGTACCCGCAGCCCGCGCGGAAGTCAAGGCGGGGATTCGGGCTTATTCGCCCTCGGGAGGGGTCACCTTCTCGGGGTGCTTTTCGAGCCAGTTGTCGATGACGGCGACGGCTTCGTCGAGGTCGTCGGGGTCGATTTGGAGGCCGGCGATTTCTCCGATGCTCGACGCTATGCTCTGGCGGCTCACTTTGCCGATGCTCTTGTCCTTGAGGAACTTGAGCAGCAAGGGGATCATCGTGGCATCTTTCTGGGCCTCGGCGACGTCGGCGGCGGCCGTGGCGAGGGACGACATGTCTGCATGCTCGGGAGGATCCCGAAGAAGCTTCTCAAAGGGTCTGGCCTTGATGATCGCCGGGTGTCTCGCCCACATTAGGATCGCCTGTTCCGCGACGCCGCTCGTGAAGAAATCGCCCGACTCCAGGAGCTTCTCGAGGACGGGCAGAAGGGGAGGGGACGCGTAGTCTGCAAGTGCCCAGCTGAACTGAGAGGAACCGTCAATGCCCTCCTCCACTGCTTTGTCGAAATCGGGGACATCGGCCACCCGGGCGACGATTGCCTTTGCCTCGTCGAGACTCAGCAGTTGTTCGGATGTGACCTCGAATTGGATGACCGGTGTCTCTAGCCGCCCGAGGCGGACATCCACATCCTCGCGGCCCCGGCTGAAACCTAACTCATGGGCCCGTCGTGCAGCGTCGGTTTGCAGCCGAGAGGTGTCGTAAACGACTTTGAGGTCGTAGGTACCTGGCACGAGCAGAGGCCCGTCCTTTACCCATTCTGCGGAGCGGTAGAGCGAGACGAGCTTTAGAAGGGATTCGGCTCCGCCGGCGGACCTGTTTCCCTTGTTGAGAGTGTAACCGAAGGCGTCCGTGTCCGCGCGATGCCGGGAGTATGGTTGTAGGTCAATGATCGGCCGCTTTTCTTTCCCGTCGAGGCGGTTCAGCGACACGCCGAGTGTGACGCCCCAGTCTCCCTTGAGCGTGGGCATGTCGATGACGATGGGTTTGTCGGTGGGGTTTTCGATGGTCCAGGTGAGGCGGATGGGCTCGTCGAGCTTGTAGGTTTTCTTATCGAGCGAGACGGTGAACTTGAGGTCGTCGAGGGAGGCGTACTCGATTTTGTCGAGGGCGGTCTTGATCTCGTCGGCGCGTTCGGCGTCCAGAATGGACGAGGGGCCCTCGAGCGTGAAGCGGCGGGGGTCGTCGGTGGCGTCGAGGAGCCAGATGGCTTCTTTGTCGTCGAGGCCGGCGGCGGTTTCCCTGGTTGTCTCAACGTAGATGGCTTTGCGGGGCGTGGCGCCTCGGAAGGTTTCGCGCACGCCGAGGACGATGACGGTCGTGTCGCCGGCGGCGAGGGTGTTGGCGACTTTGGCGCGGACGACGAGGTCGGCGGCGAGGAGTTTTTCCTGGAGTTCGGCCAGCTTCCGTGCGGCCTCTTCTTCCTCGGCCTTGGTGGGTTCGCCGGCAGGGGCGACGTTGGCCTGGCAGAGAGTTGCCGCGATGAGGGCGGCAAGGAGACACGTGTTCCGGAACGGGTTCATTCCGTGTTCTCCGGTTCGTCCTCGGCCTCGGCAGGGGTGCGCTCGGCGGCTTTGGGTTTGGGGACCTTGATGGTCTGGCCCCAGTCTCCGTCGGTGAAGGCGGTGTAGAAGAGGGACCGGTAGCTGCTGGTGAAGAGCCAGATGTCGTGGCCGACGGCGGAGGCGTCGAGGCACAGGGTGGTTTCGAGGTCGAGCTCGTCCGCCGTGCTCCAATGCCTGCCGTCGAACGTGCGCATGGTGACGGTGGCTTCGTCGTAGCCATACTCCTCGTTCGCGCGCCAGACGGGGACGTCGAAGAAGTAGAGGAGGTCGGGGGTGGCGGCGACGGTGAAGAGCAGGCTGCCGGTGACGGAATGTGGTTGCGACCAGGCCTGGTCGTAGAAGCGGAAGCGGACCTTTTTCCGGGCCGGGTCGAACCAGAACACGTAGGGCGTCTCGCCGAGGGCGGCGACGCGGAACCGGGCGTAGAGCTTGCCGAGGAACTGGTCGGCCTCGTCGTCTTCGTCGGGCGACGGGAGCTGCTGGCGGAGGTCGCCGGGCTCCCACGTTGCGCCGTCGGTCGTCGTGATGACGCGGAGCACGCGGTTGATGTCCTCGTAGAAGACCCAGAGCTTTCCGCCCGCGACGCATCCCCTGGGGTTGTTCCATTCCTTTCTCAGGACGGTCTCGGACCAGGCGCCGTCTGACCAGGTACGGTAGCCGCCGGTGTCGAGCAGCCAGAGCGCGTCCTGGAACCATACGGCGCTGGTGAAGGGGCCGACGGTGGCGGTGTGCGTCCAGACGCCCTCGGTCGTTATTCCGTGGACGGACTCGATGTCCCATTTCAGGTCCGGCCGGTTGCCGGTCCGGACGAGGTCGGGCACGAGTGAGCCTGTCCGGTAGAGCACGTGGACGTTCTCGCCGTCCGGGGCGGCGATCGCGATGGGGTAGTACCTTGGCATCACGCCCTGGAGCCAGCCGAGGAGCCGCTCGGGTTGTCGCATGAGGAGGTAGTAGCCGCCGCCGATGACAAGGGCGATGGCGATGAGGAAGGTCAGGCCGATGCCGGCGGCCCTTCGAAGGCATCCGCCGCGGCGGCGGGGCCGGGGCGGATACGGCGCAGCAGGCCGCGTCGGGGCGGCGGGCCGCATCGGGGCGGCGGGCTCCGTGGGTTGGCCGGTGGTGTCGGGCGTGGACTGTTCCTGCATTTCGCGCACTCCGTGTGAGGTCCGTGGTCATTGTAGCAGAAGCCGGGGCGGACGTCGCGCGCCAATGGCCGAGCGGGGGTCGCGGCGGGCTTTTGGCTTGACGGTGGCGTCGGGGCGCACCTAGTATGTGATTCCCGCTGTCTGCTCGCGTGTTCCCGCGACGATGAGACTGTGTGATTATGGGCATGACGGTTACGGAGAAAATCATCGCTGCGCACTGTGGGCGCGACTCGGTCGGGCCGGGCGAGATCGTGATGTGCGACGTGGACCTCGCGCTCGGGAACGACATCACGGCGCCGATCGCGATCGAGCAGTTCCGCAAGGCGGGCGGCACGAAGGTTTGGGACAAGGGGAAGGTGGCGCTCGTGCCGGACCACTTCGCGCCGAACAAGGACGTGCGGTCGGCCGAGATGTGCAAGTTCATGCGGGAGTTCGCGCGCGAGCAGCAGGTGGCCCACTACTGGGAGCAGTCGGAGATGGGGATCGAGCACGTGCTGCTGCCGGAGGCGGGGTGCGTTGCGCCGGGCGATCTGGTCATCGGCGCCGACAGCCATACGTGCACGTACGGGGCGCTGGGGGCGTTCTCGACGGGTGTCGGCTCGACGGACCTTGCGGGCGTGTACCTGAGCGGGCAGATCTGGCTGCGGGTGCCGGAGACGCTGCGGCTGGTGTACCGGGGCGAGCGGCGCCGGTGGGTGAGCGGCAAGGACCTGATTCTCTATACGATCGGGCGAATCGGCGTGGACGGGGCGCGCTATATGGCGATGGAGTTCACGGGCCCGGCGATCGAGGCGCTGGAGATGAGCGACCGCTTTACGATGGCGAACATGGCGATCGAGGCGGGCGGCAAGAACGGCATCTTCCACGTGGACGACAAGACGAGGGGGTATCTCGATGAGACACCGCTCGAACGCACGCCGCGGGTCTTCACGAGCGACGCGGACGCCGCCACGACGCGGACGGTCGATTTCGACGTGGGCGAGATCGAGCCGCAGGTGGCGTTCCCGTTCTCGCCCGGCAACGCGCGCGGCGTGAGCGAACTTTCCGGGGAGATCCCGATTGACCAGACGGTGATTGGGTCGTGCACGAACGGGCGGATCGAGGACCTGCGCGTCGCGGCCGAGGTGATGAAGGGCAAGCACATCCCGAAATGGACGCGCTGCATCATCGTGCCGGGGACGCAGCAGGTGTATATGCAGGCGTTGAAGGAGGGGCTGCTCGAGACGTTCGTGGCTGCGGGAGCGACGGTTTCGGCGCCGACGTGCGGGCCGTGCATCGGCGGGCACATGGGCGTGCTCGCGGAGGGCGAGCGGTGCGTGAGCACGACGAATCGGAACTTCGTCGGGCGGATGGGCCACCCGAAGAGCGAGGTGTACCTGGCCAGCCCGGCGACGGCGGCGGCGAGCGCGATCGCGGGCAAGGTGTGCGGCCCGGACGAAGTGGCGGGGACGACGTGATGAAGGGCAAGGCACACAGGTTCGGCGATGACGTGGATACGGACGTGATTATCCCCGCGCGGTTCCTGATGGCGACGGACCCGGGGGAGCTGGCGTCGCACGCGTTCGAGGACGCGCGGCCGGGCTGGCCGGGCCAGGTGAGCGAGGGCGATATCCTGGTGGCGGGCAACAACTTCGGGTGCGGCTCGAGCCGGGAGCACGCGCCCATTGCGATCAAGGCGGCGGGGATCGGGTGCGTGATCGCGGCGAGCTTTGCGCGGATTTTCTATCGGAACGCGTTCAATATCGGGCTGCCGGTGCTGGAGTCGGCGGCGGCGAGCCAAGGGATTGCCGAGGGGGATGTCGTGGAAGTCGACACCTCGACCGGCACGATCACGAACCACACAAAGAACGCGACGTATGAGTCGAGGCCGATCCCCCCGTTCATGCGCGAGCTGGTGAAAGCCGGGGGGTTGATGGCGTATCTGGCTGCGAAGCGGCCGAGGCAGGGCTGAGCGCCAGCAGGGCTGAGGGGCATAAGTAGTTGACTGACAGTTGATTCCCGCGCCTGCGTGGCGCTGGTGGCACGGTTCTTGCACCCCGGAACCATGCTCCATTCCACAGGCGTCATGCGGGACGCGCGGAGAGGCGAGAGGAGCGAGCATGGGACGGAGCTACAAGGTTGCAGTGATTCCCGGCGACGGCACGGGGCCTGAGGTGGTGGTCGAGGGGCTCAAGGTGCTTGAGGCGGCGGGGGCCCGGTTCGGCTTTTCGCTGGAGACGGAGACGTACGACTTCGGCGGCGAGCGCTACAAGCGGACGGGCGAGGTGCTGCCGGACAAGTATCTCGACGAGCTGGCCGGGTTCCAGGCGATTTTCCTCGGGGCGATCGGGCATCCGGAGGTCGCGCCCGGGATTCTGGAGAAGGGCATTCTGCTCAAGCTGCGTTTTCATTTCGACCAGTACATCAACCTGCGGCCCGTGAAGCTCTACCCGGGCGTGGAGACCCCTTTGAAAGACAAGGGCCCCGACGAGATCGACTTCGTCGTGGTGCGCGAGAACACCGAGGACCTCTACGTGGGCGTGGGCGGGTTCATGAAGAAGGGCACGCCCGACGAGGTGGCCATCCAGACGAGCGTGAACACGCGCAAGGGGGTGGAGCGGTGCCTGCGGTACGCGTTCGAGCTGACGCGCCGGCGCGACCGGGCCAAGAAGCTCACGCTTTGCGCGAAGACGAACGTGTTGACGTACGCGCACGACCTGTGGTGGCGCACGTTCAACGAGGTGGGCGAAGCCGACTACCCGGACATCACGCGCGACTACGCGCACGTGGACGCCACGTGCATGTGGATGGTGAAGAACCCGGAGTGGTTCGACGTGATTGTGACCACGAACATGTTCGGCGACATCATCACCGACCTGGGCGCGATGATCCAGGGCGGGATGGGGGTGGCCGCCGGGGGCAACATCAACCCGGACGGGGTGAGCATGTTCGAGCCGATCGGGGGCTCGGCGCCGAAGTACACGGGTAAGAACGTGATCAACCCGCTGGCGGCGATCTGCGCCGGGCAGATGTTGCTTGATTTCCTGGGCGAGAACAAGGCGGCGGCCGCTGTGGAGAAGGCGGTCGTACGCGCGGTGAACGAGAAGCTGAAGAGCCTGTCGGCCGGCCGGATGGGCTGCGGGACGGATGAGGTCGGCGACTTCATCGCCGAGGCGGTGGCCTCGGGTAAGTAGCGGGCCGCCGAGGCGGCTGCGCTCGCCGGGCTTCGGGCGCGTCGCCGATGAGGTCGGCGACTTCATTGCCGAGGCGGTGGCTTGAAGCGGTGGCTTGAAGCGGTGGCCTCGGGTAAGTAGCGGGCCGCCGAGGCGGCTGCGCGAGCTTCGGCGTAAGGCGGTAAGGTGTTCCGGCCGATGGAGGAAATGCGGTCGGCGGGGGATTTGGATTGACGTGGACATCCAGGTGCGATAGACTGAGATGAGCGCGAAGCGGCACGTTTCTCGACGAGCCGGTGTTTCGCGGCGTGGAGTGAGGCGACAGGACTGATGCAGATACGGCTCGAACATCTTCAGTCGCAGGTCCAGAAGCCGATCATCACGATCATGATGTCGCCGCAGATGCAGCAGGCGATTCAGCTGCTGCAACTGCCGATCCTGGAGCTGTCGCAGAAGATCGAGACCGAGTTGTCGCAGAACCCGGTGCTCGAGGAGATCTCGCGCGACGACGAGGAGCAGACGCAGGAGGCGGCCACGCCGGAGGCCAACACGGACGAAGGCCGGGACGGCGAGAAGGACCTGGACTTCAAGGAAGAGTTCGACCTCCTGCGCAAGATTGACGACGAGTGGCGGGACTATTTCCGGCAGTCGGGGCCGTATTTCCGCTCGAGCGACGACGAGGAGGAGCGGCGCGCGTTCCTCGAGAGCTCGATCACGCGGGGCGAGACGCTCACGGAGCACCTGACGGCGCAGATGGCGCTGGCGGCGAGCAGCGACGAGGAGCGGGTGCTGGGCGAGTTGGTCATCGGCAACATTGACGAGCACGGTTTCCTGCGGATCAGCCTCGACGAGCTGGCGCTGCTTGCGGGCAAGACGCCGGAGGAGATCGAGCGCGTGCTGGCGATTATCCAGACGTTCGATCCGAGCGGGGTGGGGGCGCGTGACCTCCGGGAGTCGCTGCTGATCCAGCTGCGGCACATGGGGAAAGGCGACAGCCTGGCGTACCGGGTGATCGAGGCGCACTACGAGCTGCTGGGCAAGAAGCGGTACCAGGAGATCGCGCGGGCCGAGCGGGTGACGGTGGACGACGTGCAGGAGGCGGTCAAGGACATCATGCGGCTGAGCCTGCGGCCGGGGTCGGGGTTCGGCGAGACGCAGGCGCAGTACATCACGCCGGACGTGACGGTGCGCAAGGACGACGGCAAGTTCGAGATCCTGATCAGCGACGAGCGGATCCCGCACCTGCGGATCAGCAACTTTTACCGCCGGATGCTCGGCGACGAGAACGTGCCGAAGGACGTGCGCGAGTACATCAAGGAGAAGGTGCACGCGGGGCGGTGGCTGATCAAGAACATCCACCAGCGGCAGGAGACGCTTCACAACATCGCGAGCGAGATCGTCCGGGTGCAGGAGGATTTCCTCAAGACGGGCGGGGGCGCGCTCAAGCCGCTCACGATGCACCAGATCGCCGAGGCGGTGGGGCTGCACGAGTCCACGGTGAGCCGGGCGATCAGCGGCAAGTATATTGACACGCCGCACGGCATTTTCCCGCTCAAGTTCTTCTTCACGACGGGCATCGAGACGGCGAGCGGGGGGGAGGTGTCGGCGCACCGGGTCAAGCACGCGCTCAAGGAGCTGGTCGCGAAGGAGGACGGCAAGAAGCCGTTGAGCGACGAGGTGCTCGTGAAGATGCTCAACGAGCAGGGCTACAAGATCGCGCGCCGCACCGTGGCCAAGTACCGCAAGGAGCTCGGCATCCTGCCGTCGCACCTGCGGAAGTCGTTCTGATCGATGCCCACCGGTTTCATCCCATCCAGACCGTTCCGGGGCCGGTATGCGTGTTGAGGTGGTCAAGGTGCCGGGCGGGCTCGGCGAGGCGGGCCGCTCGGAGCACGTGTTCGTCGTGGTGGACGTGTTGCGGCTGTGCTCGACGGTGCTCACCGCGTTTGCGAACGGGTGCGAGGCGGTGGTGCCGGTGGTGGAGCCGGCGGAGGCGTTCGCGCTTCGCGAGGCGCGGCCGGAGCTGGTGCTCGCGGGCGAGCGTGACGGGCTGCGGATCGAGGGGTTCGCTCTGGGCAACTCGCCGTTCGAGATGACGCGTGAGGCCGTCGGGGGGCGGACGCTGGTGGCGTGCTCGACGAACGGGACGAAGGCGCTCGTGGCGGCCGGGGCCGGGGCCGAGACGCTCCTCGGGTGCTTCCTGAACGCGTCGGCGGTGTCGCGGCGCGCGGCGGCGTCCGGGCGGGACATCACGGTGCTGTGCTCGGGCAAGTTGGGGATGTCGGCGCTCGAGGACGTGGCGTGCGCGGGGTTGCTCGTCGAGAAGCTGCAGGCCTGTGGGGGGCGCGGTCGGGTGGAGCTCGGGTCCGGGGCCGACGATGCGGCGGCGCTCTACCGGGCGAACGCCAGCGACCTGGGCGGCTTCGTCGCGGGCGTGGAGCACGGCCGGTACCTGGCACGCATCGGGATGGGGCGCGACGTGCCGTATTGCGCGCAGGTGGACGTGTTCGAGCTCGTGCCGCGGCTTGTCGGTGGCGTCATCCACTAGAAAATAGGGACAGTCACCTATTTTTCCTCAAGGTCTGCAAGCAGCGCCAGGTCAGACAGTACCGCCATCGCCATGATCGAGTGCGGGCGCTTCACGAAGAAAAATAGGTGACTGTCCCTAATTTCTAGCGGCGCATTTTGGCGACTTCGCGCAGGAAGCGGATCTGGTCGAGGGCCTTGCCGGTGCCGATGGCGACGGCGCTGAGCGGGTCTTCGGCGATGTGGACGGGCAGGCCGGTTTCCTTGGAGATGAGCTTGTTCAGCCCGCGCAGGAGCGCGCCGCCGCCGGCCATCATGATGCCGCGGTCCACGAGGTCGGCGCTGAGCTCGGGCGGGCAGCGTTCGAGCGTGATGCGCACGGCCTCGACGATGGTGCTGATCGGCTCGCTGAGCGCTTCGCGGATTTCCTCGGAGTTGATCGTGAGCGTTTTCGGGAGGCCGGCGACCATGTCTCGGCCTTTGACCTCCATGGTGAGGGGCTCTTTGAGGGGGATGGCGGCGCCGATCTGGATCTTGATGTTTTCGGCGGTGCGCTCGCCGACCATCAGGTTGTAGTTGCGGCGCAGGTACTGGACGATGGCTTCGTCCATCTCGTCGCCGGCGACGCGCACGCTGCGGCAGAACACGATGCCGGCGAGCGAGATGATGGCGACCTCGGTGGTGCCGCCGCCGATGTCCACGATCATGTTGCCGGCGGGCTCGTGCACGGGCATGTCGAGGCCGATGGCGCCCGCCATGGGCTCTTCGATGAGGTAGACCTCGCGGGCGCCGGCGTGCATGGCGCTGTCCTCGACGGCGCGGCGCTCGACGGCCGTGATGCCGGAGGGGACGGCGACGACGATGCGCGGGCTCATGAGGGCGCGGCGGTTGTGCACCTTCTTGATGAAGTAGCGGAGCATGTTCTCGGTGACTTCGAAGTCGGCGATCACGCCGTCCTTGAGGGGGCGGATGGCGACGATGTCGCCCGGCGTGCGGCCGAGCATGCGCTTGGCGTCCTCGCCGACGGCGAGGATTTTGTTGGAGCCTTTCTTGATGGCGACGACGGAGGGCTCCGTCAGCACGATGCCCCGGTTCTTGACGTAGACCAGGGTGTTGGCGGTGCCGAGGTCAATGCCCATGTCGCTGGAGAACCTGCCGAAGAGCCAACCACGGAGCATTGAGAATCCTTTCCGGGGTGCAGTACGCCCACAGTCACCGGGCCGAGTGTGGAGGGGATTCAAGCACGGCGGGCGGGCTAAATCAACAGAAATCCCCGCGAAACGGCGCGTTGGCGCCCGGAAAGCGGCCGGTTGGCCCGGATTTCTCACAGAGAGCCGACGCCGAGCGGTGCGCGAAAAACAGGGACAGGCACCCATTTTTCTACGCCAGGGTGCATCAAATGTGTTCAGTGCCCACAGAAAAATGGGTGCCTGTCCCTAGCGGCCTGTCACTGTGTTCTGGCGCGGTCGCGGACCCAGTCGGCCAGGCCGCGGTCGAACCAGTTGCCGCCGCGCTCGTCGCGTGTGTTGCCTCGCATGCCGGGCGGGTCGATCACCACCTCGAACGTGCCGCCGATCCGGCGCTTGGGCCAGGCGACGGCGCCCAGGGTGTAGATGTAGCGGACCTCGGTCGGGCCGCCCATGGTGGTGCCTTCGAGGGGGATGTACTCGGTTGTCTCCTCCTTGGTGAGGCCGAGCACGAGGACGAGGGTGCCGAGGTCGTCCTGGCGTTCGGCGCGCAGGGACTCGGGCAGATGCGCGTTGGCGGGGCTCTCGGCGTCGGTGTCCGGGTCCCAGAGCAGCACCTTCGGCGGGAAGCGGGTCTGATCGCTGCCCTGGCCGCGGGCCCGGCACTTGGCGGCGAGCTCTTCGGCCTCGGCCCGGACGGCGGGGAAGCGCTTGGCCTGTTTCATTTTCGGGTAGACGTAGAAGTAGACGACGGCGGCGGCGATGAGGACTAGGAGTATCACCCAGCCCTTGGCGGTGCCTCGCTGGGAGGGGGTGAACGTCATTGGGGGACCTCCGTGGCGTTGTCCGGGGCGAATCGTGGGGGAGCGTAGCACGTCGGGGCCGTGGCGGTCAAAGCCGGTGCGCGGCGCGCCTTCGAGGGGCGCTGCGGCCCGTCCCGGGCATGCGTGTTGACCGTCGGGCCGGCGCGTGCTAGGATGAACGGAGAATCGGGAGGGTCGAAGGGATGTTGTCCGCTGGAGAGGCCGCGAAGTCGGGAACCGGTCGGCTGTCGCCCGGGCGCTATGGGGGCGACCGCGAGCCGGTGGGCCCGGGCATTCCTGTTGAGGGGGCCGTTTCCCCGGAGGGGACCGTGTCCCCGGAGGGTGTCTAGGCGGGTTCCGTGGACAGATCGGAAGTCACCCTAGAGCCCTTGGGGCGCTAGGGTTTTTTCGTGGGGCAGGGCGGCATTGATCATGGAGCCGAAGGGGCTTTTACAGAACGCGCGGAACCTGTGGGAACTGGTGCGGCCGTACCGGCGCACGTTCCTGCTTGGAATCGTGGTCATCGGCGGCATTGATCTGCTTGACGCGGCCCCGCCCCTGGCGACGCGCACGTTCATCAACGCCCTTACCGACCAGCAGATGACCTGGCGGGTCGTGCTGACGTGCGTCGGCATCATCATCGGCGCCACGATGGTCATGGCCGTGCTGCGCTACGTGATGTCGCTGACGTTCGGCCGGCTGGCGCTGCACGTGACGATCAAGCTGCGCCGCCGTGCTTACACGCACCTGCAGACGCTCGAGCCCAAGTTCTACACCGAGACGCGGGTCGGCGACTTGATGGCGCGGATGACCAACGACCTGCGCGAGATTCGCATGGTGCTCTCGCGGGGCAGCATGTTCGGCGTGGACCTTATCATCAGCCTTCTGGTCTACATGCCCATCATGTTTTTCTTGAGCTGGCGGCTGACGCTGTGCCTGCTCGCGCCGATGGCGCTGATGCCGCTGTTCGTCAAGAGGGTGGGCGACAAGGTGCACACCACCTTCAGGAAAGTCCAGGACCAGATGGGGGATGTGGGCGCCTATGCCCAGGAGAACATCACCGGCGCGAGGGTCGTCAAGGCGTATGCCCAGGAGCGCAGCGCGATCGAGGAGTTCCGCCGCTCCGCGGGGAAGTATCTCCGTCTCAACCTGCGGCACGCATGGTGGATGGCGTTGTTCATGTCGGCCATCGGGCTCGGCCTGGGCCTTGGCATGACGACGGTGATCGGCGTCGGCGGTTGGGAGGTCGTCGAGGGCCATATGGCGGTGGGGGATTTCGTCGCCTACTTCCTGCTGATGTTTCGGATCATGTTCCCGATGATCGCGCTCGGGTTCATCGTCTCGGCCGTCCAGCGGGGGGCGGCGTCCCTCAACCGGATCAAGGAGCTGCTCGCCGTCGAGCCCGAGGTGCGCGACACCGAGGCGACGGTCAAAGAGATGACGAGGATCGAGGGGGAGATCGAGTTCCGGCGTCTGACCTTCGCCTACAACGGCACGCGCGTGCTGGAGGAGGTCTCGCTGCGCGTGCCGCGCGGCACCACGCTGGCCGTCGTCGGCGAGGTGGGCAGCGGCAAGTCCACGCTGATCAGCATGCTGGGACGGCTCGTGGAGCCGCCCGACGGAACGGTCCTGATCGACGGGGTGGACGTCAAACGGATACCGCTCACGACGCTGCGACGACACGTCGGCTACGTGCCGCAGGACACGTTCCTGTTCTCGACCTCGATCCGGGACAACATTGCCTTTGCGCGCATGGACGCCTCGGACGACGAGATCGAGCGGGTGGCCGAGATCTCGCAGCTCAGCCGTGACGTCGAGAGCTTCCCGGACGGCTATGGGACGCTGCTCGGTGAGCGCGGCATCAACCTGAGCGGCGGCCAGAAACAGCGGGTGGCGATCGCGCGTGCGGTGCTCGCCGAGCCGAGCATCCTGATTCTCGACGACGCGCTCTCGTCCGTGGACACGCACACGGAGGAGGCAATCCTCAACCGGCTTCGCGGCGTGATGCGCGAGCGCACGAGCATCATTGTCGCGCACCGGATCTCGACGCTCAAGGAGGCGGACCTGATCGTGGTGCTCGAGCGCGGGCGCGTCGTGGAGCAGGGGACCCACGCGGCGCTCGTGGCGAAGGACGGGCTGTACGCGAGCATCTACCGCAAGCAGCTTCTCGAAGAGGAGATCGAGGAGGCCTAGGGGCCGCACGCGATGGCGCACAACAGCTACCACATGGAAGACGAGGCGATGGAGCGCGCCCTGGACCGGGCGCTCCTGCGGCGGCTGTTCGGCTACCTGCGCCCGTTCTGGGGGCTGGCGTCGGTCGTGCTGGCGCTTTCGGTCGCCAGCTCGGCCTTGTATGCGGGCCGGGTTCTTTTTATCGGGTACGTGGTGGACGTGGCCATTCCGGCCAAGGAACTGCGGCTGGTGTTCATCGCGACGGCGCTGTTTTTCGGTATGGAGGCCGTGCGGTTCGTTGTGCGAGCGGTGCTGCAGTACCTGACGGCCCGGCTGGGTCAGAGCGTGGTGCTCGGCTTGCGGATGCAGGTTTTCTCAAAGCTGCAAGTGCTGTCGTTGCGTTACTTCGACCGCAACCCGGCGGGCCGGCTGATCACGCGCGTGACCAACGACGTGGAAGCGCTCAACGAACTGTTCAGTGCCGGGCTGGTGACGATTTTTCACGACCTGTTTCTGCTCGTCGCCCTCACGGTGACCATGCTCGTCGTGAACTGGAAGCTCGGGCTCATCACGTTGGTGGTGGTGCCGGTGCTGATGGCGGCTTCGGTGGTGGTGCGGCGCCGGATTCGCCGGGCCATCCGGTCGGTGCGCAAGAAGCTCGCGATCGTCAATGCGTTCCTGCAGGAGCACTTCCTCGGCATGCGCGTGACCCAGATGTTCCACCAGGAGGCGCGCAAGACGGGCGAGTTCGACGAGGTGAACCACGACTACCGGGACGAGATGTACCGCGCGATCAGCATCCATGCCGTGATCCGGCCGCTCGTGACCCTGATTCTCGCGGTGGGGAGCGGCGCGCTGTTCCTGTTCGCCGGCGGGCGATTCATGGCCGCGGACTCGATGCTGACCGCGGGCACCTTCGTCATGTTCCTGCTCTGGTTTCGCATGTTCCACCAGCCGATCCACAACATCGCGAACACGTACAACACGATCCAGACGGCGATGGCGTCGTCGGAGCGGCTGTTCAGGCTGCTCGACGAGACGGACGACGTCCCGCAGCGGCCCGCCGCGAAGGTGGTGAACGGGCTTCGCGGCCGGATCGAGTTCCGCGACGTCAGCTTCGAGTACAACCCGGGCGAGCCCGTGCTGCGGGACGTGTCGTTCACGGTCGAGCCGGGTCAGACGGTGGCGTTTGTGGGGGCGACCGGCGCGGGCAAGACCACGCTTGTCAACCTGATCTTCCGCTTCTACGACGTGTCCGTGGGCCAGGTGCTCGTCGACGGGATGGACGTGCGCGACTACGACAAGGAATCGCTGCGGCGCCAGATGAGCCTCGTGCTGCAGGACGTGTTCATCTTCTCCGGGACGGTCGCGCGCAACATCCGGCTCGGTGAAGATATCCCGATGGAGCGGGTTCGGGAGAGCGCGCGGATGGTGAACGCGCACCGGTTCATCGAGGAGCTGCCGGACGGTTACGAGACCGAGCAGAGCGAGCGCGGGAGCACGTTGTCGGCCGGGCAGCGGCAGTTGCTGTCGTTTGCGCGGGCGCTGGCGTTCGACCCGTCGGTGCTCGTGCTCGACGAGGCGACGTCGAACGTGGACACGGAAACGGAGCGGCTGATCCAGGACGCGGTGGAGAAGCTCACGAGCGGCCGCACCTCGATCGTGGTGGCGCACCGGCTTTCGACGATCCAGAAGGCGGACAAGATCATCGTGCTGCACAAGGGCGAGGTGCGCGAGACGGGCACGCACCAGGAGCTGCTCAGGAACCGCGGGCTGTACTACCGGCTCTACCAGTTGCAGTACAAGGAGCAGCAGTTGACGGAGCCGGGGGGCGACTCCGCTCCCGACGCTTCGGCGTGAGCGCCGCGCGGTTTTTTCTGTCGCGGCGTTTCGGCTTGCGCTAGCGTGTGAGGGCGAGCGGGCCCATGCAGGAGGACGGGACGATGCGCTGGTCCGAGTGCTTTATTCCGACGCACAGGGAGAACCCGGCGGAGGCCGAGTGCGCGAGCCACGCGCTGCTCGTGCGCGCGGGGTACGTGCGGCAGTTGGCGGCGGGGGTGTACACGAAGCTGCCGCTGGCGGTGCGCTCGATGGGCAAGATCGAGGCGATCATCGTCGAGGAGATGGCGCGCATCGGCGGGCGGCGTTTCCAGATGCCGGCGCTGCATCCGGCCGAGCCGTGGGTGCGCTCGGGCCGCTGGGCGGTGATGGGCGAGACGCTGTTTCGGCTGAAGGACCGGGCGAAGCGCGACCTGTGCCTCGGCCCGACGCATGAGGAGGTCTTTGCGACGACGGCGAGCGGCGAGTTACGCTCGTACAAAGACCTGCCGCAGATCTGGTACCAGGTGCAGACGAAGTTCAGGGACGAGGTGCGCCCGCGTTCGGGCGTGATCCGCACGCGCGAGTTCCTGATGAAGGACTCGTACTCGTTCGACCTGGACGAGGCCGGCCTGGACGCAAGCTACGCGAAGCACCTAGAGGCCTACGCGCGCATCTTCCGGCGCTGCGGCCTCGATGGTGTTTTTACCGTCGAGGCGTTCTCGGGCGCGATGGGGGGCACGGTGTCGCACGAGTTCATGGTGGCGACGGAGGCGGGCGAGTCCAGCGTCGTGAAGTGCTCGTGCGGCTATGCGGCCAACATGGAGACCGCCATGGCGGCGCCGAGTGAATTCGCCGATCAGGACGGTCCCCCAACGCCCGACGAGGTGGCGACACCGGACGCCGGCACGGTCGAGGAGGTCTGTGCGCTGCTCGAGGTGCCGCCGGAGCGGATCATCAAGTCGCTCGTGTACGTGATCAAGAGCTCGCTCGTGCTGCTCCTGGTGCGTGGCGACGACCAGCTCAACGAGCAGAAGGTTTCGACGCTGTTCGATACGGGCGACCTGAGGCCGGCGCACGAGGCGCGCATCCACAAGAAATTCGGCGCCGGCGTCGGCAGCCTCGGGCCGGTGGGCGTCGAGCGGATCGAGATCGTGGCCGACCGGGCGCTCGAGGGGCGGCGGAACATGGTGTGCGGGGCGAACAGGGACGGCTTTCACCTCGTCGGGGTGACGCCGGGCACGCATTTCGAGGCGCGGTTCGAGGACCTGCGACGCGTGATGCCGGGCGACCGGTGCGTCGAGTGCGGCCGGCCGGTCGAGATCAGCCGGGCGCTGGAGCTGGGGCACACGTTCAAGCTCGGGACGCGCTACAGCGATGCGCTGGGCCTGACGGTGACCGACGCGAGCGGCCGGCCCAAACCCGTGGTGATGGGCAGCTACGGGATCGGGCTCGAGCGCATCCTTGCCGCGGCGGTTGAGCAGAAGCACGACGAGAACGGCTTTGTCTTGCCTGCCTCGATCGCGCCGTACGAGGTGGTGGTAACGCCGGTCAACTGCAGAGACGAGGCGCAGCGCGTGGCCGGCGAGACGCTTCACGAGGCGCTCGCCGCTCAGGGCGTGGACGTGCTGCTCGACGACCGGGACTGCCGCGCGGGGGTGAAGTTCAAGGACGCGGACCTGATCGGGGTACCGCTTCGAATCACGGTTGGGCCGAAGGGGCTTCCGGCCGGAAACGTGGAGCTCGTGGACCGGCACGACGGCTCGCGTCGTGACGTGCCGCTTGAAGCGGCCGGTCAAGCCGTGCGGGAGGCGCTCAGTGCAATGACGCGGTCGGCGGAGGCGGTTTCACCATGAAGCTGGTGCCCGTGGCGAGCAGGAGCGTGCCGTCGGCCAGGCAGACGAGGCCGAACGCGACGAGAAAGATGCCGCAGCCGAGGATGATGCCGCGGTAGGCGCGGTCGGTGAGGAAGCGGCGCCCCTTGACGATCATGAGCGCGATGAAGC
>CAZJXV010000024.1:0-9751 GCA_964550015.1 uncultured Verrucomicrobiota bacterium
GAGAGCAGGATGTCCCAGCGCTTGTTGGACTGGATCCAGCCGACCATGCCGACGATGTTCTCGGAGAGGGTGGGGTTGTTGTTGAGGCCGAGCTCCTTACGGAGCCGGGGGATTTCGTGCAGGCCCCAGCGCTTCTTGCTCTGGGCGCCGTGGGGCACGACCATGATGTTGGTCGGCATGCGCCAGCCGCGGCCGTGGAAGGTCCACTGAAGGCGCCACTTCTGGTAGTGGCACTTGAAGAGCACGACGTCGGCGCGCTGGCAGAGCTTGTAGATGAAGTTGGCCTCGAAGTCGTCGAGCCGGCCGTGCACGGTATGGGGTTCGACGATGACGGGGTAGTCGTTGATTGCCTCGACCAGGTTGAGGAACCCGTTGTTGCCGTCGCCGACGCCGCGCTCGTCGTGGTACTCGTAGAGGCCGTACTCATGCTCGATGTGCACGGCGTAGGGGCGGAGTCGCTCGATCTCGCGGGCCACGGGCTCCCACCAGTCCGGGCGGTTGATCTCCATGATGGGGATGACGCCGACGCCGGCGCCGTCGGTGTGGCTGATGACGAGGACGTCGCGGCCCGGGTTGGCCTTCTGGATGAACTCGCGCGCCTCTTCGCAGAACGTGCCGATGCCGCACAGCCGGGGCGGATAGCTGGAGATCATCACGATGGGGCCGTTGTTCGAGGTGCGGCGGCGCGGCCTGCGCTCCGCGTGCATGGATTGCTCTCCTATGCCGAGATCTTCTCCGATCGTTCGAGGCGCAGTGTACTCAACGAAAGGAGTGCCAGCAAGAAAGCAATGACGGACTCGGCGCCCCGGTTCCGGTTGACGCCCTGCGGGTCGAGGCCGTCGGCGACCGCTCCGGTGCGTGGGTCGTAGAGCGCGGCGTTGAGCCGGTTGCGTCCGAAGAACCAATCGAAGCAGTGGCGGGCGGCGCTGAGGTAGCAGTCCCGGCCGGTGATTTCGTAGGCGGCGATGCACGCGGTGGTGAGGTAGCCGGCCTCGATCGGCTGCTGGCTGAAGATGGCCCGGGCGCCGTCCTTGACCCACCAGCCCTCGTTGCCGACGAAGTCGAAGTACCGGCCGTTCCACTGGGTGCGGATGAGGAAATCGAGGCTCTCGAGCCCGCACCGGCGCATCGCGTCGTCGCCGGTGAGGTCGTAGGCGGCGAGCAGCGCCTCGCACAGCCGGGCGTTGCCGTAGGTGACGATGTCCTCGAACCAGTGCCAGCCGCCGTGGCGCGAGCCGTCCTCGCGCGAGCCGTTGTCGCGCCAGCCGTTGTCGCGCCAGCCGTTGTCGCGCCAGCCGTTGTCGCGCCAGCCGTCGTCGCGGTTGACGCGGTAGAGGTCCACGAGGCCGTCGGCGAGCTCTTCGAGCGCGTGGCGGAGGGCGTGGGTGTTCTCGCGGCACCTGAGGACCTCGGCAAGGCCGCAGACGGCGTAGGCCTTGGCGCGGGGGTAGGTGAGGGCGCCCAGGTGCGGGGCGGCGTGGTCGAGGAGGCGGGCCGCGCGCGCGCGGAGGCCCTCGTCTTCGGTCCATCGGAGCACGGCGCCGAGGCCCCAGACGACGCGGCCAAAGGTGTCTTCGCTGCCGCGCTCGTCAAGGAACCGGCCGCCCACCTCCATGAAGTTGTGGAAAGCGCCGTCGGGCGTCTGGGCGCGTTCGAGGAAGTCGAGGTAGCGGCCGATGAGCGGGGCCGGCCCGTCTTCGCCGTGGTGGTTCCGGGCCTGGGCGAGCACGACGAGCGCGCGCCCGACGTCGTCGGCGCTGTAGCCGTGGCGCAGGTCGGGCGAGCTGCCGTGTGCGTGCTGGACGAGGCCGAACTCGTCGGTGAGGGCGGATAGGTAGTCCAGGTTCACGTCCGGCAGTCCTGACAGCGTGAAGAGCATGTCTTTCGCCTCCCGGGCGGCGGCGAACGTGCCCTGGGCAAAGGTGCGCTGGGCAAAGGTGCGCTGGGCAAAGGTGCCCTGGGCAAAGGTGCGCTGTTCGTTGAGGATTTGTTCGAATTCTTCGACGTAGCGGCGGCCGACCACGTTCCAGGTCATCCGGCGGCCGAAGGCGTAGGTGGCGCGTCGGAGGCGCAGCCGCAGCGCGTCGTCGCTCACGAGCCGTCCGATGGCGTCGGCGAGCCCTTCGGCGTCGCCGAACTCGACGAGGATGCCCCGGCCGTCGGCGAGCAGCTCCTCGGCGTACCAGTAGGGGGTGGAGATCACCGCCTTGCCCATGGCCACGGCGTAGGCCAGGGTGCCGCTGGCGATCTGCTCGCGGTTCAGGTACGGGGTGAGGTAGATGTCGGCGGCGGCCAGGAACTGCAGCAGCTCATCAAGCTCAACGAAGCGGTCGTGGAAGATGACGTTGTTGGTCAGCCCGAGGTCGCGCACCATCTGCTCGAGGCCCTCGCGGTAGGCTTCGCCGTGGCGGCGGCGCACTTCGGGGTGGGTAGCGCCGAGCACGATGTAGGCGAGGTCCGGGACGCGTTCGACCACGGCGGGCAGCGCCTCGAGCAGGCTCGCGATCCCCTTGTTGGGGCTCAAGAGGCCGAAGGTGAGAATGACCGGCCGGCCGGCGAGGCCGAACGCGGCCTTGTACGCGTCCGGTTCAACGAACGGCATGTCCGGGGTGCCGTGGTGGATCAGTGTGATCTGCTGCTCGGGCATGCCGTAGACCTCGCGCAGGATGCGCACGGCGCGATGGCTCATGACGACCAGCCGTTCCGAGTAACGGATCACGTCGAGCATCGAGCGATAGTAGGCGGGCGCCGGCTCCTCGAGCACGGTGTGCAGCGTGGTGACGACGGGCGTGTCGAGCCGGGCGAGCAGCTCGGCCAGGTCGCCGCCGGCGTCGCCGCCGAAGATGCCGAACTCGTGCTGGAGGCAGACGAGGTCGGCGCCGGAGTCGTTGATGAAGCGCGCGGCATCACGGTAGTCGTCGAGGTGGTCCTGCCTGATCTGACACGTGACGGCCTCGGGGTACTCGTGCTCCTGTGTCGGACTGTCCATGGCCACCACCTGGAGGTTGGCCGTCGAGATTTCCTGGGCGACGGCCCCGTAGAGGTCCGTGGTGAACGTGGCAATGCCGCACTTACGCGGGAGGAAGTTCCCGACGAAGACTACGCGCAGGCGTCCGTTTTCAGAGGAGGTGATGCCGTCCATATGTCTCCTTTGCTTCCTTTCGAGAATCTGTGACCCGAGGGCCGTGGCGGCCAAGGCGCCGGCCGCGGCCGCTGAGAGTGCGGCCCGATGAACAAGCGGGCTGGACGCTTCCTCCTCCGACGTCGGCGCAGCCTGCCCAGGCGGCGCCTGTCCCCCGCACCGGCGGCCGGGGCACAGGGCCGAACACGCCGACCGTTCCCCGGGCCCCGTGCTGCACCCTCACCTGGGGCGACGGCCTGTCCGGCCTGTTACTGTTTTTTGGCGGGCTGGGCCAAAGCGGGTTCTGGTCGGTGCGGGGTGCGTCCCGTGGCTGGTGGTAGGCACAGGAGGTGTGAGCCTCTGCCGGGGCTCGCCCAGCGCTCTGCAAGCATGGCCGCAAGTGCGGCCGGCATGCGCGGCCCTCCGCGCTTTCCACTCTAAGACGAAGCCGCCTCCGTGTCAACAACAAAAGAAGCGGCCGCCCTGGTTCCAGGCCGGCGGGTCGAGGACAAGCGTAAATCGTGCCAAATCAGGCGGTTGCAGCACGATCACGTCTGCCGAGTCACCGGTATCGCTTGTTGGGAAGGCGTTCGCCGACAGGGAGAAGCGGCGGAAACGGCGCGTGGGGTTCGGCCTGGTACCAGTAGGCGCTCGAGGAGTAGTCGTTGCCCTGGTTGTTGGCGTGGCCGTGCTCGATGGTGACGCGGATTGACTTCTTGAAGTGGACGGGGTCCTCGATGTGGAAGCGGTACTGGCTCCATTTTCCGGAGGCCTCGAGCGGGTCGCCGGCGAGGCTGACGCCGTGGTAGGGGGTGTTGTGCTCGCCCATCGGGTAGCACCAGGCGGAGCAGAAGTAGTCCTCGGTGCCGGTGCCGTGGAGCGACGGCGGCCACTTCTCGCCGTCAATGAAGATCATGTCGTCGCCCTCGCCGAACCAGGTGTAGTTCTGGGTGAAGGCGCCGGTGTTGTCCACGTGCAGGCAGCAGCCGGCGTAGTGGCCACGGCCTTCGGCTTCGAGGATGACGTAGTTGTCGTCGCCGGTGACGTTGCACTCGTTGACCGAGTCGCTCAGCAGCTCGCCGGGTTTCTTGGGCCACTTGATGGCTTCGCACGGGTTCTCGCGCCGCCACTGGCAGTGGAAGCGGCCGTAGTCGCCTTCGAGGGAGTCGTACTCCTCGTAGTCAATGTAGTAGAAGAGGGCCTTGAGGTCCTTCTCGCCCTGGTTTTCGACCTCGATGCGGGCGCCGTTCGAGTAAGGCATGGGGAAGAAGCAGTTCATGCCGGCCTGGGTGCCGCGGCCTCTCTCGCGGATCATGTTGAGGGGCAGCGAGACCCAGTAATTGGCGACGGCGTGGCCGACGCCGAAGAAGTCTCCGAGCGGGCACTCGACGCTGGGGTGCTCCTCGCCGTCCCACCACATCCGGAGCACGATCTTTCTGAGGTAGTGCTCCTCGTCGCTGGCCTGGGTGGACCAGATGTGGCGGATGCAGCCGGCGCCCTTGAGGTCGGCGATGGTGACTTTTTGCCCGGCGGGGATGGTGACGTTGTCGCGGTTGGCGCCAGTGCGGTCGTAGCTCGATTCGCGTTTCGAGCGCGCGTTTCTGAGCCTGGCGAGGCCCGCGAGGGGGCTGGCGCCGTCGTAGAGGCCGTCGGTCATGGGTCCGTCTCCTGTCGGTTGCGGTACACGTTTGCGGTGCACGTTTGCGGTGCACGTTTGCGGTACACGTTTGCGGTGCACGTTGAGCGGGCAGTCTAGGCCAAGCGGGTGCGGTTGGCAACGGCGGAAGCGTTTGTGCGCGGTTGCGGTTGGACGCGGTCTCGCGTACGATAGTCGTCGTGGGGTTTTCCCGGGCACGGCCGGGTCGGAGGGCATGGTCCGAACGGGCGGAACAACGGCGTCGGAGCGGGGTCAGACAGGGTCGAGGCTGAATGATGGAGTCGCCGGGAGGTTGTTTGCCATGAAAGCGTTTCGAATCAGCGCGATCCTCGTTGCCGTTCTCGCGTCCTTCTGCCTTTGCGACGCCTATCTGGTTGGCCCGCCTTTGGGGCTGGACCAGCTTGTTCAGGAGTCGGACGTCATCGTGAAGGCCAAGGTGATCGTCTCGAAGCCCGTCAAGGATGAGTGGTTCACGGAGTACGGCGGCTTTGAGGCCTACGCGACGGACATGCGGGTCGTCTCGGTCATCAAGGGCGACATGGGGATCCGGACGATGACGTTCCGGCACTACGGCCTCTCGAAAGATACGCGGGGCTTCATGATGATGCCGCAGCATTACGAGTTTCAGGCCGGCAGGACGTACATCGTGTTCGCGAAGAAGACGGACGCGGACGGCGTGTATCGCCAGTTGTGGAAGAACCACAAGACCAAGGAGGACCAGGGCGTGTTCCTGGCGGGCGACAGCCGGCCGGTCGCCGAGGATAAGTCCGTCAAGGAGATCATCTGGGCGGAGCTGTGCGCGCTGCTGAAGAGCACGGATCCGGATGACGTCAGCTATTCAATCGGGCAACTTGACGAGATGAGCGGCGGACGCTTTTTCGAGCTTGATGATTTCGACCGGGGTCCGGTGCTGGAAGTGATCCATCCCTTCCTGTCGAGCGTGGACAAGGAGGTGGCGACCGTGGCGATCCGGGCGATCGGTGCGGACAGCCCGTATCTCAAGGACGACTACGCGCCGCACTGGCTCACGGCGACGGGGAGCGGCAGGATTCACGGGTTTGCCGAATGGAAGCGTGACCTGAAGAACCCGGGCGGCCACACGTACTGGCGGGAGCTGGCGGCCGTGGCCGATGGCGGCGCGGCGGAGGACATCCGCGCGCTGGCGATACGCGCCCTGGGGCGGGCGGGCGAACCCGGGGTCATGGACTGTGTGGTCCGGTGGGTCATGGACCCGGACCGCCTTGTCAGGCAGGCGGGCGTCATTCTGCTGGCGGACTTTCCGGGCAAGAAGGCGTCGGGACTCCTCGCCAACCTCTCCAAAGACGAGGCCGCCGAGGTGAGGTTGGGCGTTGCACGCGCCGTCGGGTTTGGACAGTTCGAGGACCTGCTGCCGGTGCTGGAGCGGCTGCTCGCGGACGAGGATCCGCGCGTGGGTGCTGCGGCGGCGCTCAGCCTGATCTCGTTTCCCGCCGCCAAGGTGGACGCGATTCTCAAGGCGCACGTGGATGACGCGGAGTTCAAGAGCGTTTTCGTCAATGCCCTTGCGGAGACGGACCCGGAGCCGTATCTTGACGCGCTGGCGGAGATCATTCAAAGGTGCCTCGAGCCGAAGCAGTTCTGGGGCGGCCGAATCCCGCATGCGCTGAGCTGGAAGATCCTCTTCGAGTATCTTCAGGGCAAGAGCGACGAGGACCTGAGCTCCGGCAGCTTGGACACGTACATGGATGCGCTCGAGCGGGCAAAGTTCTACAGCTCATCTGAGCCGCGCGATCTGTATGCTTTCTACGTCAAGCACGCGATGATGGACCGTGCGCGGCGCTTCCGCGAGACGTGCAAGGCGACGTTGACCTATGACATTGACCACTATTTCAAGGCGGTAGATAAGGAGTGCGGGATCGGCCCGGGTGAGTAGGGCCGTTGTCTGCCTGCCCGGCAGGCCCAGCACGAGAAGGAGAGGGCCTCGAGAAGGAGAGGGCCTTGAGAAGGAGAACGCGATGAAGATCGTGATGGAGAAGGTGCCGTCTGAGCGGCTTGCCAAGTACCTTGAGAACAAGGCGTTGCGAGTTTTCGGCGTCACGCCGATCTCGGAGGGTTACCGGCCGGACCAGGAAGAGAAGATGCAGACGTCGTACAACGTGGAGATGCTGGTGCTGGGCGAGCTCCGGGAGAAGTTCGCCGTGCTGCTCGAGGGGCAATCGGGCGACTGATCACCTCGCGGTGCCTTCGCCGAACGTGTTGCGGCGGCGGGTGTCGCGTGCCCTGCCGTCCAGGCCTGCCCTGGTGCGCTTCCGTGTCATTCATGCTGCTTCCCTGTGGATGGAACCATTCGGGCCGGTGTGCGTTCTATCTAAACCGGGCATTGAGATGCCAAGGGCAAAGGACAAGAGAGCGCCGAACGCCGAAGAGTGGAGTCGGAACAATGCCAAGCCTGAACCTTTCTGCAAAGACTCGGACGGGCGCGGTGATGAAGGCTGTACCCGATTTCGACCGGCTTGTGCGGCGCGAGCGACAGTTCAACCTGCTTCGAACCATCCATGAGCTGCCTCGCGCCAAGAGCATGCCGTGGATGATGGTCTGCCGCATCGCGGGCCTGACCGAGATAGAGATCAGTCTCTTCAACGACGTGCTCATCGAGGAGGCCCGGCGCTCGCGCCGGGCGGCGTAAGCGCCGCCCGGGCTAGCCCGGATTTCTCACAGCGCGGGAATAAATAGGGACAGGCACCTATTTCCCACTCTCTTGCCGCGGTGAATGCCCCCAGCGTCTACGGGGAAATAGGTGCCTGTCCCTATTTATTCCCCTTCGCGAGCAGGCCGGCGCTGTCTGTCCGTGAGGAATGCGGGCTAACGGCTGGGCGCGGATTGCGCGTGGTCAGGGGGCGGTGACGGGGAGCTGCGCGAAGTCGGAGGCGTAGCGCTCGCGCAGCACGCGCTTGAGCACTTTCTCGGTGGCGCCCTGCGGCATGTCTTCCTTGCGGAGGAAGTGGATCCTGCGGGGGGCCTTGTAGGGGGCGATCCGGTCGCGGCACCACGCGAGCAGCGTCTCCTCGGCCAGCTTCAGCCCGTCGAGGAGCTCGACGACGCCGATGGGGACCTCGCCCTTTTCCGGGTGCGGCACGCCCACGACGACGGCGCGCGCGACGGCGGGGTGCTCGGCCATGGCGTCCTCGACCTCGCGGGCGAAGACCGAGTAGCCGCCGCACTTGATGATATCCTTGGTGCGCCCGACGAGCTCCACGAGCCCTCCCGGTATGCGGCGCGCGAGGTCGCCGGTGCGGAGCCACCCATCGGGCGTGAGCGCCAGGCGGGTGGCCTCGGGGTCGCGCCAGTAGCCGTTGGTGAGTCCGGGCCCCTTGACGAGGCATTCGCCCACGCGCCCCCAGCGGACGACGCGGCCGTGCCGGTTGAGTATCCGGACCCGGTAGGGCGGCACGGGGACGCAAAAGCGGGCCCGGCCGGGCAGGAAGGGGGCATCCAGGCTGAACATCGCGGCGCCGCCGAGCTCGACCATGCCGTAGGCGTTCATGAACAGGGGCCGGGCGGCGCGGCGGCCGAACAGGCGGAACAGGGCGCCGTAGCCGAGGAGCCGGCGGCGCGACTCGCCCGGCAGGTGGTCGCTCGCGGAGATCCAGATGCGGATGCTTTCGAGCGTGCGTCTTGGCGGGTCGGCGTTCAGGAGCCGGGTGAACATGGTGGGCACGCCGACGAACACGCTCACCTTGTAGTGGTCGATCGTGGCGATGGCCCTGTCTGCGTCGAAGCGGGTCATGAACCGCCCGCGCACGCCGGCGACGAGGCCGTAGATGACGGTGCTGACCGTCATGATGTGCGCCCACGGCAGGGCGATGAGCGCAAGGTCGTGGCGGCCGACGAAGGGCGAGTACATGGCCGCCATTGCCAGGCCGCCGAGCAGGGCCCGGCTCGAGAGCATGGCGCCCTTGGGGAAGCCCGTCGTGCCGGAGGTGTGAAAGATGGCGACGGTCTCCCGGGGATCGAGCCGCGCGGGCGTGACCGGCGGCGCATCGAGATAGTCGGGCGAGAGGCGGTGGAAGCCGTCGAGCCGGGGGGTGCCGTGGTCGTCCTGGATCCAGTGCTCGACCGGCAGCGCGTCGCGGGAGCGGACCCTCCCGGCAAACAGGGCGCTGTCGGTCACCAGGATCCGGGCGCCGCATCGCGTGAGGATTTTCTCCACCTCGGCCCGGTGGAGCATGGGGTTGAGCGGCACGGCGATGCCGCCGGCGCGGATGATGCCCAGGAACCAGCGGAAGTAGCGCGGGTCGTTGGTCTTGTAGATGGCGACCAGGTCGCCCTTGCGCAGCCCGATCTCCTCGAGCAGGAAGCGCGAGATGGCGTTGATCTCGCGGTACAGGTCGCGGTAGCGCTGCATGGGCTCGGGCCGGCCGTCGATCCCGATCAGCTCGTCGTGGTAGCTCACCTCGCGGTCGCCCAGGACCGGCAGCAGCTCGTCCGGCAGCGTGGCGAGCGTCAGGTCCCTTCGTCGCGCGAGGCGCAGTCTCGCGAGCATACTCAGGCGGCCTCCCGGGAAAGGGTGGCGGGGCGCTTGCCCCAGTTCGACTCGAGGCAGTAGCGGAACAACTTCTCGAGGTACTCGGTCACCTTCGGCGCGTGGATGCCGGCCGGGCCGAGCAGCTCGTCGGCGTGCGTCGTGTCGTACGTCGTTTTCATGCGGAAGTACGGCAGATAGAACCGGCCGTTGCGGAGCACGCGCCGCCGCTTGCCCCAGACCGTTATATACAGCAGCGGGCGCAGGACGGCGAGGAAAAAGGCCGGGTCGAAGAACCTGGGCGGGGCCAGGCCGAAGAAGGCCGACGCATACTCGCCGATCTTGCGGATCGTGGCGTTGCCCCCGGGTCCCGCGCACAGGTGGGCGCACCGGCCGACGGCGCGCTCGTCGAGCGCGAGGTGGGCGACGGCGTCGGCGACGAAGTCCACCGGCACGATGTCCACCACGGCGT
>CAZJXV010000024.1:9761-24703 GCA_964550015.1 uncultured Verrucomicrobiota bacterium
ACCTTCAGCGGCCAGTAGAGCGTCTTGAAGCTCGTCGTGATGCCGGTGCGGGAGTCGCCCACGATGATGCTGGGGCGCGCGATCACGATGGGCAGCTCGTCCATGTGGGCGCGGACGAGGGCTTCGGCTTCGCACTTGGTGCGTTCGTAGGTGTTGCGGAAGCCCTGGCCCGCGTCGAGCTCGCGCTCACGCACGAGGCCCGTGCGCGTGCCGGCGACGAATGCGGTGCCGATGTAGGTGACGCTGCGCAAGGAGCCCTGCCGTTGGGCTTCGTGGGCCAGGTTGATGACACTCTGTGTGCCGCCGACGTTGATGCGGCGGGCCGTCTCGAGCGGATGGTCGAACCGGACGGTGGCGGCCGAGTGGATCACGCGGGTGGCGCCGTCGGCGAGCGACGCGTAGGCGTCCTGGGAGAGGCCGAAGCGCTCGAGGGTGAGGTCCGCGGGATGGACCTCGAGGCGGTCGAGGACGGCGGCGTGCTCGGAGGACGGCCACAGCTCCTCGACCAGGACCCGCACGCGGTCGGCGGCGGACTCGCCCTCTTTCCGGCGGACAAGCAGGACGAAGCGCGCCTCCGGCAGCCGGTCCACGAGGCGCCGCAACACCTCCCGGCCGAGGAAGCCGGTGGCTCCTGTTATGACGAACTGCTCCCTCAAGCGCTTCTCCCTCAACTGACCTTGACGGCACAAGCGCGTTGACGATAGCCAAGAACAGCGTCACAATCAAGGCCGATGGCAAGTGCTGGAGCAGCGAGAGCCTCGTGCTCGTCGCGGCCGTCACGATCGTGCGGGGAGAAGACGAGGGCGGTCAGTTGCCGAACCTGCCATTATGCGCTGGAGGTCGTCGGCTGAGGCCGCTTGCGAGACGAACGGAGGGTCGGTCATGAAACAGGTTGCCCATCTCATCTTGCTCGTGGGAGTCCTTGCGCTGATTCAGGGGGCCGTGGGTTTGTTTCTTCGCTTCAACCTCCTCGCCTGGCAGCGATATGGTCCCGGCCTGGCGCCGATCAACTTCATTTTCGCGGGCGTCGGCATTTGCGTTGTCGGGCTTGGGCTGAAGACGATTGCTGACAAGAAAGGGCGGCAACAAGCGGCGCAAGACGACGACAAATAGGGTTGGCTGCTGTGAGGGCTTCCGCTGAGTACCAAGGACCGATTGAGAGAAGGGAGCCGCCGCTGCGGGTGCTGGTGCTTCGGGGCGGGGCGATCGGGGACTTCGTCGTGACGCTGCCGGTGCTGCAGTGGCTGCGGCTGGCGGCGCCGGGCGGGGTGATAGACCTCGCATGCCACGCGCGGGTGGCGCCGCTGGCGGCGGGGCTGGTGACGCAGTGGCGCGACATCGAGAGCGCGGTGTTCCTGCCGCTGTACGCCGAGGCGGGGGCGGTGGAGGAAGCCGTGGCCGGTTTCCTGGGGAATTACGATCTGATCGTGTCGTTTCTGGGCTCGGACACGCCGGTGGCGGCGCGGCTCAGGGAGATCACGGCTGGGCGGGCGATCTCGATTGACCCGATTCCTGCCGGCAACCGCCAGCACGTGACGGCCGGTTTTTTCGGGCAGATGCGCGCGGCGGGGCTGCCGGCGCCGGACGCTGAGGAATCGGCGCATCTGATGCCGGTCGTCGAAGTGGCAGCGGAGAAGCGGCAGGAGGCGCGCGAGCTGCTCGAGGGCCTCGGCGTGAAGCCCGGGCAAGCCCTGATCGGGCTTCATCCCGGCAGCGGATCTTCGGAAAAGAACGCGCCCGCGGAGGTGCTCGGTGAGGTTTGGGCGTGGCTGACCGAGGCGTTCGAGGACGCGGCGCCGGTGCTCATCAAGGGGGAGGCGGACGATGGGCCGGTGGCGCAGGTCATGGCGCGGTTGGGGGTGGCCCCTCCCGTGGTGGAGGCGGCCGATCTCGGGGTGCTGGCGGCCGTTCTGGGCGAGTGTGCGCTGTGTGTTGGGCACGACTCGGGGGTGTCGCACATTGCGGCGGCAGTCGGCGCGCCGACGGTGGCCATCTTCGTCTCGACGGACCCGGTGGTCTGGGCGCCGCGTGGGCCGCGTGTGGTGGTGGCGGGGCCGAGGGCGGGCTCGATCAAGTCGGCGGTTGTCTCACTGGTCGAGGCTTGAGGCTTGAGGGCCGCGCGCTGAGGCCGGGGGCTGGCGCTGGGCAAGGAAACGGCCCTCCCCTCGCAGAGAGGGCCGTGCATGTGTCCGTCGAATCGGCTGAAATCTAGCGGCGGCGCTTGAGCAACGCGAGCAACCCGAAGAGCCCCGCAAGGAGCAGGGAGGGCTCGGGGACGATGCTGAGCTCGAACGCCATGTCCTTGTCCTCGACGAGCTTCCAGTACGGCGAGCTCGAGCTGGGCGGCCAATGCTGGACGGCGTTGTCGTGCCAGAGCTCATCAAGATCGGCCTCGTGCCAGCCCCACTGGATAACGGGGTCGTCGTGCACGGCCTGGATCTTGAGCCAGAAGACGGTGCCGTCGTCAATGCCGTCGCCATCAATGTCCTGCGGATCAGGATAGTCGCCCTGGCGGAACGGGACGGGCAGGTCGGCGTTGTACTGCCAGACGTTCTCCTCGATCCCGCCGATGTGGACGACGGTGCCGTAGTAGGCTTCGGCAACCTCGGTGATGTCGATGAACTCTTCGTACAGCAGGGCGCCGGGATGGCTCCACGGCATCAGCGGGTCTTCGCCGGCCGGGACATCCTTATAGAACTCGATGTTGAAGCCCTGCAGGATGCCGGGCGGCAGGTCGTCGTCGATGGTCGGGTCCGGCATGTTGTCACTGTTCGGGTATGGGTACAGGACGCCGGGCATGTAGTACGAGCCCCACCAGTGAAGGTCTATCACTGCAAAAGGGTCAACGCACAGGTAGTCGTCGGCGACCATCGAGCCGACGGTGGTCTCGCTCGACCAGTTGTAGCCGTACTGTCCCATTTCAGGGAGCTGCGACCACTTGACCGGTCCGACGAGATCGGCGCCGGCGGGCGGCGCGACGAGAAGCAGGCAGAGAACAACGCAACACAATGCGATACCTTGAGCACGCATGGCAGAATCCCCCTAAATTGCTCTGGAGGGACGATACCAGATATGGGGGCCGATGTCAAGCGAAAAAATCAAAAAAATGCACAAAACTGGTTCTCGTTCGCTAGCAGTCTGTTGTGGATTCATGATGCCGTTGCCCGACCAGTACTCCTCGTGGATTCAGTGTCGGTAGGCGGGCCAAAGGGGGGGAGGTATGCTCGGAGTGCCTGGGGGCCGATGTGAGCAAGCCCCTCGGGCTCGGCCGAGTGGCCTAGGCCTAAGCCGAGGGGCCTGAATTCAGCGTTGCTCTTTCGCGCCGGTTAGCGTCGGCGTCGCCGCCCGAGGAGGCCAAGACCGGCCAAGCCGGCCAGGAGGAACACTGACGGCTCGGGGATGACGGTTAGTTCGAACGCCATGTCCCTGTCTCCGAGCAGGTCCCAGTCGGGCGAGTTCGCATCGGGCGGCCAGTGCTGGACCGCGTTGTCCCACCAGAGGGTCTCGGCTTCGTGCCATCCCCACTGGATCTCGGTGTCGCAATGGACAGCCTGGATCTTGAGCCAGTAGATGGTGCCGTCCGGCTCACCATCACCGGTGACGTCAACGGGGTCGCGGAGGGGGTCCTGTTGGAATGGCACAGAGAGCAGGACGTTGTACTGCCAGACGTTTTCCTCGATCATTCCGCCGACGCGGGTGACCGTGCCGTAGTAGGTCTCGGTGACCTGGCCGATCGGGATGCACTGCTCGTAGAGCAGCGTGCCCGGGTGGCTCCACGGCATCAGGGGGTCCACTCCAGCCGGGACATCGCGGTAGAACTCGATGTTGAAGCCTTGCAGGATGCCGGGCGGCTCAGGGTCGCCGCCTGCCGCCGGAATGGTCGGATCCGGGTGGTTGTCGCTGCTCGTGTAGGGATACAAGACGCCGGGATCGTAGTATGAGCCCCACCAGTGGAGGTCGGTGACGGGCAGCGGATCCGAGCAGAGGAAGTCGTCGGCGACCATTGAGCCGATCGACGTCTCGCTCGACCAGTCGTAGCCGTATGCATCCATCTTGGGCAGTTGGGACCATTTGACCGGCCAGATGATGTCGGCAGCGGCATGGAGCGTACCGAGAGCCAGGCACAGGGCGACGCCGCTGAAGAGAGCATGGCGAAGAACGCGTTGAAGAGACATCCTAAACCCTCCCCCGTTTGGGTTTCCCCCAGTCTCCGGATAATAGTAGCAGGACGGCTCGGCGATGTCAAGTACAAAATTGGCCAATCGGGCTCCTTTTTGCCGCTCACAAGACGCTCACTGCAAACAGGATGCGATGCCAGGCCTTGTATTTCACGTGAAATGTGCGCTTTGTATGGCCTACGACGGGTCGGTGGGGCTCGAAACGCGGGCACAAAGATGGGCAGCCAAAAGGGGCAAGAAGAAGCCCCGCGGCAGGTCCCGCGGGGCGTGAGTTCCGTGTTGTGAATCGGCCCCTAGCGCCGGCGGAGCCGGAGCAGGAGGCCAAGGGCCAGCAAGCCGCCGATGAGGAACGACGGCTCGGGGATAACCGTCAGTTCGAACGCCATGTCTTTGTTCGGAAGCAGGTCCCAGAGGAGGGGTTCGGGCTCGAAGTAGCCTTGCTGGACGGCGTTGTCATGCCAGAGGCTCTCGGCCTCGTGCCAGCCCCACTGGATTTCCGGGTCTGTGTGCACGGCCTGGATTTTGAGCCAGAACACAGTGCCGTCGTCAATGCCGTCGCCGTCAATGTCCTGCGGATCCTGGTAGCGGTCCTGCTCGAAGGGGACAGGCAGATCGACGTTGTACTGCCAGACGTTCTCCTCGATGCCGCCGATGTGGGTGATTGTGCCGAAAAAGACCTCGGCGACCTGAGAGATGTCAACGAACTCCTCGTAGAGCAAGGTGCCCGGATGGCTCCACGGCATGAACGGGTCCACCCCTGCCGGAATGTCGGTGTAGAACTCGATGTTGAAACCCTGGAGGATGCCGGGTGGCTGAGGGTCACCGCCTGCAGCCGGGATGGTCGGATCCGGCAGGTTGTCGCTGGTCGGGTATGGATAGAGCGGTCCTGGGACGTAGTATGAGCCCCACCAGTGAACGTCTATCACGGGAAGCGGACTGATGCAGAGATAGTCGTCGGCGACCATTGACGGCACGGTCGTCTCGCTCGAGAAGTCGTAGCCGTAGGGGCCCATATCGGGCAACTGCGACCACTTGGTCGGTCCGATTATGTCCGCCGCGGCTGGAAGCGACAGGGCGAACAGGCAGAGAGAAGCGCAGGACAAGAAGACTGACTTGGCGCGCATGACACAATCCCCCTTTGGATCTCGGCGAAAGGCTAGCATAGCCTCCATACGCATGTCAAGCGAAAAATCAAGAAAATGCATAAGGCTTCTTGTTGTTCGCAGGTCGTCTCCTGCGAAGATAATGCCGCGGGCTTTTGGACGGCGCTTCGGGTGGATCGGTGTTGGCAGGTGGCTCAAAGGCGAGGGGCCGTGCCCGGGGACCCCGGTGGGGGTATGCGCGAAAGCCCCTCGGCAGAGGCCGAGGGGCTGGAGTCCCGTGCTGTAAATGGGCTCCTAGCGCCGGCGGAGCCGGAGCAGGAGGCCAAGGGCCAGCAAGCCGCCGATGAGGAACGACGGCTCGGGGATAACCGTCAGTTCGAACGCCATGTCTTTGTTCGGAAGCAGGTCCCAGAGGAGGGGTTCGGGCTCGAAGTAGCCTTGCTGGACGGCGTTGTCATGCCAGAGGCTCTCGGCCTCGTGCCAGCCCCACTGGATTTCCGGGTCTGTGTGCACGGCCTGGATTTTGAGCCAGAACACAGTGCCGTCGTCAATGCCGTCGCCGTCAATGTCCTGCGGATCCTGGTAGCGGTCCTGCTCGAAGGGGACAGGCAGATCGACGTTGTACTGCCAGACGTTCTCCTCGATGCCGCCGATGTGGGTGATTGTGCCGAAAAAGACCTCGGCGACCTGAGAGATGTCAACGAACTCCTCGTAGAGCAAGGTGCCCGGATGGCTCCACGGCATGAACGGGTCCACCCCTGCCGGAATGTCGGTGTAGAACTCGATGTTGAAACCCTGGAGGATGCCGGGTGGCTGAGGGTCACCGCCTGCAGCCGGGATGGTCGGATCCGGCAGGTTGTCGCTGGTCGGGTATGGATAGAGCGGTCCTGGGACGTAGTATGAGCCCCACCAGTGAACGTCTATCACGGGAAGCGGACTGATGCAGAGATAGTCGTCGGCGACCATTGACGGCACGGTCGTCTCGCTCGAGAAGTCGTAGCCGTAGGGGCCCATATCGGGCAACTGCGACCACTTGGTTGGTCCGATTATGTCCGCCTCGGCCGGAAGCGACAGGGCGAACAGGCAGAAAACGACGCAGGACAAAAAGACTGACTTGGCGCGCATGACACAATCCCCCTTTGGATTTCTCTAGAGACTAGCATGGTCTCCGTTCGATGTCAAGAGAAAAAACCAGGAAAATGTCAGGAGTTCCTCAGAAACACAACCTGTTTCGTCTCAACACACTGTGATGGCGGTTTTCGTGATTGCCGTGGAAGATGTGGTATTTTCGAGGCATTTTGGTTCTTCTGCTGAACGTAATCTAGCGTCGTGTGCGGCTAGAACTGACCCGAGAAGGAAGAATTGAAGGCCAGACCACGGCCTGGCGGACGGACTTGTCGTGGACGATGAGCTTGTGTCGGCGGATCTCAGTTTTGGTGGGGTCTTTGGCTTCGCGCTGGAGAGGGCTCTAGCGGGGCGTGTCCGGGGAGGGTTTGTCGAGGGCGCTGCGGAGGGCGGCGCTGAGCTCCTCGACCTGGAACGGTTTTCGGAGCACGCCGGCGACGCCTTCATTGAGCATGTCTTCGATGGGGCCCTTGAGCGAGTAGCCGGTGCAGAGGATGACGCGCACGTCGGGCTGGAGCTCGCGCATGGCGGCGTAGACTTCGGCGCCGTTCATGTTCGGCAGCACCATGTCGAGGACGACGCAGTCTATGGCGCCCCGCTGCTTGCGGAAGATTTCGAGGCCTTCCTCGCCGTCGCGCGCGAGGAGCACCTTGTATCCGAGGTCTTCAAGCACGCGGTCGAGCAGGTCGCGGATAATGGCTTCGTCGTCCACGACGAGGACGGTCTCGCGTCCCCGGACGATGCCCTCGGGCGCTGGTGGCGCGGCCGGCCGGGGGGCGGTGGAGGCGGGCAGGTAGACGTGTACGGTCGTGCCCCGGTCCTGGCGGCTGTTGATGGTGACGGCGCCGTGGTGGTTGTGCACGATGCCGTAGACGGCGGAGAGCCCGAGGCCGTGGCCGACGCCCTTGGTGGAGTAGAAGGGCTCGAAAACCTTGGGCAGGGCTTGCGGCGGAATGCCGCGTCCGGTGTCGCTGACCGTCAGGTGGACGTATGGGCCCGGGTCGAGGTGGGGGGCCTCTGCGCCGGGCGCGTCACCGAGCCTGACGTTCTCGGTCCTGATCGTGATCCGCCCGTCCGAGGGGATGGCCTCGACGGCGTTGGTGAACAGGTTGGTGATGACCTGGTGCATCTGGTTGGGGTCGGCCTGGATGCGGTTGAGGCGCGACGTGAGCCGGGTGGTGAGCTTGACCGTGCGCGGCATCGTGATGCGCAGGATGCGCACGGCCTCGAGGACGGTCTGGTTGAGGTTGAGGGAGCGGACCTCGTACTGGCCGCCCCGGGCGAAGGCGAGCAGTTGCGCGGTGAGTTCCTTGGCCTGGGTGGCGGAGCTGTCGATCTGCTCGGCGAAGCGGTGGGCGGCGGTGTCGGGGTCGAGCTTGGTTTTCAGCAGCGAGGCGTAGCCCATGACGCCGCTGAGCAGGTTATTGAAGTCGTGGGCGATGCCGCCGGCGAGGACGCTCAGGCTTTCGAGCTTTTTGGTCTCGGCGATGCGCTCCTGGAGCTGTCTCCGCTCGGTCGTGTCGCGCAGGACCATCGAGTAGACGCCGCGGTCGGGGAACAGCGGCGAGACCGTGACGCTGTAGGAACGGCGGCCGCCCTCGGTGTCGAGGCCGGCGACGTCGTAGGTATCGGGGACCGATTCGTCGCCGGCGGCGCGGCGGCGGTTGAAGTCGAGCAGCATGGGCAGGGAGTCGGGGTGGATGAAGTCCTGCCAGGCCAAGCCGGGGCAGGCGTCGAGCGGGCGGCCGACGAGCCGGGCGAACGCCTCGTTTGCCTCGAGGATATTCTCGGTGTCGAAAATCAGGACGGCGTCGCGCGAGTTGGCCATCAGGGTCCTGTACTTCTTCTCCGTCTCGCGCTTGTCGGTCACGTCGTCGCACATGAGGAGGAGGCCGATGGGCGCGTAGGCGTCGTCGCGGAGCAGCGTGGCCGTGAACTCCAGCGTGCGGAGGCCCGCGGGGGTGTCGGCGTTTGACTCGAACACGAGACGCTGCTTGTGCCCGGCGAGGACGGCGGCGAGCTCGCGCTGCATGGCTTCCGGTTCCTTGACGAGCTCTTCGACGCGGGCGCCGACCTCGCCGCCGGCGCTCCGGCAGGCGTCGCGGGCGAGATCGCTCATGAACGTGATGCGGCGCTCCAGATCGGTCGTGATGATGCCGATCGGGGCGTTGCGGATGATGTTCTCGAGGTAGCTTCGCTCGAACATGGCCTCATGCGGTGCACGAGGGCGACCGTTCCGGCTGAGGCTGGTGTTCCAAGTCTCAGTATGCCAACAACTCACGTAGAGCAACTCTTATGCCATCGTTCCTGCACCTCGTTGATTAGACGGGGCCTGCGGCTGCGGTATTCTAGAGCGGCTTCTGTCCGGGGGAGTTGCGCTTTCCAGTGTAGTTGCGACACGGTTCATGTTGCAGATGTTCTCCTCACCGGCCGGACGTCCCAACGTGTCCCGACCAGGCGAGGCCGTCAGTCCTGTCCACGGTCGTCCGGCGGCCCGTGGCTCCTAGCCTTCCTGCGAGTGCTCCTCGATGAGGGGGCCGGCTCCTCGCTCGAGGAGATCCCTTGCGAGGGCGGTCCCGAGCGCCTGGGCCTCGGCGGGCGGTCCGGAGGCTTGGCTCTCGACGATCTCCCGGCCGTCGGGGGAGCAGACGCGCGCCCGCAGCAGCAGGGCCCCGTCAGCCATCCGCCCGTAGGCGGCGATCGGGACACGGCAGCCGCCTCCGAGACCGTGCAGGCAGGCGCGCTCGGCCGTGGTCGCCTGGCGCGTGGCGTCGTCGTCGAGCGCGGCGACGATGGCGGTGGTTTCGTCATCGTCGTGGCGGGTTTCGACCGCCAGGGCGCCCTGGCCCGCGGCCGGCAGCATGAGGCCGGGGGGCAGGAGCTGGGTGATCGTGCCGGCGAGACCGAGCCTTCGGCAGCCCGCCGCGGCGACGACGATGGCGTCGTAGGCCACGGGCGATTCACGCGTGCCCCTCAGCTTGGCGATGCGGGTGTCGAGGTTGCCCCGGATGGGCTCGACGCGGAGGTCGGGCCTTCCTGCCAGCAGTTGGGCGGCGCGGCGTGCGCTGCCCGTGCCGACGACGGCGCCGGCGGGGAGCTCGCCGAGGCGGGCGCCGGTTTTCGAGATCAGGGCGTCGCGGGCGTCCTCGCGCGCGGCGACGGCGGCGATGGCGAGGCCCGGCGGCAGCTCGGTCGGCATGTCCTTGAGGCTGTGGACGGCGAGGGCCGCCTCGCCCCGCAGCAGGGCGTCTTCGATCTCCTTGACGAAGATGCCCTTGCCGGGTGGCACCCCGCGCTCCTGTCGGGCGTCGTCGCCAGAGGTCCTGATGACGCGCGTCTCGAATTCCTTTGCCGGGAAGCGTTCGCGGAGGCGCTCGATCACCCAGGCGGTCTGCGCGAGGGCGAGCTTGCTGCCGCGCGTCGCAACTTGAAGCACGTCTGTGCGCATTGGCCGCTGCCGATCTGTTTGCCCCCTTGACGGAGCACCCCAAGAGGGCGATAATAAAGTGACGATGGCCTGCCGGTTGCCTGGCTGAGGGGCGATAGTGGCAGGCCGTTGTGCCTATGACAAGAACGAACCGCTTGACGTGGTGTTCCAGGCCCCAACGGCGGCCTGAGCGCCAGGCAGAGTGAGAGCAGATGCACCAGTCAGGGAAGAGGAGAACGTTCCGGTGGGTGGTTAGTGTTGTGGCCTTTCTGGTGCTTGCCTACGTCGTCTCCTACTGCGTTCTCTCGCTTCTTGGGGGTTACTACTACAACCAAAGCGGAGAAGTGCGGTACTCAGGCGGACTGGCAGCCACCGATCTCGTCATGTATCAGCCTCGGTTCCTGGGGTGGCAGCCGAGATTTCGACGAGTGGATGGCACCTACACAAGCCGTGGGAACACCCTTGGCTACTTTTACTCTCCCATGATCTACCTTGACCGAAGGTTCGTGCACAGGACTAGACTCTCTTCGCTATTTTCCCTGAGCGAAGAGAGGTTGGAGTGGTTTGACCTGAGCCATTTTCCTGGGTTCGATCGCGTGACCACATACAAGAGCCACGGTGTGATTCTGCCCGATGAAGTGAACGAGACGAGGGAAACAAGATAGCGCCCAGCTTCCGTTGGAGCCGCTCCGGCGGGCAACGGGGCTGTCAGTAAGCTGAATTCGATGGATACACCGATCTGGAAATACCGAGACTACGTGGAGCGGACGCAGCATCCGTCGGCGCTCGTGCGGCGCTGGGCGGTCGAGCGGCTGGTGGATCTTTATGGCCACCGGGCCAAGCGGGCGGTGTGCGAGCTGGTGCACGACGAGGACGTGTACGTGGCGACGACGGCCATTGACTTCATCGCCTCGCACGGCTACACGAACTGGGCGTTTCCGCTGCTGGCGAAGTTCCGCGAGTCGGAGGGGCTCATCGCGGGCAACTGCGCGGTGGCGCTTGCGCGGCTCGGGTTCGATGACGCGGTGCCGTTCTTCGCCGAGAAGTTCGACAATATCGGCAACCTCGAGGTGGATGAGCTCGTGGGCATCCTGCACGCGCTCGAGGCGGTGCCCACGCTCGAGGCGGGCCGGCTGGTGCTGCGGATCGCGCACCTGTTCGAGGAGAGCACGAGCGGGGCGTTCGCGGCGATCCTGGTGCGCTCGATGCTGGGGCGCAACAGGCGCGACCTGCTCGAGTGGGCGGTGAACTACTTTCTGCGGCGCTCGTTCGGGCTCGACGACAAGGGCGCTCGTGTGCTCGAGACGCTCATGCTGGGGGCGGGCGTGTTCGAGCGGGTGCGCCGGGTGCAGGCGCGCGGGGTATTCTCGGCTGAGACGGCGGTGGACGACATCGGGCTGGCGCTCGGCCGGCTCGTGCCGTCGGATTTCCTCCGGCGGCTCACGGCGGGGATCGGGCGCAAGGTGGTGCGGCGGCGCACGACGGCGCTGTTCAGCGACCTGGCGGAGGCGGCGCGGGTGGTGCTCGTCGAGAAGAACATCATCCCGAGCGGCGAGCAGTTCGACCTGGACGGGCTGCCGAACCGGATCCGGTGCCGGGAGATGTTCAACTTCCACCTGCTGCGCACGCTGGCGCGCGACCGGCGGTTGGTGGAGAAGCTCGGCCGCGACGAGGCGGAGGCCGTCGTGCTGCTGGGGGTGTATGCGCTCGTCGAGATGGCGGGCCAGATGCGGCGGGCCGAGCGGATCGAGCACGAGGGCGCGCACCCGAACGAGGTGCTGAGCCTGTATCTGCACACGCGGGCGCCGATCATCAACGAGCGCGAGGTGATTGCGGCCATCCTGCAGAACGGGGTCATCGGCGACGTGGAGCGCACGTGCGTGCGGGTGCTGGAGGAAGGCCGGGGCGGCCGGCGCCGCGGCGCGCAGCGTCGGGTCGGCGAGACCGCGATGGTGCGGGCGGCGCGGCTGCTGGGCGCGCTCAAGGAGCCGCCGCCGGTCGAGGCGCTCTGCGAGTGCCTGGCGCAGGACGTGGCCGATGACGTGTGCGCGGCGGCCGAGGCGGCGCTGGGCGCGATCGGCACGCCGGCGGTGCGTGCGATCGAGCGGGGGTTCGACGAGGGGGACTCGAACCAGAAGATGTACGCGCTCGGCGTGCTTGGGCGGGTGCCGACGCGGCGGTCGGTCGAGATCATTCTGAGTCGTCTCGACGGGCTCTGGGAGGATTACGCCGATTTCCTCGTCGCGGCCATGCGCGATATCGGGGCCGCGGACTTCATCGCCCCGCTCGAGGCGCGGCTGGTGCCCGACAGCGAGGTGGAGGAGGCGTTCCTCGTGCTGTGCGAGATCAACGGGGTCGAGGACCCGTCGTTGGAGGCGATCCGCAGGCGCGTGCGCCGCCGCGAGGAGGCGGCCCAGGCGCATGGGGGGTCGCTCGCGGCGTGCAACGACCCGCGCGCGATCGCCGGGCGGCACTGCCGCTTGCGGCTCATCTGCCGCCGGTGCGAGCTCAACAGCGCCGACCGATCCTACCCTCAGGCGCTTTTCCTCTCCTCTCGACAGAGCAAGGACTGACTCACCGCAGAGCGCGCAGAGATCGCAGAGATGTGGCCTTTCTCTGCGATCTCTGCGCGCTCTGCGGTGAGATCTTCTACCGCTGGTTGAGGCGGTCGATGATGGCGGGGACGACCTTGTAGAGGTCGCCGACGATGCCGAAGTCGGCGACGGTGAAGATGGGCGCATCGGGGTCCTTGTTGATGGCGAGGATGGTGTCGCTCGACTGCATGCCGACGAGGTGCTGGATCTGGCCCGAGATGCCGCAGGCGACGTAGAGCTTGGGGCAGACGGTCTTGCCGGTCTGGCCGACCTGGTGCGAGTAGGGGATCCAGCCGGCGTCCACGGCGGCCCTTGACGAGCCGACGGCGCCGCCGAGGGCGAGGGCGAACGCTTGGATGAGCTTGAAGCCCTCGGGCGTGCCGAGGCCGCGGCCGCCGCTGACGATGATGTCGGCCTCGGCGAGGTTGACGGTGGCCTCGACCTCCTCGACGAAGTCCACGACCTTGGCGCGGACGTAGGCGTCCTCTTTGAGCGGCTCGATGGTGACGACCTTGCCTTTTCGCTTCGGGTCGGGTTTGGCCTCTTTCATCACCTTGTGGCGGACGGTGGCCATCTGGGGGCGGTGGTTGGGGGTGAGGATGGTGGCCATGATGTTGCCGCCGAAGGCGGGGCGGATCTGCATGAGGCCGCCGTCGGTGTCGATCTCGAGGCCGGTGCAGTCGGCGGTGAGGCCGGTGTTGATCTGCACGGCGACGCGCGGGATGAGCGAGCGACCGATGGCGGTGGCGCCGCAGAGCACGATCTCCGGCCTGTGCGTGTTCATCAGCCGGCAGAGCACGCGGGAGTAAGGCTCGTCCTGGTAGTCGGCGAAGGCGGGGTGGTCGAGGTAGTGCACGACGTCGGCGCCCCGGGCGACGAGGTCCTTGCACGCGCCGTCCATGCCGGCGCCCAGGAGCACGACGTGGAGCTCGGCGCCCCGGGCGTCGGCGAGGCGGCGGCCGGCGCCGATCAGCTCGTAGGTGACGCTCTGGACGACGCCGCGCTTCTGCTCGGCGACGATCTAGACGTTGCGGTACCGGTCCTTGTCAACGGGCTTGCGCTGCTCGACGATGAGCTCGATGGCGTCGAACTTGCACGCGGGCACGCACGCGCCGCACAGCGTGCATTCGGGGCCGATGACGGCGAGCTTGTCCTGCATCGTGATGGCGGCGAACGGGCAGGCGCGCACGCAGAGCGTGCAGCCCGTGCATTTGTCTTCTATGACCCGAATGCTCATGGTTAGACCAGGCTCAGGCGTTTGAGCTCGCTGACGATGTCGGTGGCCACGTCGGCGGGTTCGCCGTCGAGGACGCGGCCCTCTTTCTTGCGGTCGGGCGCGTAGATCTTGTGCACGACGGTCGGGGAGCCTTTCAGGCCGATGCTGTCCTGGTCCACGTCGAGGTCGGCGGCCGTCCACGTGGTGATCTCGGCCTTTTTGGCGCGCATCTTGCCTCGGATCGAGGGGAGCCTCGGTTCGTTGATCTCTTTGACCACGGTGAGCAGCACGGGCAGGCGGCACTCGATGACCTGGTGGCCTTCCTCCATCATGCGCTCGGCGCGGATCTTCTTGGGCGTGATCTCCTCGATCTTCTTGACGAAGGTGATCTGCGGCAATCCGAGGTGGACGGCCACGCCGGGCCCGACCTGGGCGGTATCGCCGTCAATGGCCTGCTTGCCGCAGAGCACGAGGTCCACGTCGCCGATCTTCTCGATCATCTTCGAGAGCGCGTACGAGGTGGCCCAGGTGTCCGAGCCGGCGAACGCCCGGTCGCTGAGCAAGATGGCTTCATCAATGCCGACCGAGAGGGCCTGGCGCAGGGCGGCCTGGGCCTGCGGCGGCCCCATGGTGACGACGATGGTGGTGGCCGGCTTGCCGGTGGTGGCCGGCTTGCCGGTGGGGGCGGGCTCGTCGAGGCGTTCCTTGATGCGGATCGCCTCCTCGATGGCGTACTCGTCGAAGGGGTTGACGATGGACTCGACGCCTTCGCGGACGAGCGTGTTGGTCTCGGGGTTGATCCGCACGTTGGTCGTGTCGGGGACTTGCTTGATACAGACGACGATCTTCATGGTTCGCGCGGGGGCTACTTCTTGCTTGCGTATTCTTTGATGAGGTTGGTGGCGATGACGGAGCGCTGGATTTCGTTGGTGCCCTCGTAGATCTGGGTGATCTTGGCGTCGCGCATCATTTTCTCGACGGGGTATTCCTTCATGTAGCCGTAGCCGCCGAGCACCTGGACGGCCTCGGTGGTCACGTACATGGCCACGTCGGAGGCGAAGGCCTTGGTCATGGCGCTCTCCTTGGCGCACCTGGTGTCGCCGGCGTCGATGGAGCGGGCGACGGCGTAGATGAGGGCGCGGGCGGCCTCGACGCGCATGGCCATCTCGGCGATCTTGAACTGCATTCCCTGGAACGAGATGATCGGGTGGCCGAACTGCTCGCGCTGGCGGGCGTAGGTGATGGCCTCGTCGAGGGCGCCCTGGGCGATGCCGAGCGCCTGGGCCGCGACGCCGGGGC
>CAZJXV010000025.1:0-24326 GCA_964550015.1 uncultured Verrucomicrobiota bacterium
GGCAAGGCGTGCCGTCGTTGTCACCGAATGGCAGAACGACGGACGAGACGGGTCCCTACTCCTTGTCGCGTGACGAGAGCGGCCGAGAGATCCAGTATCGAGCAGCGCTCACGAAGGAACGGCCGTGCCGGCGCATCGACTGTCTCATTCCATTTATCACACTGTGTGATGCAGACGAGCTGCGGCGTGTCGAGGCGCTTCAGTACGATGAGGCGTACGCAGCCGTGCGCGACTACTGGCGTGGGCGCGTCGCGGCAAGCACGCAAATCCAGACGCCGGAGCCGATGATCAACGATTTTTTCAGGGCGCACGTGTCGCATTTGCTCATAAATACCGAGTGTGAGGCCGGCGGCAGCGACCGCTGCATGGCCAGGGTGGGCACGTTCGCGTACGGCGTTTTCGGCAACGAATCGTGCATGATGGTCAGCGATCTCGACCGCCGCGGTTTTTGCACGCTTGCCGGGCGCGCGTTGGAGACGTGGCTCCACTACCAGGGCAGTGTCGAGCTGCCGGGCGATTACTCGACGAAAGAAGGCGTCCTTTATGGCGCGGGCGGCTACGAAGACGGCGGCTACAACCAGCATCACGGCTGGATCCTGTGGTGTCTCGGCGAGCACTACTGGATCACGCGAGATGGGGCGTGGCTCGAGCGCGCGGCGTCGCACATCGTCAAAGCCTGCAAGTGGATCATCGGTGAGCGTGCACGGACTGCGGCCGTCGCCGCGCGCTCGCCGATCCGCACGATCGAACGCGGCCTGCTGCCGCCGGGCCGGCTCGAGGACATCGGCGACTGGCGGTCGTGGCTTTCGACGAACGCCTACTCGTGGTGGGGGATGCGTCACGCGGCCGCGGCGCTTGACGCCGTGGATCATCCGGAAGGCAGGCGCCTGCTCGATGAGGCCGAGGCCTATCGCACGGATCTTGTGCGCGCGTTCACCGAGGCGATGCAGCGGTCGCCCGTCGTGAGGCTGCGCGACGGCCGGTGGATTCCGCACGTGCCGAGCGACGTCCACCGCCGTGGCCGCACGTACGGCTGGATCACGGAAACGCTGGAGGGCGCGATCCATCTCGTTGTTACGGGCGCACTCGCACCGCGTGACCACCGTTCGACGTGGATCATGCAGGATTACGAGGACAATCTGTATCTCTCCGAGCAATACGGGTATGATCTTGCGGGCGAAGCGTTCGAGCGGCGCTGGTTCAGTCACGGCGGCATTTCGATGCAGGCGAATTTATTGTGGAATCCAATGGCGTACCTGCTGCGCGACGAGCCGAAGCATTTTGTGCGTGCGTATTTCAACGCATTCGCCGTCAGCTATTTTCCGGACACGCGGATGATGACGGAGCATGGGCTGCCCGATATCGGTGACTGGCTCGGCGACCACTACAAGGCGTCGGACGAGGCGAACTCGACGTACTGGCTGCGCTTGGCGTTCGTGATGGAGCGAGGCGACGAGCTGTGGCTCGGCGCGGCGATTCCGCGGTACTGGCTCGCCGACGGGCAGGCGATCGGCATCCGGAATGCCGCGACGCACTTCGGCCTGATGTCTATGACGGTCGAGTCGCGGGCGGCGGAGGGCGAGATCGAGATGACACTTGACCCGCCTCGACGGAATGCGCCGAGGATCATTCGCGCGCGCTTCCGCCATCCGGCGGGCACGAAGATGACTCGGTGCGAGGTCAACGGCGAGGCGCACGTGGATTTCAATCCCGAAAAGGAATGGGTGGCACTGCGGGACTTGAATGAAGAGACGAGGATCATTGCCCATTACGCGTAGTGCGAAATACCTGACTACATGAGGAGAGGCGGATGAGTCGGGCGGAACGTAAGGAGACGGGAACACTGGAAGTTACAGCGCCCAACAGGCGGAAGCACGCGACGGTGCTCATTGATCTGATCGGCAAGGTGTTCGCGAAGGAGGCGGGCTATTACACGTTATGCGATTTCGGGCGCGGCATTCTGCTGCACGGCACGTACGACTGGGCGGCGTCGCGGATTGGGCTGATTGACGGGCGGATCGTGACGCACTGGGGGGTGTGCGGCTACACCATGCGGATCGGCGGGGCACGCGTCCGCGTCGGCGGGGTGACGTGCGTGGCCACGGACGCGGAGTACCGGAAGCGCGGCTTGATGGACCGGACGGGGCGGGCGAGCCTAGGCGCGATGCGCGCGGCGGGATACGATATGACGATGTTATTCGGCATTGACGATTTCTACGACCGGTTCGGGTACGTGAACGCGTGGTCGCCGGTGCGTTATCACGTCAATGTCTCGGAATTGCCGTCGGGACGTCCGGGCGCGGCGCCCAGGAAGTTCGCGCTGCGCACTCGGGACGATATGGTCGCCATGTACAACCGTGCATACGCCGGGCTTACGGGGACGGCGGTGCGGCCGACGTTCCGTCGCGCGGCGCGGGCGAAGATCTGGGAGGGGTATGCGTGGCACGACGCGCGCGGGGCGGTGGCCGGCTACGTGGTGACGTGCCGCCATCGGGGTGCGCTGGTGTGCGTCGAGTACTGCGGCGATGCGGAGCAAGCGCTGCGCGTGCTGGCGACGCTGGCCGCGAGATGGCGGTGCCGGGACGTGTGGTTCACGGTCCTTCACGACGATACTCCGCTCTGCAAGCGCCTCCGGCGGGGCAATTGCCGCGTCGAAACGCACCGCAAACGCAGCGGCGGGCCGATGGTCCGGACGTTGAACCTGAGCGCGACGCTCGGCAAGCTCACGAGGGAGTTCGCGCGGCGGCTCAAGCGGTCGCACATGGCCGGTTGGCGGGGCGAAGTGCTCATCGCGGATCCGCGTGAGCGAGTGACGCTGGCGATCAACCGCTCGACGGTCAGCCTCGCCCCGGCGCGCGGGTCAAGGCACGGCATACGCGGCGGGGAAGGGATCGCGCAGCTCATCATCGGCTCCGACGAGCCGGGCGAGATCGTCGAAGCCGCCGGCATCAGAGTCACGGGCGATGCTCGCACACTGATCGAGGTGCTGTTCCCAAACCAGCACCCGCGATTGTGTGCGCTCGACGAGTATTAGTCACCGGCATCATGAAAGGATCAAGCATTATGCTCACGGACATCCGCACGAAAACCAGCCGTATCACGCATTGTACCTTGACGTGGCTCGCGATCGGGCTCGCGGCAACGCTGAGCGGCTGCGGCGGCGCCGAGCCGGAGGCGGACGCGCTGCCCATCGGCTACGACGCGCTGCTGGCGTTCGACGCGCTGCCGCTGCTGGTGGACTGGCCGACCTACCAGGCGTCGAGCTATGACCGCAGCGGCGGCAACAGCGACGCCGGTCACTTTATCCGCGTCGAGGAGAACGGAGAGCAGGTCATGCTCGAGGCCGAAGGGCCGGGGTGCATCTACCGGTTCTGGACGACCGGGATTGTCGTCGCCGGCGTCCCGGTCCAGGAAAGCGACGACGTCCGGGTGATGATGTACTTCGACGGCGAGGAGAAGCCGCGAGTGGACTTGTCGGTCCCCGAAATGTTCGGCTTGCGCGACACCTACCCGTTCGTGCCGCCGCTGTCGCGTTCGTTCGAGAGTGGGCGAGGTGCCTGGGAGGGCCACGCCTCGATCTCGTACGTGCCGATCCCGTTCGAGAAGTCGATCAAGATAACCGGGAGAAAGATGCTGTTTTATCAGATCGACTACTATGTCTTCCCCGAGGACACGCCGGTGAAGTCTTTCTCGATGGACCTCGGGCCTGGTGAACGGCGCACGCTCGATAAGGCGGCGAGAATGCTCGATGCCGTCGGCGCGGACCCCAAGCCGCGCGACCCGGGTGCGAAGGTGCAGCGGAACCCGGGTGCGATCAAACCCGGGGAAACGCGGGAGATTTCGGTCAAAGGCCCGGGCTCCGTAGATGCTCTGTGGATCAAGGTCGATCCGCCGAAGCACCTCGCGCTGCGCGGCCTGGAATTGCAGATTACGTTCGACGATGCCGAGGGGCCGAGCGTTCGCAGTCCCGTCGGCGATTTCTTCGGGACCGGCTGCGACGACCGCCGCTTCAAGTCGCTGCCGCTCGGGATGACCGACGAGGGATATTATTGTTATTTCCCAATGCCGTTTCGGAAACGCGCAACGGTTCGTGTCGAGAACCAGACGGACCGGACGTATAAGCTTCCACGTTTTGAGATTGAATGGCATCGAACGAGGGCCATGCCGGCCGACGCGGGGTATTTTCACGCGGCGTACCGGCAGCACAAGGACATCCCGCACGGCGAGGACTACACCGTGCTCACCACGGAGGGCCGAGGGAAGTTCTGCGGCTGCAACCTGGTGATGCAGTCCGCGGCGCGCGCCGGCGGGATCTTTTTCCTCGAAGGCGACGAGAAAATCTACGTGGACGGCGAAACGTGGCCCTCGCGTTTTCTGGGTACCGGGACCGAGGACTATTTCAACGGCGCGTACTTCTGGAACGCGGTCAAGTTCGAGCACGGGCCGTACTCGGGACTGACCTACATTGACTGGGGCACGAAGCGGGTCTGCGCGTACCGGTACCACATCACGGACGCCGTGAACTTCACCACGTCCATCAAGGTGGATATCGAGCACGGCCCCGTCAGCAACCATCCCTCCGACTACGCCGGCGTGGCGTACTGGTACCAGTTGCCCGCGGCCGCGCTGGCGGCCCTGCCGCCGTTGAGGGAGCGAATGCCGGTGACCTACGTCTCGGGGAGGCCGTCAATGACGGCGGCGATACAGATCGTCTCGGGCCCAAAGGTCGGCGACAGCGATCTGCCGACGCGACCATGGCAGGAGGCCGATCCTGAATTCGTCGGTGAGCCGCCGCAGCAGTACTGGCAGGCTGCGGGGCCCGGCGAGGTGATCTCGCTCGAGCTCGAATCCCCGGCGGAGGAGGCGTTCGACCTGACCTTGTATTTGTCGGCGGCCACCGACGGGGGGTGGGTCGAGGTTAGCGTGGACGGCAAGGCCCTTGGCCGGGTGAACACGTACAGTCCCCAGTTCATCCCGCAAATTGCCTCGACGTGGAAGGGCGTGCGCCTCTCAAAGGGGCGACACGTTCTCGCGCTCAAGACGCTGGAGAACGATCTCCGGTCCTCCGGCAACACGGTGGGCTGGGTGACCGCGAGGTTCGTCCCGTCTTCACCCACTATTCAGGATTGGTACGTGATCGGCCCGTTCGACAACGCGAATCACTCAGGCTTCGAGAAGGTCTTCCCGCCCGAACAGGAGATTGAGCTCGATGCCGAATACGAGGGCCTCGACGGGAAAAAGGTGAAGTGGCAGCCGGTCCACGTCGAGGAGCAAGTGGATCCGGGGTCGTACGTCGGAGGAGGCGACTGGCGGATCGCGTACGGGCTGACGCATATCCGGGCGCCGGAGCGGATGGAGACGGCGGCCATTTTCGGCAAGGACGACGGCGCCAAGATCTGGGTCAACGGCGCGGAGGTGTTCAACGACAATTCGTGGAGTCATTGCTTCCCCGACATGTACGTGGCGCCGGTTGTCCTTAACAAGGGTTGGAATGCATTGCTGATTAAGATCGCCAACCACGGGGGCGCGTGGGGGTACCGTATCCGCATTGCCGATCCGGACAAGCGCCTCCGCTTCAGTCGTGATCCGAAATAGGCTGCTGCAAATCAGGAGCCGCCGCGGGGTATCCACACGCGCATGGCGTGGGGGCCGCGGTTGGCCCAGGCATAGTAGGGAATGGCAGCAAGCTCGAGCCGCCGGCGGGGGCAATTCCGGCCACTGCCGAGCGGCTTGTACAATTCGTTCTCCCACGAGGACACGTCGAGGGCGTAGCCTCCGGCTTTGACCGTCGTCACGCCGCCGAGAAGGTCGCGGCGCCAGGCGTCTTCGAGCGGCGCCGTCTCATTGATCTGCATGTCCATGATGTTGACCGACGGATCCTGGTCGGGCGCCTCGAGGCAGTAGACGATCGGGCCGCGCTCAATGGCGACACTGCCGCGCGTCGAGTCGCTGCGGGGATGCGCCTCGACGAGCCGGGGGGCCATCGGCAGCTCGAGCTCGACGGTATCGCCCACTTGCCAGCGGCGCTCGAGGGTCGCGTAGCCGTTGTTCTGCTCGACGTCCGGGAGTGCCCGGGCGTTCACGCGGAGCGCGGGACGGGCGCACCAAGCGGGAACACGCAGTTGCAGTCTCCACGACGAGCCGTCCGTGTCCTCGATGGTGAGCTTGACCGTGGCCTGCCACGGGTAGCCGGTGTCCGTTCGGACGCGCACGCTGCGGCCCGGCGCGAGCTCGGCATGGATCACGGCCGAATCGTACAGGTGGATCTGCACGCCGGCTGCGTCGCCGGTGGCGAAGTAGTGGGGGAGATACGCGAGGACGCGCGTGACATTGGGTGGGCAGCAGGCGCAGTCGAACCACTCCTTGCGCTCGATCCCGCCGCGGCTCATCAACGGGTTGCCGTAGAAGTAGGTGCGGCCGTCGAGCGACACGCCGCTCAGGAACGCGTTGTAGAGCGTCCGCTCGATGAGGTCCGCGTACCGGCCGTCGGCCGTGGCGAGCAACAGGCGCCAGTTCCACATGATGCTGGCGATCGCCGCGCACGTCTCGCAGTAGCAGCGGTCGCTCGGCAGCTCGTAGGGCTCGCCGAACGCTTCCTGCTCGTGTCGCGCCCCGACGCCGCCGGTCACGAAGAGTTTCCCGGCGGTCATGTCGTGCCACTGGCGCATCACGGCGTCGAACAGCGCCTGCTCGCCGGTCTCGAGGTACACGTCGGTCATGCCGGTCGTGAGGTAGAGTGCGCGGACGGCGTGGCCCTCGACCGCCTCGGCCTCTCGCACGGGCACGTGGTCCTGGTGGTAGGCTGGATCGTTGTACCAGCCCTTGCCGACGGCGCCGCGGCCGCGCTGGTCGAGGAAGTACCGCGCGAGGTCGAGGTAGGACCGCTCCCGCGTCGCGCGGTACAGCTCGACGAGGGCCAGCTCGATCTGCGGGTGTCCGGGGCCGCCGGCGCGTCTGCCCGGCCCGAACACGGAGCCGATGTGGTCGGCGAGCCGGCGTGCGACCTCGAGCAGTCTCTCGTCGGCGGCGACGCGATGGAAAGCGAGCGCGGCCTCGATCAGGTGTCCCGCGCAGTACAGCTCGTGGTTGCGTCCAAGATCGGCCCAGCGCTGGTCGGGCTCGACGACCTGGTGGTAGGTGTGGAGGTATCCGTCCTCGGCCTGGGCGGCGACGATTGCCTCGATCGCTTCGTTGGCGTGGCGCTTGAGCTCGCCGCCGGTATCGCCGCCGACTTCGTAGGCCACCGCCTCGAGCCACTTGTACACGTCCTGGTCCCGCCATTGCGGGTTGCGATAGCGCCCGCCGTGGCCGGCGGCCGCGAGGCGGAAGTTCTGGAAGGCGCCCGACTTCTCGAGCATCCGGGTGCCGTGCCGCAGGCTGACCTCGCGGTTCGTCGTCCGCCGTTGTGACCAAAAACCCTCGCCGAGGGTGACACTGGCCGATGGCAGCGTGCGCAGTCGGGCGCGGGGGCTTGCGGTGGTGTCGACCGGACTCGGTGGCGAAGCGCTCACGGTGAATGCCTTTGTGGTGAATGCCTTTACGGTGAATGCCTTTGCGGTGAATGCCTTTGCGGTGAATGCCTTTGCGGTGAATACCTTTGCGGTGAAATCCTCTGTGAGTCCGAAAGAGAGGCTTTCGATGGCCGCGGCGCGGCTCGCCTGTGGGCGCGGTGTCGAGCTTCTCGCGGCGCAGGGAAGTGTAGGCGCCGGCGCGCCGGCGGTCAACGAGCATGTCCGGGCTGGGCGGCGCACAAAGAAGCAGCCTCCGGCGCGACGCCGGAGGCTGCGCTTTTGCCTCATAGCCTTTGACAGGTGATTACTTGTTCTTCACGTTGCCTTTCCCTCTGCCGAGGCCGCGGCCGGGTTTCGCATCTGAGGCGGCTTCGTCAGGTGCAGCCGCAGAGGCGACGGTCCAGTTGGAGATCACCTCGGTGAGGTCCAGGCCGTCCACGATGTCATTGTCATCGAGGTCGGCATTCGGGTTCCAGAGCAGGTCGCCGGGCTCGGTCTCCCACGCGGTGAGCACGGCCGTCAGGTCAAGGCCGTCCACGACGCCGTTGCAGTCTACGTCGCCCGGGCCGCAGGTGATCGGGGAGCCGAAGGTCATGTCGTCGTGCAAGTCGGCCTCGCCGAAGACGAACGGAATGGCGTCCACGAGGGTCGTCCACGTGTCGGTGGCGACGTCGTACCGGTACAGGTCGTCGCTGCCGCCGATTGCGGCGAACAGCGCACCGCCTACCACATTGACCTTGTACAGGCCGGGGGAACCCCATTCGCCATGGAGGAAGTAGATCGTGCTGATGTCTGCGGGCACGTACGTCAGGGCGTGCTGGCCCTCTACGCCCCACTCGGGGTTCGGCCAGGCCACCGGCAGATCGGAATACCAGGCCAGATCCCACGTTCCGGGAGCCACCTGGGAGACGTCGTAGCGACGTATCGTGGCCACCCAGTCGGCGACTTCCGGGTCGGGATCTGCGTCGCGGCCCGTGAGGCCGTAGAGCCAGTTGTTGCCGTCGTCGGCGTAGGCCATGTCGTTGCCGTTCTTTCAACCCAGGCCGTCGGGAATCGTATTTGGACTGCCCTGCCTTGAGAGGAAGGTGTTGGTCTCGGCATCGTAGATGAGCATGCCGCCCTGGCTGGCGGTCTGGCTGCCGTAAATCCTGTCGCCCGCTGCGGCCGTGTCCGTCCAGTTGTCGTGGGACGACATGCAGTCCTCCCCTGCGTGCTTTGGAGTCAACCAGGCACCCGTCTCGATGTCGAAGTCGGTCTGCCATGGGTTGTAGCCGTCACAACCCGTGCCAGTGTAGTGGGCGTTGACGGTGAGCGAGAGCTGGCCCTGGTTTCCCGCCGTCGTGAGCGCGGCACGGCTGGGCATCGAGGTGTAGATCGTCTCCGGGTTCAGCGGATCGGTGATCACGGGGCTGCTTGGGAGCTGGGTCCAGGAGTTGTTCGTGGTGTCGAAGCGCCACAGCTCCGTGCTGCCCGTCTCGGCTGTGTTCATCCCGCCCAGGATGTAGAGATACCGGACGCCGTCTGAGGTGATGCCGCCGGCCGGGCCGCGGTTGCCGGGGTAGGCGTAGTCCGGCGGCGTGTAGGGGAGCGGGTCGGCGAAGCCGTTTTGGACGATGCTGATCTCGTCAACGAGATAGCCTCGCCCCCAGTCGTTGCCGTAGAAATCCACGCCGTTGAGGCCTTCGGTGTCCAGCGTCCACACGTACTGTTGGCCCGAGGCGACATCGTTGACGGACAGCTCGCCGGTGCCCATGTGGCCGTCGGTCGAGCGGGCGATGAGATGCACGTGGATTTTGTTCCACGTCACGCCGTCGCCGACGAAGTTGGTCAACTCCTGCTGACCCTCCGCGTACCTGACCCAGCCCGTGTTGTCGCCGATATTGGCCTTGATGGCAATGTGACCGATATTGACGTCGTACTGCGTTTTCGGTTCGACGTACGGGCCGGGGGCCCCCACCATGGAGCCGGCAAACATGTCGAACGTGGACGTGGAGGATGACTTGACGTAGAACGTGAACTCCACGATCCGGTCCTTGGCGTCGAACGGGTCGGTGAACCAGCGGACGGGCTCTTGACCAAGCCCCATGAACTTGGCGGACCCGTTGGCGCCGTTGCCCGGCTCGTCATAAATCGGGTTATCGGTCGTGAGCGCGTCTCCGCCCCATTCCCACCATGGGGGACCAGGGGGGGCGCCCGCCGAGTACGACTCGAAGTCGTCACTAAGGCCTTGGGCCGGCGCGAGAGTCGGGGCCGCTACGCAGAGCGCGAGGGCGGCCGCGCAACTCAGCAGCCATTTGTGTGCACCAGTCATGAGTAGCCTCCTTCAAGTTCCGTTTTGACGGTACGTTTCGTCTGCGACCTCGCTGAACGGGCCGGAAGCGGGGGGTGCGGATGAGAACAGGGCGAAGAGCGATCAGACAGGAACACTCCGTCCTAACCCCTTACCTCAAGAAATACCGCTGCCGTAACGCTGTTGGCCCGATCGCCTTTCCAGATAGGTTCATCTGCGAAGCTAGCACAACTCACCGCCCGTGTCAACCGATGTTTTCCGACCGGTCCGAATTCTGGGCCTGGGCCGTGCATAAGGCTCACACCCGGCGAATCGCGTCCGTTTTGCTCAATCAGCTCCGATCATGCCGCGGGCGCAAGAAGGAGCAGCCCCCCGCTCGAAGCTCGGGGCGTCCAGCCGGAGGCTGCACGTTGTTTGAGCGGGTTGGTGCCGGCAACGACTACTTAGTTGTTCCTTTTCACGTTGCCCTTTCCTCTGGCGACGTTGCCGGGGCCGCGCTTCGTCGTCGTGTCCGAAGTAACCACTTCGGACGCAACGGCTTCGGGCGCAGCGGCCGCGGAGGCGACCGTCCAGTTGGAGATCACCTCGGTGAGGTCCAGGCCGTCGACGACGTTGTTGTCGTCGAGGTCGGCGTTCTCGTTCCAGAGCGGGTCGCCGGGTGTGGTCTCCCATGCGGTGAGGACGGCGGTCAGGTCGAGGCCGTCCACGACGCCGTTGCCGTCCACATCGCCGGGGATGTCCGAGACCGGGCAGCCGAAGGTCATGTCGTCGTTGAAGTCCACGTCGCCGAAGACGAACGGAATGGCATCGACGAGCGTGGTCCAGGTATCGGTTGCGATGTCATACCTGTACAGGTCGTCGCTCTTGCCCACGGCCGCGAAGAGCGCGCCGCCCTCCACTTGGACTTTGTACAGACCGGCGTCACCCCATTCGCCGTGGAGGAAATAGATCGTGTTGATGCCCTCCGGTACGTACGTGAGGGCATGCTGGCCCTGCTGGTATCCGGGGTTTGGCCACGCGACCGGCAGGTCGGAATACCATGTGACACCCCCCGGTGCGTCCCAGGTGCCCGGGGGCGCCTGGGTGACGTCGTAGCGGCAGATGATGCCAACCCAATCGTCAACTTCGGGGTCCGGGTCGCGGTCACGCCCTCCCAGGCCGTACAACCAGTTGTTTCCGTCGTCGGCGTAGGCGAAGTCCATGCCGTACCGGACGCCATAGGGAAACCGGTTCGGGTCGCCCTGCCTCGACAGGAAGGTGCGGGTCTCGGCATCGTAGATGAGCGCTCCCCCCTGGCTCGGATTGATGCTCGCGTAAATCCTGTTGCCCATCGCCGCGGCGTCGAGGAACACGTCATGGGAGCCGAGTCCGGGCCCCGGGCTTGTGGGCTCCGACCACGCGGCAGTGGCCACGTCATACTCGATCTGCCACGGGTGGTCGCCACCGTGATCGTAGGCATTCAGCGTGAGCGAAAGCTTGCCTTGTGCGCCAGCCGTTGTGAGCGCCGCGCGCTCGACCATCGAGGTCAGCACGGCCTCGGGGTTGAGTGGATCCGGCACCGGAGGATTGCTTTGGAGCTGGGTCCACGTCTCGTCCACGGTGTCGAAGCGCCACAGTTCGGTGCTCCCCGCCGTACCGGCGCTGTTTTCCCCGCCGAGCACGTAGAGATACCGGACGCCGTCGGATGTAATACCTCCTGACGTGGTTCTCACGCCGGGATAGACGTAGTCCGGGATCGCGTAGGGCAGTGGATCGGCCATGCCGTTCTGGACGATGCTGATGTCGTCAAGCAGGTAGCCTCGGGCCCAATCCTCGCCGTAGAAATCCACGCCGTTGAAGCCCTCGGCATCCAGTTTCCAGATGTACTCTTGGTTCGTGCGGACGCCGTTGACGAACAGCTCGCCCGTGCCCATCCGGCCGCTCAGTGAGCGGTTGATGAGCCGGATCCTGATCTCGTTCCACGTGACGGCGTCGCCGACGAAGTTGCTCAACTGCTGGTTGGCGTACGTAACCGTGCCGGTGTTGTCGCCGATGTTGGCGACGACGTAAATGGCGCCGATGTTGATGCCATACTGCTTGCCCGGTCTCTCGTAGGGTCCTGGGGCCCCCTCCATGGAGCCGGCGAACATGTCGAACTGCGCGGTTGAGGACGATTTGAGATAGAACGTGAAGTCTACGATCCGATCTTTGACGTCGAATGGCGTGTCAAACCAGCGGACCGGCTCTTCTTCCCCAAGCCCGATGAACTTCGCCGAGCCATTCGCGCCGTTGCCCGGCTCATCGTAAAGCCGAACACCGTCCACCGTCACAAGGGTCCCCCCCTCCCAGTTGTACCAGGGAGGTCCGGGCAGCGGCTGGCCCGCGGTGTACGATTCGAAGTCGTCGCTGAAGCCCTGGGCGAGCACGAGGGCGGGCGCCGCGAACGACACAAGGGCCGCGATTGTGCAGTTCAATAGCCATCTGTGTGTGCTGACCATGAGCAATCTCCTTCGGTATGCGTTCCGGACAGCGTCTTCCGTGTGCAGCTCTGGGGCGGCCTGATACCCGGGTAGCGGCCCAGAGACGGTTAACAGTCTCCCCCTAACCAGACGGGTCGATTCTGGTGCTCTTTCTGGAACCGGTTTCATGGCCGCTCAGGATACCAATATGCTAATAGCATAACCGGCCGGGTCTGTCAACCCTTGAGTGCCTGTGCTGACAGTTTTCTCCAGGCGGGATGCGCACGAAGCACGCGTGGTCATCCAGGCTGGAACTGGATGTAGAGAGGAGATGCCTCAGGGGCCGGAATGCGCTTGCTCAATTGCGGCCGGGCGCTGCTGGGCGCGGCGGATCGGCCCGAGGTCGAATTTCTTGCTGCGGTCGAAGGTGTAGATGCCGTTCTGTTCCTGGTGCACGTCGGTGAGCTGCGTGTAGGCGTAGCCGAACATGTCCGGGTTGTCGAGCAGCACGTCGCACAGGGCCTTGAAGCGTTCGTAGAACTCCTCGACCGTTTTCGGCCGCTTGCCGTAGCCCCACGAGTCGTCGCCCGGCCTGGCGTCGGGGCCCCACCATGTGCCGCCGAACTCGCTGACGAAGTATGGCTGGCCCCGGTAGAGGATGGAGATGGGGCGTCCCTGCAGGTCGTTGAGGAAGGGCCTGCCCTCGGCCAGGCCCTCGTGGTTGGCTTTGAACTTGGCCGGGTCCTGCTCGTAGTCGTGCGAGTCGTAGACGTCGGACTCGGGGACACGGTGCGAGTAGCCCGAGGTGTCCAGGACGGGCCGGGTCGAGTCCATCGCCCTGGTGGCAAGGAAGAGGCCGCGCATCGTCTCGTCGAGCCGCGTGATCCTGTCCGTGATGGGCTGCTCGGGCTCGTTCATCGGGCACCAGCCGATGATGCACGGGTGGGAGTAGTCGCGTTCGAGTACTTCGAGCCACTGCGTAATGTAGGTCGGTCCGTGCCTGTGGTTGTCCTCCTTTGGGCCGAAGTCGTACGCGCCCCAGTCGGCGAACTCGCCCCAGACGAGGTAGCCGAGGCGGTCGGCGTGGTAGAGGAAGCGTTCTTCGAACACCTTCTGGTGGAGCCGGGCGCCGTTGAAGCCTGCGGCCAGGCTGAGCTCGATGTCACGGCGCAGCGCCTCGTCGCTCGGCGCGGTCAGGACCCCGTCCGGGTAATACCCCTGGTCGAGGACGAGGCGCTGAAAGATCACGTCACCGTTGATCCTGATCGCCTTGCCGTCAATGGTGACGCTGCGCAGGCCGGCGTAGCTCGATACCGAATCCACGGTTTTGCCGTCGGCGTCGAGCAGCTCGATGGCGATGTCGTAGAGGTGGGGGTCTGCGGGCGACCACAGGCGCCGTCTTTTGGAGGGGATCGCCAGGTCGAGGCGCGGTGCGAAATCCGCGTCGGCCGCGCAGCTTGCGCGGCACACTTCGCCGCGCCCGTCGCTCAGCGTCGCCCGGAGCGTGAGACCGGAGCGTGGGCCTCGGATCGGCTGCTCGAGGCGGATGATGCCGTTCGCGACGTCAGGCGTCAGGCGCGGCCGCATGAGCGAGCTCTCCGGCACCGGCTCCATCCACACCGTCTGCCAGATGCCCGTCGTGCGCGTGTAGAAGCAGCCCCAGTTGCGGTAGGCCCTGACCTGTTTGCCCCGGGGCTGCGGCGCGTCGTTGTCGTCGCGGGCGCGGACGACGATGGTCACGGTCTCGCCCGGCGACGCCACGCCGTCGAGGTCGCAGGTGAACGGCGTGAAGCCGCCGCGGTGCCGGCCGACCTCGACGCCGTTGACCCAGACCGTCGCGTCGTAGTCCACGGCCTGGAAATGGAGCAGCACGCGCTTTCCCGACCACGCCTTGGGAATGGTTGCCTCGCGCCGGTACCAGACCGCGTTCATGACATCGGTGCACCCGATGCCGGACAGCGGCGCCTCGGGGCAGAACGGCACGAGGATGCGGTCCTTCAGCTCACGCTCGAGCACGCCGCGCTCGAGGCCGCTGTCGCCGGCGTCGATCTCGAATTGCCACTCGCCGTTGAGGCAGAGCCACTCGTCGCGCACGAACTGCGGACGCGGATACTCAGCACGCGGCGGATTCATGGAGCTTTCCTCTTGTCTGTTTCATAGGCTGACCCGGAGCGTGACGACCTGGAACGGTCGCAGGCGCAGTGAGACCCGGTGGTTCTGGTGGTCGAGGCCGACGTCGTCGCTGAGCGGCTGCTCGAGTAGGTCCACGTGTTCGACGGACCTGGGGGCGTTGGTGAAGGTGAGCGCCGCTTGCGCGTGCGAGCCGTGGGATTCGTAGAGCCGGAGGATCAGGCCCTTGCCGTCTTCGGCGAGCTTGAGGGTATCGAGGACGACGGCCTCGGCGTCGCACTGCACGAAGGAGAACGACGCGGGCAGCGGGCCTTTCGACGGCTTGGTGGGGTAGGTGAGCGGGGGCACGTTGAGCTCGGCGGCGGCGCGGACAACGCCGGCTTCCTGGAACGTGCCGGCGTGCGGCAGCAGGGCGTAGGTGAACTCGTGCAGGCCCTGGTCGGCCTCCCGGTCGGGCGCCTGCGGGCTCTTGATGCAGGTGAGGCGGATCACGCCGTCGTGCACGTCGTGGCCGTACTTGCAGTCGTTGAGCAACGACACGCCATAGCCGTGCTCGGCGAGGTCCACGAACCGGTGGGCGCATACCTCGAACCGGCCGACGTCCCACGGCGTGTTGCGATGCGTCGTGCGTCGCAGATGGCCGAACTGGATCTCGTACGTCGCTTCGGTGGCGCGCACCTCGACGGGGAATGCGACCTTGAGCAGTTGGTGGTGATCGTGCCAGTCGGCGCGCGTCTCGAAGTCAATTCTCGGGTTTTTTGCGTAGAGCGCGATCCGCTGGGTGATCGTGCTGCGCGGCCCTGTGCCGAGCAGGGGCATCTGCCACGTGACCTCGACGGCGATGCGGACGTCGTTCCGTTTGGCCGGCGCGATCGACACGCACTCCGGTCCGGGCAGCCGGTGGTGCTCGTAGTAGAATTCGATGTTCCACGCGTCGCAGTTCATGGGGCGGTCTTCGAAGACCTGCCACTCGTTGCCGACTGCGCCGTCGGGGAGCACCTGCCGCTCGTTGACGCGGTCGTACAGTTCCACAATGCGGCCCTGCTCGTCGAGCCGGAGCCGCCAGTAGCGGTTGGTGATCGTGCGGCCGTCGTCGCTGAGATCGAGCTCGGGCCGCTTGGCCCGGGCCGGTTGCGCGGCGGCGTCCACAACCGCCCAACCGCCTGCAGGCACGGTGACGTCGTCGCGCCACGTGCCGTCCGGCAGCCGGACGGGGTCATCGCGGTCCCACGAGAGGGTATTGAAGAGGACGACAGGCTTGCGGCATGCGGACGTGTCAATCCTGCCGCACAGCGCCTCGGCGGCCTCGGCCGTCATGGCGTCGGCCTGCTCGGCGATTCCCTGCTCGATGACGCGGACCTCGTCATAGACCTCGCCGACCGACGAGCCGGGCAGGATGTCGTGGAACTGCGCGAGCAGCAGGTCCTTCCACATCGCGTCGAGCCGCGTTGTGTCCGGCGTGTAGCCGTGGCCCGCGGCGAGAGCGGCGAGCCACTCGAGGTTGTGCAGCCGCAGCTCGTTCTTGCGGTTGGCGCGCTTGAGCCACGCCTGCGTCGTGTACGTGCCGCGGTGGAATTCGAGGTAAAGCTCACCGTCCCACACGGGCAACCGTTCGGCCTGCGACGCGACCCGCTCGAGGAGGTCTCCGGCCTTCTCAAGCCGCACTTTCGGCATTCCCTCGACGGGCGGCATGTAGGCGAACCGCTGCGCGCTCTCGATCATCTCCTCGGTCGGTCCGCCGCCGCCGTCGCCGTGGCCGAACGTCAGGAGCGGATCGAGCAGCAGGTTGTTTTGCGCGTATGCGTCCCACGTGCTCTTGACGTTTTCGGCCGACATCGTCGCGATGTAGGTGGTCATCCACTCCTGGTCTTTGCACGCCGTCGTGATGAAATGCGCCGTCACCGGCGTCCCGTCGAGGCCGCGCCAGCGGAATGTGTCGTACGGGAAACGGTTGTACTGGTTCCAGCTGATCTTGCTGGTGACAAAACCCTCGACGCCGGCGAGCGCAAGGAGCTGCGGCAATGCCGCCGAGTAGCCGAACACGTCGGGCAGCCAGAGCATCCGGCTCTCGACGCCGAATTTCTCGCGCAAGTACCGCTTGCCGTAGAGCAGTTGCCGCACGAGCGATTCGCCGCTCGGGACGTTCGTGTCCATCTCGACCCACGTCGCGCCGTCGGCCTCCCATCGGCCCGCGGCGATGTGCTCGCGGATTTTCTCAAGAAGCTCCTGGGCGTCCTCCTCGACCCAGGCGTAGGCTTGCGGGCTGGACTGGATGAACGTCCAGTCGGGATACTGCTCGAGCAGCCGGCACTGTGTGGCCCAGGTGCGCACGCACTTGTGGCGCGTCTGCTTGATCGGCCACAACCAGGCCAGGTCAATGTGTGCATGGCCGACAGCGACGACGGTGGGCGCGTCCGCCGCCGGCACCTTGGCGCGTGCTTCGTCGAACGCCTTCTGTGCTGCCGCGACTGACGCGTAAAACAGCTCGCCCGACGGGTCGCGTTGCTCGTCGGCGGGGACGACGACGAGGCCGACGTTTTCGCGCACGTCAATCGCGTGGACGGCGGCGTCCACCGCCTCGATCAGCTTCTCGCGCGTCGGCAACGCTTCGTCGAGCAGGTCAATGATTTCCAGCGTCACGCGCAGGTCGTGGTAGAGGTCCTCCGTCGCAAGGTCGGTCCAGGCGAGGCCGAACGTCTCCAGCGCGTGACGGCACGCGCCCCGTCCCGCGAAAAAGACTGCGCGCACGTCGTAGCTCCGGCCGGGCTGGAACGGGTAGCGGATGCGCTGGTGGTGCTGGTCAATGGCGCCGACGCGCCGGCCGTCAATGAACGCTTGTCCCTCGGGACCGGCGGGGAAGTTGTTCTCGTCGGGGGGTTCCAGGTAGACGGCGCGATGACCGAGTCGCAGCTCGATGCCGTCGCCGTTGCAGTGTTCCGGCGGCGTCACCGTCGCGCGGAAGTAGGCCCACTGCTGCTTGCCGCCCCACCCGTCGCCGAGGCGGATTGGCTTCCACGCTCCGTCGTCGGGCGGCGCGTCGTAGCGCGGCTTCGCCGGCTCGAGCACGCGGATGTCGCTTGCTGCAATCGTGTCGCGGACGATCTTGGTCTTGATGAGGCCGAGATACGTGCGGAGCTTGCCAAGACGAAACTTCAGGTGAGCGTTCACAGTTGTGCTGCCTCCGTTTGATCAATTGCGCAGAACGCCGGGTCCATGTCACGTCACTGGATCGAAGCAATGAGATCGCGGCGCGAGAGCTCGACGACGGCGGTGGCCGTGTCGGCCGCGCCGTAATAAACGAGATACGTATCATCGCGTTCGACGATGCCGGTCGGGAACACAACGTTCGGCACGAAGCCTTCGCGCTCGAAGTCGGTTTCCGGCACGAGAATCGGCTCGGCCGCGCGACCGATCACCCGCTGGGGATCGTCGAGATCGAGCAGCAAGGCGCCGGCCGAGTAGACGCCGACGCCACGCTCGCCGGGGGCGTTTCGGGTGCCGTGGTAGATCTCCAGCCAGCCCTCGCTCGTTCTCACCGGCGGGGTGCCGGCGCCGATCCGCCCGGTTTCCCACGTCGAGGTGCCGCCGTGGAAGTGTTCCTGGCGGCCCCAATGGACAAGGTCGGGTGAGCGGGCGAGCCACATCTCCGGCTTCGTGAACGGCGTGCCCGCGTGCGGCCGATGGAGCGCGACGTAGTCTGCGCCGATCTGCTCGGGAAACAGGACGACGTCCTTATTCTCCGGGCAGAAGATGATGCCGTGGCGCTCGAACGTCTTAAAGTCGCTCGTCGAGGCCAGCGCCGTGGCTGCGCCGTGGCGCGAGACGGCGACGTACGTGATATAGAACATGTCGCCGATGCGGGTGATCCGGGGGTCCTCGACGCCGAACTCCTCGTGCTCGCCGTCGGGAACGAAGTGCGCGCCCTCGGCAGAGATCGAACGGCCGTCGGCGCTTCGAAAGGCCCTGATGTGCGAGGTGAACGTGAGCCGGACCAAGCCGTCGCGTTTGCGTCGGACGACGCGCGGGTCAATGGGCTCCAGTTCCTCGTCGGGGACCCAGTCAATCACCACGCGCGCATCGGCGTCCCGCCGCGGCAGGCCCGTGAAGCCGGCCCGCTTCTCGAGCGGCCTTTCGGCGACTCGGACGAGCAGGAGGACCTCGTCGCCCACGGCGATCGCGCCGGGGTTGAACGTCCCCACGACTTCGAGCTCGTCGAACGACGCCTGTACGTCGCCCGGTCGCAGGAGGCACTCGTTGTAGCGTCGTCGGATCATCTGCCAATACCTTTACTCACCGCAGAGATCGCAGAGATCGCAGAGAGACTGTTTTTCAATTTCCTTCATCTTTGCGTTCTCGGCGCTCTCTGCGGTGAAATCCTACTCGGGCAGCTCATGGACAAGCCTTCGAATGCCCTGCTTGAGTAAGCGAACGTTGAAGTTTATCAGCAGACCTACCGGACACCCGGATAGCTTGAGATAAGAAAGCAGTTGCGCCTCATGAATCGGCTCGAGCTTGTCGACTGCCTTGAGCTCAACGACGACCTGGCCCTCGACGAGCAAATCCATCCGATAGCCGCACTTGATGTTCAGGCCTTTGTAGACAACCGGCAACTCCTTCTGACGTTCGATAGCTAGTCCGCGCTGCGTCAACTCAAAGGCAAGGCATGCTTCGTATGCGGATTCGAGGAGTCCCGGGCCAAGCTCGCGATGCACAGCCATCGCCGCGCCGATGACCGTCTGCGTGATCTTGTTGAGATGTGTTTTCATCTCTGCGTTCTCTGCGCTCTCTGCGGTGAAACTATCCGTGCGCCAGACGATCGGCCTCGACGGCCATGGCGAGCGAGGCCCGGCCGTTCTCCTCGGTGATTTGGCGGACATGGCTGCGGTCGCGGATCCACGCCATCTGGTCGGCGAGCATGGCCCGCAGCAGCTCGCCGTAGCGGTGCATTTTCTTGTCACCTTCGCCGAAGGTCAGCTCGATCATCTGGCACGCGTCAATGGGTTTGTGGCGTCCCCGGCAGGCACGGTCCTTCGGCGCGTAGGTCGCCGTCACGTCGAGCCGTGCGCCGGGGAACAACTCGCAGAGCTCGCGCGTGCCCTGTTCGTCGGCGAGTGCATGGATGCGCACGCGCGTCGGCACCCACTCGTGCAGCGTCACGTCGCCCCGCTCGAAGACGAGGCGCATTTCCTGCCTGTCGAGCCGGGCGGGCTGATGGAACCCGTGGTAGAAGTTGACGAGCACGCCTGGGCCGTACCGGACGGTGCAGTGCACCTGCTCCTCGATCGTCGTGTCGGGCCGGCGCGTGCATTGGGCGGCGAGGACCTCGCCCTCGCCGAGCCAGCCGGCGAACAAATCGAAGAAATGGACGCCGTGCTCGACGAAGAGGCCGCCGCTCTTGTCGCGGTCCCAGAACCAGTGCTCCGGCGGCAGGTGCTCGTCGGTCGCGTAGTTTTCGAAGGTGCCGTGCAGCGGCTCGCCGAGCACCTTCGACTCGATCAGCCGGCGCATCGTCCAAAAGAGCGGGTTGTAGCGCTGCATGAGGTCAGCGACGAGCAGGCGGTCTTTCTCGCGGGCGAGTGCGATCATTTCGTCGGCCTGGGCGGGCGTCAGCGCCAGCGGCTTCTCGCAGATGACGTGCTTGCCGGCGTTGAGCGCGAGCATGGCCTGCGGGTAATGCAGAAACGGCGGCGTGGCGATGTAGACGAGGTCAACATCGGGCCGCTCGACGAGGGCTTCAACCTCGACGATGTCCGGGACGCCGAACCGCTGTGCCGCGGCATAGGCCGCCTCGCGATGCGTGCCCGCCATCCCGACGAGCTTCGCGCCGGGGACCTGTACAAAATGCTGCAGGGCGAAGAGCCCAAAGCCGCCGCAGCCCACTACGCCGAATCGGACTTCCTGCTCGCTCATGCCTGTCGCCCGCCTGCTCCGGGTTTCCGGTCTTGTGAGTTTATGCGTTAAAAGTCGAGGCCCAGGCCGAGAATGCTCTTCAAGCTCTTGTTGTCCGCACCGCTGGCCGGGGTGGAATCGTAATCGAAAATCACTTTGAAATCGGTGAACAGCACGTCGGTGAGGGACACACGCACGTTGAACTCCGTGTTGAGGAAGTAGTCGCCGAGATCCTCAATCGCGGGATACCACGCGAGCTCGTGCAGCAGCTCGACCTTCTCATTGAAGCGCTTGGCGACGTGATAGGCGATGCGGGCCGTGACCTGCTCGTTTGCGTCGGTCTCGTCGGCGAAGTCCTCGCGCAGCCACGCGAGGCCGCCCTCGGTCCGGAAGCTCAAGTCGTCGCGCTGGATCCATTCGCGGCCGAGGCCGGCGCCGGCAATGAGCCTCAGGTCGAGGTCCTGGATGCTGTCCTTTTCGATGCGGGTGTTGGCGTACGCGAAGAGGCGTGGGGACAGGAAGTAGTCGTATTTCGCCTCGGCGACGCGCGAGTCCTCGGTCGTGATCCAGTCGCTCGTGTCGGCGTCCTCGCGGCGGCCGTGGAGCAGCGCGGCGTCGAACGTGATTCGGTCCGCGTCGCTCTTTCGGACGAGATGGGCGCTGAGGCTTGCGCTTTCGGTGTCGGTGTTGCTGCGCGTAAGCGTCAGCCCTGCCGTGACGTTCCCCGTCCACTTGGCCCTGGGTTTCTCGGGCGGGTTGATCGCTACGACGTCCGCGATGGCGAACACCTGCGGCTCGAGGACGCCTTCGCGTTCGATCGCAAACCGGCCTTCATCGGACGCCGACACCTGCTGCGAGACAACGGTCCCGTCGCGGAAGTGAATCTCGATGGGTGTCTCCGTCGAGATCGTGCGGACCTTGGCCGTCTCGACGGTCACCTCGCCGGCGGACCATGAGTCAATGGTGAGGTGCTCGTCGGCGAGGTGCAGGATCGTGCCGGTCAGGCGGTCGCCGTTCTTGAAGATGACTTCGTCCGCGGCGCTCGAACACGCGAACGCGAGAATCAGGATCACCCAGACTGGGGCTGTAAGACGCATCGTTCTCCCTCTTTCGAACGTAAGCATTTCCTGAGGACATGCGGCGGCACTCAGGTCGCGAGACCGCAAATGTCGTCGACGAGTTTCGAGACGGCCTCCACCTTTTCGATTTCCCCGACCTGCGATATCTCGTCGGAAATTCCGAGAATGAGCTTCGGCGCGAACATGTCAATGGCCCGGCGCGCGAAGTCGAGCAGCTCCTCGACGGGGAAGCCGGGCAGGAAGTCAATGGCGCGAATGAGATCGAGCACGACCATTGTGTCGCCGACTGCCTCCTTGATCTGCTCGAGCGTCATGTCGCCCATGGGCACGGGCGTGAGGGCCTCGATCCCGTCGAGGCGGGTCTCGCGCGCGTACGGCAGCATGGTGACCGAGTTGCCGTCCCAGTGGGTGTGGACGAAGCGGCCGGCGGCGTGGAGGCGGTCGGCGATGCGCTGCCAGCGCGGGAGAAGGTATTTTTTGAGGATAGGCGGCGGGGTGAACTCGTTCGTCGCGTGGTCGCCGAGGTTGAAGAGGCGGCACGGGAGCTCGAGGGCCGCGTCGATCAAGCGGTCGTCGCGCCGGTCGCACGCCTCGAGGTATGCCTCCACGTCGGCCGTGTGGTCGTAGAGTAGGTAGAAGGTCTCGACGAGGCCGCAGTATTCCTTGATCAGCTCGGTGAAGCCCGAGCTCGAGAGGAAAAGCGTCGGCTCGGCGCGATGGCCGACGCGGCTCGCCGCTTCCTTGAAGGCCTCGTGGTTGGTGCGGAACTGCTTGCGGTCCACGAGGTCCGTCAGCACGCGGAGGTCCTCGACGGTTCTGACGGGCCACTCGACGATCCGGCTGTTCACGCGCCGGTCGCCCTCCCAGATGTCCTGGTACACGGTGGTGAGCTCGCCGAGCGGCGTGCGTATGCGGTAGACCGTGTGATCGGGGTGCCGCTCCTGGATGTGCACGACGTCCTCGTGCGGCTCGAGGCGCTCGAGGCCGCGGCTCGCCTCGTAGCGTATCGAGGCGCCGAGCTCGTCGTAGATCTCGAGGTTGCTCATGCCCTGGAAACGCTTCGGCAGCGTGCCGCGCCACATGTGGTGCTCGATCCACGTCTCGAGCCTCGGCTGCCACAGGACCTTGTCCGCCGTCCCCTCGAAGATGGCCAGGTTGAGCTCTTTGCGGGTCATGTAGAAGTTCCTCAATGCTGGACTGTGCCTGGTGGTGAACGGAACCGGATTACGCGGTTGTTGTCAAGGGTATTGCCTGGCGCGGCCCTTGCGCGAAGGCCTCGAAGATGCGCGTGGCCTGCCAGGCCTGCTCGAGGGTGCCTTTGGTCGGCGGGCGGCCGTCGAGGACCGACTGCGCGAACTCATTCACTTCGCCATAATAGCCGAGCAGAAACAGGCCCTTGTTGTAGAGCTGGCCGAGCGAGAACTCGGGCTCCCACACCACCGTCGCCTCGTCGGGCTGCCCGATGAAGAAGCTCGGCTCGTCTCCGTAGCCCACCCGGGGGCCGCGGTGGTAGCTGAGCCTGACGTTGTTCTCGACGACGATGCGCCGGCCGGAATCCGACACGATCGTCGTGCGCTCCAGGCCACCGTTGAGCGGCGCGTCGTGCGTCATCGCAAGCGACGCCACCGCCCCGGACGCGAAGTTGAACGTCGCCACGCCCGCGCCCGAAGCGCTGCGCTCGTAGTAGAGGCTCTCCGGCATGCCGACGAGGAAGAGCATCAGTGAGACCGGGTGGCACAGGTGGTCGAGGAAGCCGACCACCGCGTCCACGTTCTCGCCCTCGTGCACGTAGCGACGCAGCTCGTCGTGAGTCGGCACGCGTTGCGGGTACTGGAGCGTGGCGAGCGAGATTGCGCCGAACTCCTCGGTGCTCGCCAGGGCCTTTGCCTTCTCGTTCGCGGGCGCGAACATCTTCTTCATCCCGACGAGGACGTTCCGCTTCGCGGCGTTGGCGGCGCGCTGGATCCGCTCGACGTCCGCGCAGGACGCGGCTGGCGGCTTCTCGATCCACACGTGGCGTCCGGCCTCGAGGCAGTCCACGGCAATGCGCGGGTACTGCGGCCGGCCATTCTCGTCGTAGCCGGTCACGATGAAGACCGCGTCGAGCTCTTCCTTGGCGAGCATCTCGTGGTAATCGGCGTACGCGTTTTGTGCGCCGAACTTGGCGGCAAAGGCGCGCGCCTTCTCGCTCGAGAGGTCGCATGTGGCTACCAGCTTGACCGGCGCGAACTGGAACGCCGGGTAGATGTTGCGGAACGAGTGGGAGCCGCAGCCGATGAACCCCGCCCGGACCTCCGGTTCGTCCACAAGGTTTCCGTGGAAGTTGATTCGCATCGAGCCGTCTCCTCCGAGTCTCCGCCGCGGCCGGGCTCTGGGCTGCCGGCGCGGAATCTTGCCCCGGGCGGGCCGGCGGGTCAAGGGCTGGGACAGCATGCGGTTGAGTCGCGTCTTCCTCGGAAAGGCCTTCGAGTAGGCACAGAACGGTTCGTGGATAATCTCTTGCGTGCAGTCGCAGACAGGAGTAAACGGGAACGGGACTTCCAGAGACCGCGCCCACGGGAAAAAGGGGCAGGACAACGCTGGTGCGCTGCTTGACGCGCCAGCGAATTCCTCCCTATCCCCATGGTCCCTTGCGGCGGGAACAGACGCCGGCTGTGCCGGGAAGGACAACGCAGGATGATCTGTCCCAATTGCGGCGGCAAGCTCATGACCTTCTGGAGATTCCTGTCCCTCATCAACCCCAAGAGTGTGCTGTCGCCCGTCTGTCCTGATTGCGGGGCTCGCCTGAGGCCAGGGAAGAGATTCAGGCGTCTCGTGTGGATTCTCCTGTTGGTGGCTGGGACGCTGGGTCTCGGTCTGGCTGCTGCCGATAGCCTCGGGGGATGGGGGACGAGCTTTACGGTCTACCTATGGATAGCTGGGAGTGCGCTCGTCGGATGCCTTTCTGAGTACCTGATTTGGCGCTTCGGCGATTTCGAAGTAGGGGAGA
>CAZJXV010000026.1:0-22662 GCA_964550015.1 uncultured Verrucomicrobiota bacterium
CCTCGAAGTCGATGGTTCCCTTCCGCGACCGGACATTGGCCTGAAAAGGCAGCGGGAAGTACTGGAAGCCGGAAACCTGCGGTCTCTTACCACCCAACATGCGCAGCACGCCCACAAGGCCCGGCCCTGCTTCCGCTTCCGCCCGAAGGACGTTGTTGACCAAGCGGGCGTGCTCGCGCCCGAGTGGGAACTCGTAGGTCACCCACACAGCCCCGCCCTCACCACGTTGCCCGACCTTGAATGCATGACACCTCAAGCCAGCAATCGTCTTGCTGTCCGGCAAACCCTCGACCTTACCATCGCTGGTGAAGATCACGGCCTTTGGCGCCTCGCACTCGCTCTTGTCAACCAGCTTGAGCGGTATCACTACCACGAACTTCTGCTTGTCGAGGACGTGCCAAGCCTTCTTCTCCTTCATGTCAATGATCTGCTTACTGGTATCCCCGTCCTTGCCCTCTGCGACCATCGCGATCCGGCTCTTTGTTATGTAGATGGTGCCGGACTCGAGCTGTGACGGCATGCCGGCCGTTTTGGCTTGGCCCTCGAACTCGATGATGATGTCCCGGTTCGCGCCCTCCTGGTAGTAGCCGAACCAGAAGCCCCCGAAAAGAAGCGCAAGCACCCAAAGCCCTGCAATCACCTTACCCATGAGCGAGGCTCCCTTCACAACAAACCGTTGACCTGACCGCACCGATGCGGCCGATGCAAAGATAGCACGGCAGCCAAAGCCGAATCAACACGTATGCGATCTTCAAGCCCCCACCGGCTCGGCCACTGACCGCCGCTTCAGCCCTCGCGCTGGAGCATCTCGCGCGCCATCGCCTCGAGCAGCGCCCCCGCCGCACCGAACGGCCCCAGCGCCGTGACCGCCTTCTCGACGTGCTCGGCCGCGAGCGCGCGCGCCCCGTCGAGCCCGTGCACGGCCACCGCGGTGGCCTTGCCATGCGCGGCGTCGGCGCCCACGTGCTTGCCCAGCGCCGCCTCGTCGCCCACCACGTCGAGGATGTCATCAACCGTCTGGAATGCCAGGCCGACATGACGCCCGTACGTGGCAAGCGCTTCGAGCCATTCGTACGCCGCGTCCGCGGCGACGCCCCCCATCACCACCGCCGCCGTGATCAGCGCCGCCGTCTTCCGCTCGTGCATCTGCTCGAGCGTCTGCGCAGTGATCCGCTTCCCCTCCGACTCCAAGTCAATCGCCTGCCCGCCGACCAGCGCCCTGTGCCCGCTCGCGAGGCCCAGCTCCCCTATCGCACGCACCTTCTGCCCGTCCGTGAGCGCCTCGTCGCGCGCGATCACCTCGAATGCAAGGCTCAGCAGCGCATCCGACGCCAGGATCGCCATTCCCTCGCCGACCACCTTGTGCAGCGTCGGCCGACCCCGCCGCAGATCGTCGTCGTCCATCGCCGGCAGGTCGTCGTGCACGAGCGAAAACGCATGCACGAACTCCACCGCACACGCCGGCGCCAGCGCCGCCGCCGGCACGCCACCGCAGGCCTCGCACGCCGCCAGGCACAGCACCGGCCGCAGCCGCTTGCCGCCCGGCACGAGGGCGTAGCGCATCCCACGCGCAATCACCTCGGGAGTTTCAGCACCGGAAGGGAGCAGCCGCTCGATCGCTTCCTCGACGAGCCGCCGCTTCTCGATCAGACTCTCTTCGAGAGCCGTCTCCATCTCTAGCGCCTTCGACGCAGCTTCACGTTCGCATACCGCCGGACCATGTTGAACGTGATGCGGGCCACGTCGGCCTTGTCGTCGGTGAACACGTGCGTCCCCGGGTACAGGTCCAGCGTCACGAGCTTGGCCGCCGTCTCGCGCGCCAGCGACTCGAGGCCCGGCGTCCGCACCGCGTCAAGCCGGCGGCGCACCTCGGCAAGCGAGGTCTCCTTCTTGAACGCGAACACAAGGTAGTTCGACGACCGCCGCACCACGTACACGCTCGGGAACACCACCTCCAACGTCGCCACGATGCACGACACCAGGAGCTTCTCGTCCGAGAGCGCCAGCACGTTCGTGATCGCCACCCCGTTGTCCGACATCCGGTCGCTCACGAGCTGGAAAAACTCCTTGCTCGTCACATAGAACGGCACGAAGGGCCCGCCCTGGAACATGTCGATCTCGACGAGGTCGTACCGCTTCTCCGTCCGGCGAAGAAACGGACGCGCGTCCTGGATATGAATGTCCAGTTTCGCCCCTTCCTCGAGACCGAAGTACTCCTTCATCTTCGCGATTTCGATCACCCACGGATCGATCTCCACCGCATCGATGTGGATGCCTTGGTACTCCGGGATGCGCTGAAACTGCATGATGGACGTGCCCGCCGCCACGCCCAGCACGGCCATCTCCTTGACCGGCACCAACTTCGGCCCAAGCAGGAAATAGTCGTAATAACTCTCCGTCCGGAGCTTCGTCCCCAACCCCTTCGAGTACCACGCCCAGTTGTTCACCGCCAGCCGGTACGGTCCGCCCTCCTCGCCGCGCTCGACCTGCAGATCGCTGTACGGGCTCTGGATGCGCAGCACAACGTTCTTCTCCTCCTTCGGAAACGACAGCGGCGTGAGCCCCAGGGCCAGGATCGCCACCACCCACCGGCCGCGCACTCCCAGAAGCCCCACGACTCCCACGACCAGCACGATCGCAGTCATGATGATCAGCGTCATGTGCGCGCCGATCCCCGGCACGAGCACGAACGGCGTGAGAAACGAGCCCAGGATGCTGCCCACCGTCGAGAGCGCATAGATCGTCCCCGCCGCTGTCCCAACGCGCCCCTCGCGCGCCACCAGCCGGATGATGAACGGCGACACCATGCCGAGCAGCACCATCGGCGGCCCGTAGATCAGGATCGTGACGAGCACCAGCCCGGTCATTTGTTGCTTGAACTTCAAGAAAAACCCGTCGAGAAGCTCGTCGTAGAGAAACGAGAACACGACGAGCAGCAGGCCCGTGATCACGATCAGCCGATAGAGCACCGGCGGCCGGGGCGCGCGGTCCGCCAGCCGGCCGCCGAGCACGTATCCGAGCGAGAGCGCCGCGAGAATCACCCCGATGAGCGTGCCGTTGACGTAGATCGAGTAGCCGAACACCGGCGCGTAGAGCCGGAAGCCCAGCAGCTCGAGCCCCAGCACGGCGAACCCCATCAGGAAGCAGGTCGCCAGCAGGAAGAACCGCCTCACAAACGCATCCTCACTGCGCCCACGCGGCTACTCACTGGCGGCCACACGGCCCGCCGCCTTCGCCGCCTTGAACGCGCCGTGCGCCATCGGGTCGTTGTGCGCGTATACCAGGTCAATGTTCGCGTGGCGCTGCAGCGCGTCCTGCATGATGGCCATGGCCTTGTTGAGCTTCCAGTCGCCGTCGAGGCCGCCGAGGATCGTGATCCCGGGCTCCTTCTCGACGATCTCGTGAAAGCCGTCGCGCCGCTCCTGCGCCGGCGTCGAAGCCAGCCCGCCGCAGATCTCGTAGACTACGCCCTTGGCCTGGCCCTCGCCACCGAGCAAACGCACCGCCTCGCGGCCCGCCGCCCGGCCGATCTCCATGTTGTCGCCGCCGACAAAGCACGCGTAGCCGTCCCAGAGCACGTCGCGGTCGAGCACCACCACCGGGATCCCGGCCTCCGTCGCCTTCTTGACCACGTCGGTGAGGCCCGGCGCCTCCTTCGGCGAGATCAGGATCGCGTCCACCTTCTGCGCAATGAACGCGTCCATCTGCGACGCCTGCTTGTCCGTCCGGTCATCGGCGTCCTGAATGATCAGCTCCACCTCCGGGTGCTTCGCCGCCTCCTTACGCAGAAGGTCGTTGAACCACACCCGCCACGGCTCGCTCACCGTGACCTGCGAGAACCCGATCACGTACTTCTTCTCAACCACCTCGCCGCCGGGCTTGTCGAACTCGACGGACGAGGTCGCCTCGCCGCCAGCCTCGGCGTCCCCGCCGCCGCCCATCTTCGCGATGAACTCCTTGACGTTCTCCTTGTTGACGACGCCCGTCGCGAGCGTGACCCGCTTCTCGTCCGGCTGGCCCGTCTCCAGGATCTTCAACGCCTGCCGCAGCCCCTCGGCGCCCGGCGGCTCGTAGATGAACGTCGCCGTCAGCTCACCTTTCAGCACCCACAGCGCCCCCTCTTCGGGCAACGCGTCGATGCCAAGGAAATACTTGATCTTGGTCTCCTCCTCTTGCCCGGGCTTCGTGCCGCAGCCGCCGATCATGCTCACGGCTACCGCGGCCACGAGGGCGACGAGCAGCCCTCCTTGTACCCAGCGCTTCATGCTTCCTCCTCCTTTCAACGTGTCAGCTTCGCTTTGAGCATCTGAATCCAGCGCGCCAGCCAGCCCTCCTGCAGGATGACGGCGATCACAATCGTCAGACCCGTCACCACCTGCTGGTGCTCGCTCCGATACCCCGCCAGGTTGAGAATGTTCGTCAGGTACGCGAAAAACAGTACACCCGCCAACGTGCCCTGCACCCGGCCGCGGCCGCCCATCAGGCTCGTGCCCCCGATGACTACCGCCGCGATCGCCTCCAGCTCTTTCGTCGAACCGGCGATCGCCGTCCCCTGGTCGAACTGCGCGCAGAACAGCACGCCGGCCAGCCCTGAAAGAAGCCCGCTGAAGGCGTACACCGCGATCTTGACCCGGTCCACGTTCACGCCCGAGAGCCGGGCCGCCTCCTCATTGCCTCCAACTGCATACGTATAGCGCCCGAACGGCGTGCGGGTCAACAGGAAGAACGCCACCCCCACCGCGCCCAGAAAGAACAGCGCCGGCACCGGCACCCAGCGCCACACCAGGTGCCGCTTGCCGAGCTGATTGAACGACTGCGGGGCCAGTCCCCGATCCTGCTTCGCGAGGATCTCCTCGACCACGTCGTCCATCTCGGCTTCCTCGCCCTCGCCTCGGTAGTAGAGCGAATGCACTTCGCCCCCCTTGCCCGCAACGATCTTCGCCAGCCCCACCGCTGCGATCATCATCGCCAGCGTCACGATAAAAGGCTGCAGCTTGCACTTGGCGATCAGCGTCCCGCTCAGCGCACCCAGCAGCCCCGTCGTCAGCGGCACGCAGATCAGCACGGCCACCACGCCGAACCCTCTCGAGGCCAGCGACGACAGCCACACGGCTGCCCCCGCCGCAAGCACAACGCCCGCGGCCAGCGACCCCAGCACGCGCAGCACCGGCCCAAGTCTCACCGAGCGCAGCAGCCTCCACGCCACGTACGCCACACCCAGGAACACCGCCAGCGACGTCGTCGGCACGGCCACGTATGAAGCCGCGTTCCACGCCCGGCCCATCACCAGCATCGCGCACAGCACCGACCCCAGCGACAGCAGGCTCCCCACCGACAGGTCAATGCCCGCCGTCAGGATCACCAGCGTCATGCCCACAGCGAGAATCCCCACGATCGAGTCCCGCTGCGCCACGTTCCGCAGGTTCTCCTTCGTCAGGAAGTTCGGGCTCACCACCGTCCCGACGACAAAAAGCAGCACCAGGCCCAACACCAGGTACCAGCCCGCAAGCGCACGCCGCCACGCTGCACCGCCCTTAGCCATTCGCATTCCCTCCGACCGCGAGCCGCGCCAGCGGCGCCGCCGCCTCGAGGATCTTCTCCTGCGTCGCCTCATCGCGGGAAAAGACCGTCGAGGGCCGGCCCTCGCGCATCACCATGATCCGGTCGCACAGGTTCAGAAGCTCCGGCAGTTCGCTCGACGCGATCACCATCGCGCACCCCTCGGCGCTCAGGTGCGCCAGCAGCCGGTAGATCTCCGCCTTGGCGCCCACGTCAATGCCCCGTGTCGGCTCGTCGAGCAAGAGCACCTTCGCCTCGGTCGAGAGCCACTTGCCGAGCACCACCTTCTGCTGGTTGCCCCCGCTGAGCGTCCGCACGAGCTGCGCCGGGCCCCACGTCCTGATCGCCAGGTCGCGGATCCGCGCCTGCGCCATCTCGCGCTCCCGCCGCCGCCGGAGCATCCCGAAGTGCGCCAGCGCCTGCAGGCTCGCCAACGTGATGTTGTCACGAAGAGACATCTCCGGCACCAGCCCCGAGCCCTTCCGGTCCTCGGTGATGAGCGCCACCCCGCGCGCGATCGCGTCCGCGGGCCGCCGAATCACCGCCGGCCGGCCGTCCACCTCGACGTAACCGCTCACGCGCGGCCCGTACGCGCCGAACACCGACTGCAGCACCTCCGTCTTGCCCGCGCCCAAAAGCCCCGCCAGCCCGAAGATCTCCCCCTCCGGCACCTCGAAGCTGACGCCCTCGATCCGCGCCGGGCCCGACGGGTCGTCGCCGGCCAGCCGCAGGTCGCGCACCCGCAGCAACACCCAATCGCCGGGCGCCCGGTGACGGGTGAAGAACTGGCTCAACTCGCGCCCCACCATCATCCGGATCAGCTCGTCGCGGCCCGTCTCAGCCGTGCGCACCACGCCCACCAGCTTGCCGTCTCGAAGCACCGTCACCCGGTCGGTGATCTCGAACACCTCGTCGAAACGGTGCGAGGTGAATATGATGCCGACCCCCCGCGCGCGCAGCAGCCGCATCACCTCGTAGAGCCGCGTGATCTCCGTGTCGCTCAACGCGCTCGTCGGCTCGTCCATGGCGATCACGCGCGCATTGAGCGACAGCGCCTTGCCGATCTCCACCATCTGCCGCGACCCCACCGGCAGCGACCCCACCGCCGCCCGCACCGAGCCCGTGTAACCAAGCTCACCGAGTACCTCGCGCGCCGCCGCCCGCTGCGAGGCGTAGTCCATCACAAACCCCGCGCGCGTGAACTCACGCCCCAGATACATGTTCTCGGCCACCGACATCGAGTCCACCAGGCTCATCTCCTGGTGGATCATGGCGATACCATAAGTCTCTGCATCCCTGGGTGATGTGAGCCGAACCGGCTCGCCGTCAATCAGCACCTCGCCCGAGTTGGCCCGGTGCACACCGCACAACACGTTCATCAGCGTGGATTTGCCCGCCCCGTTCTCGCCGATCAGGCCCATCACCTCGCCCGATCGGACCTCGAACGACACGTTATCGAGCGCCCGAACTCCCGGGAAGTCCTTGGTGATGCGCAACATCTGAAGCAACGGCTCTTCGGCCAACGGTCCTCCTCCGAACCCGAAAGGCGGCGCGTCCACCACGTCCCGGGCAAGCACGCGCCCACGCCGGGGCGCGCGACATCTTAGCGGCCTTGGAAGAGACCCGTAAAGAGAAAATGGAACCGTTTGCCCGGCCACCGCGTTTCCGGCATTGACACAGATAATTAGATGTGTTAACTTTCAAACTGGCTTAGTTGTTGCATGTGGACGACCCGGAGGGAGCAGCCAGTGGAAACGAGCGATCCGGAACGCTTCGAGGCGATCAGTAAGGAGTTGCTCGAACTCTCCGATCGGATGTCGGCCACGATGTTTCGCTTCACGGCCAGGCAGATGAACAAGGACGATCTGTCGCCAAACCGGTTCAACGCGCTCCGGGCACTCCGCCGCGACGAGGAACTCACAATGAGCGGCCTCGCCGAGCGACTCAAGGTCAGCACGGCCGCGGTCACCTCCATCGTTGACAAGCTCGAAGCAGAGGGCCTCGTACACCGCGCGCGCAGCAAGGAAGACCGGCGCCAGGTCTTCGTCCAGATCACCCCGCGCGGCGCCGAGGCCGTCAAGCGCGTCATTGACGTTCGCGGTGATCTGTTCCGCTACATGCTGAAAAACGTATCACCTGAGATGCAGCACAACTGGCTCGAGCTCTCCCGCGAAATCTGCAGGCTGCTCGACAAGAAGGTCACCGAATCAGAGCAGGACACCAAAGCCGGGCAGTAACTCGGAGGAACAATCTGTGAAGCGAACCCTCATTGTCCCTATAGTCCTTTGCCTTGCCGTGATCGGCGCCGGATGCGGCAAGAACAAGCAAGACAACGCCTCACGGCAAAAACCGCCCAAGCCCGTCCAGGCGGGGACCGTCACCACCGGCACCGTCAAGCGCACGCTGACCGCCCCCGGCTCCGTCGTGCCCGTGCGCGACGTGTGGATCAGCGCCGAGGTCAGCGGCCGCGTCATCACCAAGCACGTCACCGAAGGTCGGCGCGTGTACGTCGAACCGAACGTCGAGGCCGACACGCAGACCACCAACCGCATCGCCACGATTGACCCCGCCGACTACACCCGCCTCGTCAACCAGGCCACCGCCGCGCTCAAGTCCGCCCAGGCGGGCCTCGAGCAGTTCACGGCCACCCAGAAACGCCTCGCCGACGAGATCGAGCGCAAACGCCCGCTGCACGAGCAGAAGATCATCTCCGACAAGGTGTGGGACGATCTGGTCACCCGCAAGGCGGAAACCGACGCCCAGGTCGCCCTCTACAAGGCCCGCGTCGAGGAGGCGAAGGCCGCGCTCGAGATCGCCTCGGGCAACCTCGCCAAGACCAGCGTCCGCTCACCGCTCGCCGACGCCCTCGTCGCGGAGGTCGCCTTCGACGAAGGCCAGTACGTCACCGTCGGCCAGCCGCTGGCGCGCGTCGTCAACCTCGACCGGATGTGGCTCGACGTGGAGGTCGGCGAAAGCCGCCTCGCCGACGTGCGCCCGGGTCTGGACGTCACCTTCAGCGTCCCAGCCTATCCCGGCGACCAGTTCGCCGGTACCATCAACTCCATCAGCCCCGCCGGCGACCCCGCGAGCCGCAGTTTCCTGGTGCGCGTCGCCGTCGAGAATGCAGACCACCGCCTCAAGGGCGGCATGTTCGCTGTCGCCACGATCCCGGTCAACAACCGCCAGGGCGTCACGGTCGTGCCGAAGTCCGCCGTCAAGCAGGAGGGCAAGTTCCGCTACATCTTCCTCATCGAAAAGAACAAGGTTCTTAAACGTCCCGTCACGCTCGGCCTCGAGAGCGGCGACTCCATCGAGGTCATCGAAGGCGTGCAGCCCGGCGCCGCCATCGTCACCGTCGGCGTCGAAGAGCTTGCCGACGGCGACACCGTCAAGGTCCTCGAGCCGGACACCTTGCCGGCCGGGCCGGAACCGACGAGCTGAGCACACCGATGAAGCTGTCGCAGTTCTCCATCAGGCGCCCGCTGGCAACCATGATGATCGTCGTCGGCATGATCTTTGTCGGCTTCGTCTCGCTGCGCGGCCTGCCCATCGACCTGTTCCCCGAAATCGACTTCCCGCTCGTGACCGTGCAGGTGCTGTATCCCGGCGCCGCCCCCGGCGAGGTCGAAACCGGCATCACCGAAAAGCTCGAAAAATCCCTCGCCACCCTCGAGGGCGTCGAGAACCTTACCGCCTACTCCCGCGAGGGTGTCTGCACGGTCGCCATTGAATTCGACTGGGGCGTGGACCTCGACACGAAAACAAATGACGTGCGCGACAAGGTCGAGCGGATCAAGGCCACCTTCCCCGACGATGCCGAGGAGCCGACCGTTTCCAAGTTCGACGTCATGTCCGCGGAAACCGTACTCCTCTTTGCCGTCAGCAAGAAGCTCACGAGCCAAGAGCAGACGCGCTACGCGACCGACACCGCGTTCCGCGACGACATCGCCTACCTCACCAGAAAATTCGTCGAGGATGAAGTCCAGCCCGAGATCGAGCGGATCGCCGGCGTCGCCGCCACGAGCCTCTATGGCGGCCGCGAGCGCGAGGTCCTCGTCAGCGTCGACATGTACAAGCTCAAGGCCAAGGGCGTCACCCTCGATGACGTCGAGCTCGGACTCGACCTCGAGAACGTCGAGAAACCCGGCGGCCGGCTCGACGAGCCGCGCACGGAGTTTTCCACCCGGTTCCTCGGCCGCTACGAGGACGTCGGCGAAATCGAGCAGATCGAGGTGGCCAAAGTCAACGGCAAGCCAGTCTACCTCCGCGAGGTCGCCACCGTCGAGGATACCTACAAGGAGCAACGCAACTACGCCCGCATGAACGGCGCCGACGCCGTGCTCGTCGACGTCATCAAGGAATCCGGCGAGAACTCCGCGGCCATCGCGGACAAGATCTACCCGCGCCTCGACGAGCTCCGGGCAAAATTCCCCGGCTACGACTTCGCGATGGCACTCGACCTCACCGACTTTCTTCGCGCCTCCATCGGGATGGTCGAAAGCAATGCCGCCATCGGCGGCGTCATCGCCCTTCTCGTCCTGCTGTTGTTCTTGCGCGATCTCCGCTCCGTCATCATCGCCGGCATCGCCATCCCGACCGCGATCATTACAACGTTCACCCTCATCAAGGCCGCCAACCTCACCCTGAACCTCCTGAGCCTCGGCGGCCTCGCGCTTGGCGTCGGCATGCTCGTGGACAACTCGATCGTCATGCTCGAGAACATCACACGCCGCATCAGTATCAGCCGCGACGCTATCAAGGGCGCCCGCGAGGGCGCCGCGGAAGTCGGCGGCGCCATCTCGGCGAGCACCTACACGACCATGGCTGTCTTCTTGCCCGTGCTTTTTTTCGTCAGCGGCGTGCCCAGCCAGATCTTCGACGACCTCTCGCTCACCGTCGCCTTTGCCCTCGCCTGCTCGCTGCTTGTCGCGTTGACGTTCGTGCCCATGGCCTGCTCGAGAATGCTGCGCGTGAAGCCCGGCCAGATCCTCGACCTCGAAGATAACCCCGAAGCGGTTTCCGAAAACAGGTTCATCAGGCGCCTGCGAACCGTCCTCCAAGTCATTTTGCACAGGCGCGGCGCCGTCGTGGGCGTCGTCGTCGCCATCTTCGCCCTCGCCCTGTGATCTTCATGACGCGCGGCATGATCTTCTTCCCGCCGTTTGACCGCGGCGAATTCGCCGTCACGCTCGAGATGCCGGTCGACGCCTCCCTCGAGGCCACCGAGACCGCCACGCGCACCCTCGAGAAAATCGTCGAGAAAAATGTCCCCTCACTCAAACATTACAGCATGAGCGTGGAGCCCCAGTCGGCCAGCCTCACCGTCACACTCCGCGACGACAGAAAGCTCTCCACTTTCCGGACGCGGCAGCTCCTGCGCGAGCTCGTCAACGTCATCCCCGGCGGGCGCGTCTCCGTCGCGGACATCGAACGACGCGGCGGCGGCGGCGGCGACATCGAAATCCTGCTTCGAGGCCCGACCAACGTCGCCGTCGAGCCCCTCCGCGCGGTCGGTGATAACATCGAAGCGATCGCCGATCGCACCGAGGGGGCGATCAACGTCAAGAACCAGCTCAAAGCCGGCCGGCGGGAAATCCAGATCAAGCCCCTGCGCCCCTCGGTAAGCAACCTCGCCCTCAACTACGACCGCATCGCCCGCACGATCAGCACCCTCATCACCGGCAAAGTCCCGACGACGTACCGCGAAGAAGGCGACGAATACGACGTCCGCCTCAAACTCGAAAACGCACAGGACCTCGACCCCGAACAGATCGCCCAGTTGCTCATCCCATTGCCCGGCACCGGCAACACCGTCGCGCTCGAGGAAGTCGCCGCGGTCGAATACGGCCTCGGCCCCGTCGAGCTCCAGCGCGAGGACCAGCGCCGCGTCGCCCGAATCACCGCCGACGTCGAGGAAGGCGCCGTGCTCTCCGAGGTCGTCAGAAAGATCTCCGATACGATCGATGAGAAAGGCCTGCCCGAAGGCTACACCTACGACGTCGGCGGCGAGGAGGAAGACCGCCGCGAAGCCATGCAGCAGTTGACGTTCGCGCTGTTCGTCTCCATCGCGCTCGTGTACATGATTCTCGTCACGCAGTTCGAGTCGCTCGTCTTTCCGTTGATTATTATTCAGACGATCCCGCTGTGTCTCGTCGGCGTCGCCCTCGCGCTCCTCGTCACCTTCCGGCCCATCAACCTCATGGTCATGCTCGGACTCATCATGCTCGCGGGCATCGTTGTCAACAACGCGATCGTGCTCGTCGACTTCATCAACACGCTCCGACGCCGCGGCTACGAACGGCACGAGGCCGTCGTGCTCGGCACGCAGGTGCGCTTCCGCCCCATCGTGATGACGACCCTCACGACGATCGGGGGGATGTCGCCGCTCGCGCTCGGTCTCGGTTCGGGCTCGGAGCTCTATCAGTCCATGGCCATCACCGTCATCGGCGGCCTGTTGGTCTCAACGTTCTTCACGCTGCTCTACATCCCGGTGATGTACCTCATCCTCGACGACCTCAGCGTCTGGTCAAAGAAACGCCTGGTCGCCCTCGAGCACGCGATCGAGGAAGGATTCCGCCGTCTCTTCCGTCGCCTCTTTCGCCGGGGCCGCTCCGTCGCCGACTGAGCCCCGAACAGGTGTATCCGGCCGGTTCGAGAACAACACGAACTTGTGCCGCTTACTCAGAACGTACATGCGCGGCGCGCCCGCTGACCCGACCAGCTCCTCGTAATCCTCCTGCAACGCCACGCACAACAACCGCCGCCCTTCCGCCGCCGCCCGCTCGAACAATCGCCCCAAAACTCTTTCCGGCTCGTCGCCATCCAGCACCCACCCCGCATACTCCTCCGGCGCCATAAACCGCACGTCCACGTCGCACGACACGAAAACCGGCCGCGCGCGCAGGTAGAAGCTCGTCGAGTGCGACGTGCTCCGGTAGAATACCAGCCGATCCCCGTGCTCCATGCGCGGCGCAATCACTCCCGCAAAGTGCTTGCCCGCCGCCTCCCAGCTCACCGTACCGCTCACGTCTGGCATCGTCGCCAACAGCACCAACGCCGCCACCGGCACCGGCACGGCCAGCCCGGCCAGAGCCAACCACCGCCACCGCCGCCGCCAACGAAGCGAGAAGGCCGCCACAACCGCCCCGGCCGCAAGCAGCACGGCGAACAGCACTACGTACCCGCCCAGCGCCTTCAGCGCCGGGTAGCTGCGCCGCACGAAGAAGACCAAGACCACCCAAACCGCGAACACCACCATGCCTGCGGCCGCCACCCACACGTTCGCCGCGAACCCCTTCACCCACGCGTCGCCCTTCTGCGTCGCCTCGTCGAGCAGCCGCCCCACAAGCAGCGCCGCCGGCCCCAGCGCCGGCAGCAGGTACGCCAGCCCCTTCGACCGGCTCACCGAGAAGAACACGAACGGCACCGCGCATAGCAGGAACAGAAAAAGACCTCGGGTCCTCGCCTCGTCAAGCGGCCGCGCCTTCAACGACACGCCGCGCGCAATCGCATACGGCAAAAACAACACCCAGGGGAAGAAACCGTACAGGAGCACCCAGACATAGTAGGACAGCGGCCCGGCGCGTTCGTGGACCTCGCTCGCCACGCGTTGCAGCGTCTGGAACTCCCAGAAGTAGCCCGGCAGTCCCGCGTTCTGCACGCACACGACGACAAACCACGGCAGCCCCACCACACAGAACGCCGCCGCCGAGAGCCACACCTTCGCCGCCCGCAGCGCCTTCCACTGCTTGGTCAGCGCAACAAACACCAGCGCCGGCACCACGACGAACACGAAGATCACCGGACCCTTCGTCATGAAACCGAGCCCGATGAAGACCCCGCGCAGCAGCGCGCACGCCCCACGCCGATCCCCGTGCACGATCGCCCGAACCAGGAAATGCACGGCCCAGCACGTCCAGCACGCCAGCAGCATGTCGGGCGTCGCCAGCCGCCCCATCACCACGAACAGCAGCGACGACGCCAACGCCACCGCCCCGAGCACGCCCGCCCTGCGCCCGAAGAGCATCCGCCCGATGCCGTACAACCCGAGCACCGTCGCCACCGCCGCCAGCGCCGACGGCAGCCGCGCCGCAAACTCGTTCAACCCGAACGCCGCGAACGACGCCCCAATCGCCCAGTACGTCAGCGGCGGCTTGTGCCAGTGCTCGAGCCCGCTCAGCCGGGGCGTCAACCAATCGCCCGACTCGAGCATCTCGCGCGCCACCTCCGCGTAGCGCGCCTCGTCGTGCGCGGTAAGCAGCCGCCCGCTCAGGCCAACGACGCTTGAAACAAGAAGCAGAACGAGAAGCAGGCGTGTTGCGTGGCAGGACATCGGGGTTGCCTGTTCCGGACCGGGCCCGGCATGTTCAACCGCGGGCCGTTGCATCATCTCAAGACTTATCAGCCGTGTCCCGGTCCCCATGCACGTAGAGCGTATCGCCGGCCTCGACCGCCAGGGCCCTGTCGAGACGGCGCTTGCGCCGAATCAGGATGAGATTGCGGGCGTACACCAGCATACCGAAGCACTGCCCGAGCAGGATCGGGACGGGGGGCCGTTCGAGCCCCACAAGGTACACGAGGAGCAGCAGCGCCCCGCCCAGGCTAATCCACCAGAAGTACACCGGCACATAGCTGTGGCCCCGCCGCTCAGAGGCAAGCCACTGGAACAAGAACCTCGAGAAGAACATGGCCTGCGCCACGAAGCCCAGGATGTCCCACTCGTCTATCTCAAGCCCCACGAACCTGATCGTGGCCACCACGGCCGCTTGCAGACCGATCCCGCTCATCCCTCTTCCTTGATTCTATAGTCCAGCCGACGTTTCTTCATCCACATCACCGCGCGCAGGTCGTTCCGCGCCTCGCGCGTCCGCTTGAAGAACGTGTACTTCGTTCTCCCCTTCGCCCGCGGGCGATGGTTCACCTTCACCTCCGCCACCCGCCGGCCCTCCCACTCGAACAGGATCGGCAGGAACCGGTGCAGCCCCTCGTACAGCGTGAGCCCGTCGAGACACTCGCGCTTGTACACCTTGAGCGAGCACCCCACGTCGTGAAAACGGTCCCCCAAGCGCCTCTGCCGGTACCGCCTGGCAAACCGCGCCTGGAACCGCTTGAACGCGGAGTCGCGCCGGGTGTGACGCCACCCGACCACCACGTCGTACTCGCCCATCAACTCGAGCATCGCCGGGATGTCGTGCGGGTCGTTCTGCATGTCGGCGTCCATCGTGATGACCAGCGCGCCGTGCGCCGCCTTGAATCCCGCGTCGAACGCCGCCGTCTGGCCCGAGTTCGCCTCGAACGACACGTAGCGCACCGCCCCGTTCGCCTGCGCCAGCCGCGCGATGACCTTCCCGCTGCCGTCCGTACTCCCGTCGTTGACGAAGATCACCTCGTACGGCCGCCCGACGCCCTCGAGCACCTCGCGCAGCTCGGCCCACAGCGGCTCGATGTTCTCCGCCTCATTGAAAACTGGAATCACTACCGACAACTCGGGCATCAACCGCGCGCCGCGCCTCAACGCGTCCCGCGCAGGGTCCCGCCGGGCGCCCCAGCGTGCTCGAAGACCTGCGCAAGGTGAGTGTGATCGAGGAGACCGGCCCTTCCAATCCTCTCGCTTGAATGCGCGCGGATTATAGCAGACGGCCCCAACGCGTAAACCTCAAACCCGCGGCGATGTAGCGCCGGCATCTTGCCGGCTGTCCGGCGGGCATCTTGCCCGCCATCTCGCCCGCCGCAGCCTTAGCGAAAGCGGGAGCGTTAGCGAAGCAGGGCGACCGCATGGCTCATCCCTTCCCTGAGTCCTCGCACAGGACGACATGATGCAGCCACGGGCGTACCGGCCTGTTGAAGAAACCGCTACCAGCACGTCATCCAGGGTCCGGCGCACGTCGTCCCGTGCCCCGAAGGGGCGGAACGTGAGTAGCCGTAGGCGTAAGCCTACGGGCAGGAAGCGACAGATGAAGGTTTTCTTTCTCGACGGGCGACCGGCCCGGACGGGGCCGGTCGCCCGTCGACGAAGGTTGGTTGTTTCTCGCTCGCGGTCCGTAGGCTTACGCCTACGGCTACTCACATGGTGCCCCTACGGGGCGTCGCGGGCACAGGTTTTTCAGCAGGCCCGTAAGCCCGTGAACAACGCGCCGCCCGACGCCTCAAATCCCCGCAGGGGGTGGCATGAGCGTGCTAGAGCTTCCCGTACAGGTCCACCAGCTCGATCGCCGTCGCGGCCGCGTCCGCGCCCTTGTTGCCCGCCTTCGTCCCGGCGCGTTCGACCGCCTGCTCGATCGTGTCCGTCGTCAGCACGCCGAACACCACCGGCACCGTGCTGGCGAGCCCGACCTGCGCGACCCCTTTGGCCACCTCGCTCGCGATGTACTCGAAATGCGGCGTCGAGCCCCGGATCACCGCGCCCAGCGCAATCACCGCGTCGCACCGGCCGCTCTCCGCGAGCCGCTTGCACACCGCGGGCGTCTCGAACGACCCCGGCACCCAGACGACCTCGATCTCCTCGTCCGTCACGCCGTGGCGTGTCAGGCAGTCAATCGCCCCGCCCAACAGCTTCGACGTGATGAACTCGTTGAAGCGGCTCACCACAAGCGCGTACCGCTTCCCCTTGCTCACGAGCTGACCCGCCATTTGTTTCGGCATACCCGAACCCTCCACTATTCAATACGCAGCGTCTTTCACGTCCGTCCTATCCGTCCTATTTGCCCCATCCGTCCTATCCGTCCTATCCTCCCTCTCCCCCGAAGCGGCAACAGATGCGTGCTCCCTGGTTCACAGCAAATGCCCCATCTTGCGCTTCTTCGCATCCAGGTACTTCTCGTTGTGCTTGTTCGCCCCGACCTGGAGCGGGATCCGCTCCACCTCCTCCAGCCCGTAGCCGTGCAGCCCGATGTACTTGCTCGGGTTATTCGTCAGCAGCCGCACCTTCCGAATCCCCAGGTCGAACAGCACCTGCGCCCCGATCCCGTAGTCGCGGATGTCGGGCTTGAACCCGAGCGCCACGTTCGCCTCCACCGTGTCCAACCCCTGCTCCTGCAGCGCGTACGCGCGCAGCTTGTTCGCCAGCCCGATGCCGCGCCCTTCCTGGTGGATGTAGAGCAGCACCCCGCACCCCTCCTTGGCGATCAACCGCATCGCCTCGTCGAGCTGCGGCCCGCAGTCGCACCGCAACGACCCGAACACGTCTCCCGTGAGGCACTTCGAGTGGATCCGCACCAGCACGCTCTCGCGTGACGACACGTCCCCCATCACGAGCGCCACGTAGTCCATGTCGTCGAGCACGCTTTCATACAGGTGAAGCTCGAACTCGCCGTACCTCGTCGGCAGGTCCGTCTCCGTAATCTTTTTCACCAGCTTCTCGCGCCGACGCCGGTACTCGATCAGCGCCTCGATCGTCACAAGCTTCAAGCCGAACCGCTCCGCCATGCTCGTCAGCTCCGGCATCCGCGCCATCGAGCCGTCCTCGTGCATGATCTCGCACAGCACGCCCGCCGGGAACAGCCCGCTCAGCCGCGCCAGGTCCACCACCGCCTCCGTGTGCCCCGCGCGCTTGAGCACGCCGCCCGGCACCGCCCGGATCGGCTGCACGTGCCCTGGCCGGGCGAAATCCTCCGGCTTCGTTTTCGGCTCCGTGAACGTGCGGATCGTCAGCGCCCGGTCCGCCGCCGAAATCCCCGTCGTCGCGCCCTCGCGTGCGTCAATCGTCACCGTGAACGCCGTCCCCAGCAGCGACGTGTTCTTGCCCACCATGATCGGCAGGTCCAGCTCTTCGAGCCGCTCCGCCGCCGCCGGCAGGCACACGAGCCCCCGCCCGTGCCGCGTCATGAAATTGATGTCCTCGGGCCGCACCTTCTCCGCCGCCATCACGAGGTCGCCCTCGTTCTCGCGCGCCGCATCGTCCACGACGATCAGCATCCGGCCCTCGGAAAAATCCTCCAGCGCCTCCTCAACCGTACATATCGCCATCGTCCCGCTCGCTCCTTGAAGAAGTAGGTGTGGTTCTTACCACGGAGATCACGGAGAGCACGGAGGAGAGGAGCAGCAGCAGTCATCTCCTTTCTCCGTGTTCTCCGTGCCCTCCGTGGTAAAGCCTCCTATATCGACACCCTTTTGATCCCGTCCTTCATCCGCTTGCAGTTGAAGTTCAGAAGGTAGCCCCGCTTCAAACTGAGCAGCTTCAGATAGCTGATAACCTGTGCGAGATGCAGATCCGTGAGCTGCGTCACCGCCTTGAGCTCTAAGAGCAATCGGCCCTCAACAAGGATGTCCGCCCGAAAGCCCGTACCCAGATCATGGCCCTTGTAGCTCGCCCTCACTTCGAGTTCCGAGTCTGCGCGAATGCCACGCTGCGCAAGTTCAACGAGCAACGCCTTCGCATACACCGACTCAAGCAGGCCCGGCCCCAGTTCGCGATGCACGGCGATGGCCGCCCCAATGACAGCTTCACACAGGCTGTCTTCGCAGTCGACGAGCTGTCTGTCCATCGCCCTTTCTCACCACGGAGAACACGCAGAAAGGCAGCCTGTCCCCGTCTCCGTGTCCTCCGTGCTCTCCGTGGTTGAGCACAAAAAAGCCCCGAGGAGACCCTCGGGGCGCCAGCACTGCGAGTCAGCTCTGCGTCTCGCTGGAAACCTTCTCCCGTCCGGACTCTTACCGTCGGCCCCGGAATTGCGCCGGGTCAGTCCTTGCGGACTCGCGGGCTCTCACCGCCGGTGGGGACTTTCACCCCGCCCCGAAGATTTCACTCTGTCATTTGAATATTTACCTCAAGACCGGCCCCTTGTCAACACAAAAACGCGTCCCGTCGAACCCAACCATGCCGGGGCGGCCTCATTCCGCCCAGCTCGCCCGCGCCGCGTTCAGATTGGCCATCAACCGGCTGCTCAGAGCAAGGCCGGGTGGCTCGGCCCCGAGGAAGAGCATCCCGTCAACGAAATGGAGGTGGTCCACCACCCGCTCGAGATCAAGCAGGGGAAGCTGTGCCACGATCTCCATGTAGGGCACCTTCTGACCTCGTGCGTGCAGCAGAGCGATCACGGCGGCGCACGCTTCGGCGTCGAGCGTGGCGAGCCGATACGCCTTGCCGACGAGCCGGACGCTTGAGGTGACAAGCCACGGGCCAATGAACAAAAAGCCAAGGATGAACGTGGCCGCATTGCGCATCTGACCGGGATAAAGAAGTCCCAGTGCGCGACGACCTCGCGTGTGAAGCAGCGAGCTCCTCTCCTGGTGAACGAACGAGGACTCCTCCACATCCCCCGAGCTCCTGCGCACATACTCGATGAAGAGCACGACGATGAAGCCGATGGTCACCGCCCGTATGGCGGCCTGCGAGATGTGCACACCGCAATGGTAGGCAATCGTCACAATGGCCGCGACAAACGCGAGGTACATCAGGATAACCGCCACAGCCCCAAGCGCGAACGCCACGGGCGCCAGCGCAAGGCTCGAAACGACTCCCCGCCTGACGCGTCGGCGGAGCCAACTCACGTATCCGTATTGACCGTTCATCGTCACACCCGGCAGACAAAGCGCAATCGGCATCGTCTATTATACAGCAAACACGCCCGCACGCGATGCCGCCTAGCCGTTGTGCCGCAGGGAGTCGTACGCTGAGAGCGGGAATTGGGTGGGCCGAACGAACGCTGTCAGTCGAGCAGGCGCCCTCTTGCCTCGTCGGTCGGGTCGGCCCATTCGGCATCGAAGCCCTGTTTGATCCGGGCGAGGACCCACGCCCGACTCCGGCCCTCACGCTGCTCGTAGGCATTCGCCACGTGCCTCGCCAAATCCACGAGCATCATGCCCCAGTTGAAGGGGTCTTCCCAGACGCCGCTCGCAAGGCTCACGTGCTGGTTGCCGCCCGCTGCCCAAATTCGACCCAGCTCAACCCCGTCGCCATGCTTGCGCACAGCCGGCGGAATCGGCAGCTCGTTCAGTTGCGCCTTTCCCATCTTTCACTCCCGCGCGCGTGGCGCTCCCTGCCCGAACGCGCTAATCCCGGAGCCTGTGATCGTATCCGGACTCCACGGCGCCGTCGGGCTGAATATCCAACAGCCATCCTTCGCCGGTCCACAGGTCAATATATGTCTCCTCGTGCTCGCGCTCGGCATCGTCAATCCGAAAGCGGAGCCATCCGCGCGTGTCGTTCTGCGAATGCCGAAGTCTCAAGGATCGGCCCGGGGGCAGGCTGGATTCGTGCCTGGTCAGCTTCCAGTCGCCATCGAGGGACCGCAGCTCAAGGGTGACGTTCGCCACGGTGCGACCGCTCAAGTTACGCACTGTGACGCGATTGGGACGCAGAAAGCAGTCGAGCCCGTACAACGCGAGCAGCAGAACACAAACGCAGACCAGAATCGGAATGAATAGCAGGACAAGGCGCTTGCTTCCCTTCATCGGCTGCCTCCCCTCGAGGCCGCTTCCAGGAACACCCTCCGTCGTGGTCCCACCACGGAGGTCACGGAGATCACGGAAACTCTGTCCTCTTCTCCGTGTTCTCCGTGCTCTCCGTGGTTCATCTCTCCCTCAGCAGCGCCTTGAACTTCTTCGTGTCGCGGTAACGGTCCCACTCGGCGTCCGCCCGCATCCAGAGCATCGTGTCCACCCGGTTGAGCTCCAGCGCGCGCCGCAGCTTGGCGAACGCGTCCCGGCTCTTGCGGCGGCCCGCGAACAGCGTCGCCAGCTTGTAGTGCCCCTCCGGGTCGTCCGGCATCTGCTCGACGTACTTCTCCAGCAAGCCCTGGCCCTCGCGCACCTTGTCCGTCTTGTAGTAGAGCCACCCCTGCGCCAGCCACAGCCCGGCATCGAGCGGCTTCGCCTTCGCCAGCTCGTCGATGATGTCGCGCGCCGCACCGTAGCGCTTCATCTTCTCGAGCGCGTGCGCCTTGAAGAACTTCGCCCGGTCCTGATCGGGGTACATCTTGAGCACCGCGTCGAAGTCCTTGAGCGCCTTGTCGTACTTGCCCTTCTCCGTGTACGTCAGCCCGCGGTTGACCCGCGCCCACGGCAGCGTCGAGTTGTTCAGGATAGCTTCGTTGAATTCGTCGAGCGCCTCATCGTAGCGCTTCTGCCGGTGCCGCACGCCACCCATCAGGTTGTGCAGGTAGTAGTCGTTCGGGAAGAGCTTCAGGCCGATCGTGAGGTCAATCTCCGCCGCGTCGAGGTCGCCCTGTTCGATCTCGAGCGCCGCCATCTCGTAGAACGCGTGCTCGGTCGGCTCGATAAGCACCGATTCGCGGAAATCGTAGAGCGCCGCCTCCTCGTCGCCCTTGAGCTGCGCCCGCTTGCCCTTGTAGAAATACAACAGCGCCCGGTCACGCACGAGCTTCGGGATCTCCGCCGCCACCTCGTTCGCCGCGTTCCGGTCGCCTGTCGCGTAGATCGCCTCCGCCAGATAGATGGCACACAGCGCGTTCGTCGGGTCCAGCTTCGCCGCCCGGGCCAGTATCACCGCGCCCTTCTCCGCCGAGATTTCCCGATACACGCCCAGCCCCACGCGGAAGACCTGCGCCGACTCGTCCTTGGGGTCGAGCTCCCTCGCGGCCGCAGCAGGCCACACCTGCGCCACCAGAACGATCGCCGCCACGCACGAGAGCAGACGACGCAGCCCGGGCCCACGGCCTGTGCCGCGCCGCACCCGGTGCGCCGGCATTACTTCTGTTCGCGCTCGGACCATTCCTCGACCTTGAGATCGGGCACGACGAACTCGCGCAGCTTCTTCTGGACGAAGTCCTTGAGCGTCACCCCTGCGAGCGCGCACGCGCTGCACGTGCCCCGCAGCCCCACGTACACGGTGTCCCCCTCGAAGTCCACGAACTCGATGTCGCCCCCGTCCTTGCGCAGCACGGGGCGCACCTCGCGCTCGATCGTCTCCTCGATCCGCTTGATCTTCTCGACGTTCGTCAGCCGCTTCGGCTTCGTCGCCACCGGGATCCGTTTGATGCCGCCGCCCGTGTCCCGGATTATCCGGTCGATGATCTGCTGAAGCTGCGGGTGGCACTGCTCGCAGCCGCCGCCCGCCTTGGTGTAGTACGTAACCTGCTCGACCGTGGTGAGCCCGTTTTCCTTGATCGCGCGCTCGATCTGCCGGTCGGTGACCCCGAAACAGTGACACACGATCTCGCCTTCGTCCTCTTCGACCCCCCGCTCGCCGCGGTAGTTGGCGATCGCCGCCTCCAGCGCCTCGCGGCCCATCACCGAGCAGTGCATCTTCTCCTCCGGAAGCCCGCCGAGATAGTCGGCGATGTCCCGGTTCGTGATATTGGCCGCCTCCTCCAGGGTCATCCCCTTGACCATCTCGGTGAGCGCCGAGCTCGCCGCGATCGCGCTCCCGCAGCCGAACGTCTGGAACTTCACGTCGGCGATGCGCCCATCCTCGTCGAGCTTGAACGTCAGCCGCAGCGCGTCGCCGCACGCGAGCGAGCCGACCTCCCCCACGCCGTCGGGCTGCTCAATCGTGCCCACGTTGCGCGGGTTGAAGAAGTGGTCCTTGACCTTGTCCGAGTAGTCCCACATGGCGCCTCACCGCCCCACTCGGCACGTCGCCCGTTCGTGCCGACGAAACACTCGCAGTAACAGGCCGCCCCGCGTGCGCTGCTACTGATGCATCCAGAGGCTCTTCCGATACCGGTCCCAGAAGCACACGTGCACCATCCCGCTCTCGTTGCTCGACGGGGTGTCACAGTCCACCTGCTCGACCTTCGTCCGGTCCTCCGGCACGATCATCCGGATCGCGCTCCCGTCGAGCATCACGTAGTTGAGCTTGTAGTCATGGCGCTCACCCGGGAACTGCATCTTGTACCAGCCGTCGTACACCCACCAGTGGTTCGTCAGGTACGTGCCCTCGCACTCGCCCAACAGGACCTGGTAGGATTGGTACTCCCAGCGGTCGAGCACCCGGTGAATGGGCATGTCGCCGACCTCGTACCAGTTCCACACCAGGTCCGTGAGCGCATACGCCCCGCTATAGCTGCACAGGTACGGGTCGTTATCCGGGTGCGAGCTCGCGAAGTCGTAGCCGAACACCCGGTTATTCTCCACGTCGTCGCTCGGGCACTGCAGCGCCTTGATGTTGTCCACGTACCCGCGCTCGAGAAAGATCATGTTCCA
>CAZJXV010000027.1:0-22624 GCA_964550015.1 uncultured Verrucomicrobiota bacterium
CGGACGGGATAGACGCGGCAGCGCTCGTTCTCGTCGAGTAAGATGCAGCGGTAGTCGGGCAGCTCGATGAGGCTGTGGGCGGTGCCGACGCGGCGCACGTAGCGGCGGGCGAACTCGAGGACGTCGAGGCCAAGGTGGTCGGCGATCGCGTGGATCTCGCGCTCGTTGATCCAGACGTAGCCGGCGCCCCATCGGCAGCAGTGGCCGCAGGCGGTGCATTCGAAGCGCAGGCCGTCGGCGTACCACGTGCGTTTGGTGGCGGGGGGCGAGTCGATCTTCTTTGCTGCCATCGTCAAAGCTCCGGGCCTGTTGAGCCTGCTTGGTTCAGTATCCCGCAAGTGCCCTTGAATTCTGGACGCGATCCTCTGCCGGGTTCGAGCCCTCGCAGAGGGCGTCATCTTGTAGGCTCGGGTGTCAGCCCGTGGTAGCAAGGGCCGCACGAGATCGCTGAACCCCCGCAGGGGGTGACATCGGCTCTCTTCCGCCCAGGACGCGCTCTGTATACCAGATGCCGCCCCCTGCGGGGGCTTCGGAGTCTCTTTTTCTGACCGCTTGTCCACGGGTTCACGGGCCTGTTGAAAAACTCCGTTTATGTAAGCCCTTCAGGCTATGCTTCGGTTTGTTGCGGCGTTTGTACCCAGGGTGGCGCTTCGCTGACCCTGGGCTGTTCTATGCAGCCCCTTCGGGGCAAAGCTGCGAAGGGCAAAGGCGGAGTTTTTCAACAGGCCCTGACACCCGTGGCTAACAAGATGTCGTCCTCTTCGAGGACTCGGGCCCGATCCGTCTGGTCGGGATGCTCGCACCCCGATCGTTCTCGACTGACACGCGCTTTCCGCCACAGTCTGCTAGGCGAGTGAGTTGAGTATCTCGATGCCCTGGCGCAAGGTTTTGTCGGGCGCGGCGAAGGCGATTCGGAAGTGCGTGTTGCGTTCGCTGAAGACGTTGCCGGGCACGACGAGGACGTTGTTTCGGACGGCGAGCTCGGCGAAGGCGGCGCCGTCGCCGCCGGGGGCTTCGGGGAAGATGTAGAACGCGCCGCTGGGGCGCACGACGTTGAACCGCTGCTTGAGGCCCTCGTAGACGAGGTCGCGCTTGCGCCGGTAGGCGTCGCGCGCCTCGTCGAGCGGGGCATCGAGGGCGGTGAGGGCGGCTTTTTGAGCGAACGAGGGGGCGCAGACGAACGAGTACTGCTGCACCTTGATCATCTCGCGGATGATCTCGGCGGGGCCGGCGGCCCAGCCGAGGCGCCATCCGGTCATGGCGTGGGACTTGGACAGGCCGTTGAGAATCAGGGTCTTGGGCCAGTACCGGGCGAGGCTCACGGGGGCGGAATCGTAGTGGAAGTGCTCGTAGATCTCGTCGAAGATGATGACGAGGTCGTGGCGCTCGGCCACGGCGGCGATGGCGCGGGCGGCGGCCTCGTCGAGTGTGACGCCGGTGGGGTTGGCCGGGGTGTTGACGAAGAGCAGGCGGGTCCGGGGGGTGATGGCGGCCTCGACGGCCTCGGCGTCGAGGGTGAAGTCGGGGTAGGTGTCCACGAAGCGGGCGACGCCGCCGATGAGGTTCGTCAGGTGCTTGTACATGACGAAGTAGGGGTCGGGGACAAGGGCTTCCTCGCCGGGGTTGAGCAGTGCGAGCAGGGCGAGCATGATGCCGCCGGAGACGCCCGAGGTGACGAGCACGTCGCCGACCTCGATGCCCTGGGTTTCGTACCTGGCGCGGAGGCGGTCGCGCAGCTCGGGGATGCCCTGGGTGAGCGTGTACTTGTTGAAGCCGGCGTCGAGCCAGTGTTTCGCCTCGGCCTTGACCGGATCGGGCACGTCGAAGTCGGGCTGGCCGATGCTGAGGTTGATGGGGGCCTCGAGCTGCTGGGCGAGGTCGAAGACCTTGCGGATGCCGGAGGAGTCGAATGCGTGCACGCGTTCGGCGAGTCGTGCCTGCGTCGGGTCGGTCATCGTTCCTCTCGTCCACGCTGGAAGCGGGTGCACCGGGCGCCAAGGCACTCGGCGCCCAAGGATACCGGATACGCGCGGGGCTGTCACGCCTTCGGCGCAACCCACCGCGCACAGACATAGAAAGGGGGCAGTGTGTCGCACCGCCCCCTTGTCAGATTCAGTTCAAGTCGAGCCGACCTGGAGGTCTACTCGTTGTAGAACGCTGGATCAGACCACCATCCAACGTACGAGGTCTGGTCGTCCGGGGCGATATCCGGGTCATCGGGCTCTGGGTCGAGGCCCTTCTTGCCCGACTTCCACTTGACGTGGCCGTCCTGGTACAGCACCTGGCGGCCGTCGTCCTTGTGGTTGGCCTTCGTTTTGTCGTTTTGGGACGAGCCGATCTCGTAGGCGGCCTTCTTGTCGGCCATGATCCGGACCGTGGACTTCGTGTTCTCGCCCCAGGAGGTCCTGCCATTGGGATCGTTGCCTGTGAAGTCGAGGCAGTAGCTGTAGCTAATGCGCTCTTTGACGTTGTTCCGGAAGGGCTCGAACGGATAGTCCTCCTTGGCGCCGGAATCGCACATGGGGTCGAACTTCCGGTCCTTCGAGCTCGGGCACAGGTAGACGCCGATGGCCGTGATATAGTTCGGGTACATGAGACCCAGGTCCCGCCACGCGTTGCCCCAGTTGGTGGCGCCGAACTGCCACGGGTACTTCTCTTCGAAGTCCTGCGCGTACTGCTTCAGCCCAAGCCCCTGCTGTTTGAGGTTGCTCAGGCACGCGGCCCTGCGGGCTTGCTCGCGGGCCCGCGCCAGAGCCGGCAGCAGCATCCCCGCGAGGATCGCGATGATCGCGATCACCACGAGGAGCTCGATCAGCGTGAAACCCGCCCGTGATTTCCTGAGTTTTAGCATCATGCCTTCTCCTCTGTCTGTTAGACGTTATCTGATGATTGCTTTTTCCTGCCGGGATGGTGGAACTGACCGGCAGGACACTGCTCCTCCTGGGCATACTGCAAGGAGTATGCCACGGGATCTTGCCAGGGCACCGGCGCCGCCGATGGGGCAAGCGCCGAGACGCCAACTGCCTGAGCGGCAAACTATTACAACTCGAAGGAAAATGGCACGCCAGCAGCATTCCGGCTGCGGAAGTACCAGAGGAACCCTCCTCCGAGAGTGATCCTCCCCCATCCTGCGCGAAGATCACGCACGCTTAAAGAGTCCGGGCACCGGTGCGCGAGGCCGCAAGAGCCGGCGGAGGTCAAGACAGGGCGGCATCGTAGGGCACGGCCGCTGGGGAGTCAAGTGTTTTTGTTTCTCCGCGCGCGTGTCCCAGGGGTGGCTCGGGGCGCGTGCGCGCGGCCCGGCGGACGCAAGTTCCGTCTTGACAGTCACAGACGGCTCCTCGATGATCGGTGGAGAGAGACCTGGTGGTAAGACGGACACGCACGTGGCGAGGGTTTGGACGACGATGAAGAGTGTCCCAGCGGCTGCCGTGCTCGCGGTGACCTGGTTGCTCGTGCTTGCCGGCTGCACTGCGCCCTCGGGGAGGGCGACGCCCGCCCCGGCCGCCGGCGATCGGGGCGCCGTGCCGGTGGCGACCGATTGGTCGCGAGTCGTTGACCCGCGGACGCTCGAGGTCACACCGCTGGAGTTCGCGGTGCCCGAGGTCGAGCGGTTGGTGCTCGAGAACGGCATGGTGGTCTACCTGATGGAGGACCACATGCTGCCTCTTGTGAAGATCTACGCGCTGGTCCGTACCGGGGAGATCTACGAGCCGCCCGAGAAGGCGGGGCTCGCCTCGCTGACGGGGGCCGTGATGCGCACGGGCGGCACGGCGGCGATGTCGCCGGACGAGGTCAACGAGGCGCTCGAGTTCGTGGCTGCGCGCGTGGAGGTTTCGATCGAGCGCGAGCGGGGCCTCGCCACGCTCGATGTGCTCCGCAAGGACCTGGACACGGGCCTCGGGATCTTCGCCGACATCGTGCGGCGGCCGCGCTTCGACGAGGCGAAGATCGGGCTGCGCAAGGCGGAGCTTGCCGAGGAGTTCCGCCGCGAGAACGACGATCCGGAGGAGACGCTGTTCCGCGAGTTCCGCGAGCTGCTCTACGGGGCGCACCCGTACGCGCGGCGCGTGATCGGCTACCCTGAGACGGTGGCGGCGATCACGCGTGACGACCTTGTCGCGTTTCACGGGGCGTTCTTTCACCCGAACAACATCATCATGGGGGTGTCGGGTGATTTCGAGCGTGACGAGATGCTCGGGAAGCTCAACGAGTTTTTTGGTGACTGGCCGCGGGCGGCGCTCGAGATTGCGGAGCCGCCGCCGGTGCCGGCGGGGTTCGCGCGCTCGCTCAAGTTTGTCGAGAAGGACATCGTGCAGTCGAACATCGTCATCGGGCACCTGGGTATCGACCGGCTCGACCCGGACTACTACGCGGCGTATGTGTTGAACTACATCCTGGGCGGCTCGGGGTTCAACTCGCGGCTCATGGAGAGCGTGCGCACGAAGGCGGGGCTCGCCTACAGCGTGGGCAGCTACTTCTTCGCGCCGCGCTACCCGGGGTTTTTCTTCGCCTACTGCTTCACCAAGACGGACTCGACCGAGCAGGCCGTGCTGATGGTGCTCGACGAGCTCGAGCGGGTGCGTCGCGAGGAGGTCACCGACGAGGAGTTCGCGCGCGCCAAGAAGGCGATCGAGAACCAGTTCATTTTCCGTTTCCAGACGGCGGAGCGGATCGTGCAGCAGAAGGTGGAGATCGAGAGCATCGGGTTGCCGATGGACTACCTCGAGCGCTACCTCGACATCATCCGCGCGATCACCAAGAGGGACCTGGTGCGCGTGGCCACGCGGCTGATCCATCCCGACCGGGCGACGATCCTGGTGATCGGCACGCCGGCGGCGATTGACGGCTTTCCCGAGGGGTTTGGGGCGTTCGAGCCGGTGACGATCGAGGCGACGCCGGTCTCGGGCCCGGCCGGCGACACGGAGTAGGGCCGTTTCGCGATGTACTACCCGGACAAGGAGCAATTCATCGAGTTGGCGGCGCAGGGCAATCTGGTGCCCGTGTACCGCGAGTTCATGGCGGACATGGAGACGCCGGTGTCGGCGTTCAGCAAGATTGCCCGGGCCGACCACGCGTTTCTGCTCGAGAGCGTCGAGGGCGGGGAGAAGATCGCCCGGTACAGTTTCCTCGGGGCCGAGCCGCGGGTGATCTTCCGCTCGCGGGGGCGCGAGATCACGCTCGTCGAGCGCGGGGCGACGAGGACGTACACGTGCGCGGGCACGCCGCTCGATGAGCTCGAGCAGTTGCTCGGCCGCTACCGGGTCGTCGAGCTGCCGGAGTTGCCGCGGTTTTTCGGCGGCTGGGTCGGCTACGTCGCTTACGACGCGATCCAGTACATCGAGGCGGTGCCGCAGGAGAACCCGGACGACCTGGGGCTGCCCGAGCTGTACTTCATGATGACGGACACCATCCTGATCTTCGACCACATCAACCACACGATCCGGGTGGTGTCGAACGCGCACGTCGAGGACGACCCGGCCGCGGCCTACGTCGCGGCGTGCCGCACGATCGACCGGGTGGTCAACATGCTCGTGCAGCCGGCGCGGCACGCGGCGGTCGAGCGGATCGAGACGCCCGAGCCGGCGCGCGTGCGCTCGACGTTCGAGCAGGCCGAGTTCGAGGGGATCGTCGAGCGAAGCAAGGAGTACATCCGGGCCGGCGACATTTTCCAGGTGGTGTTGAGCCAGCGCTTCGAGGTGGAGACGCGGTCCGAGCCGTTCGACATCTACCGCGCGCTGCGGAGCGTCAACCCCTCGCCGTACATGTATTACCTCAAGCTGGGCGGTCTGGGCGTGGTGGGCGCGAGCCCGGAGATCCTCGTGCGCTGCGAGGACGGGCGCGTCGAGGTGCGGCCCATCGCGGGCACGCGGCCGCGCGGGGCGACGCCCGAGGAGGACGCGGCGCTCGAGCGGGAGCTGCTCGCCGATCCCAAGGAGCGCGCGGAGCACATCATGCTGGTGGACCTGGGGCGCAACGACGTCGGGCGGGTGAGCGAGTTCGGCACGGTGGAGGTGCCCGAGCTGATGGTGATCGAGCGCTACAGCCACGTGATGCACATCGTGAGCAGCGTGGTGGGTGCGCTCGAGACGGGGCGCAGCGCGTTCGACGTGCTCAAGGCGAGCTTCCCGGCGGGCACGGTGAGCGGCGCGCCGAAGATCCGCGCGATGGAGATCATCGAGGAGCTGGAGAAGACGCGGCGCGGGCCGTATGCGGGGGCGGTGGGCTACTTCAGCTTCAGCGGCAACCTGGACTGCTGCATTACGATCCGCACGATTATCGTCAAGGACGGCACGTGCTACATCCAGGCCGGCGCGGGCATCGTGGCCGATTCGGTGCCGGAGCGCGAGTACGAGGAGACGCGCAACAAGGCGCGTGGGATGCTCAAGGCTATCACCTTGGCGGAGAGCTACTAGGAGAATTCACCACCGATGTGCACAGCTCAAGACGGAAAATAGGGACAGTCACCTATTTTTCGTTCGCATGCGATTCGGAAGGACCGCCAGGTCACGGAAAAATAGGTGACTGTCCCTATTTTCCTGGAGCAGGACGGCACAGATGTTGCTCGTGATTGACAACTACGATTCGTTTACGTATAACCTGGTTCAGTACCTGGGCGAGATCGAGCTTGGCTGCGCGAGTGCGCAGGGGCTCGAGGTGCGGCGCAACGACACAACGAGCGTCGCGGAGATCGAGGCGCTCGGGCCCGAGGCGATCGTGATTTCGCCGGGGCCGGGCACGCCCAGGGACGCGGGCATCTCGAAGGATGTCATTGGCTCTTTCTCAGGCAGGATTCCCATTCTGGGAGTATGTTTGGGCCACCAATGCATTGGAGAGGTTTTTGGTGGGGTCGTGGACCGTGCCGACCGGTTGATGCACGGCAAAGTGTCGCCCATCCATCACACGGGCGACGGGCTGTTCGAGGGGGTCGAGGACCCGTTCGAGGCGACCCGCTACCACTCGCTCATCGTGCGCCGGGAGACGTTGCCCGAGGCGCTCGTCGTGACGGCGTGGACCGACCGGGATGAGGTGATGGGCCTGCGCCATCGCGAGCACCCGACCTTCGGCGTGCAGTTTCATCCCGAGTCCATCCTCACGCAGCCGGGCACGCGGATCCTGCGCAGCTTCCTCTCCATTGCTCGTCAGTCACGCTAACCATCGGCAGGTCCCCTGCGGGCGCCGTCCGGGGCTGTGCGCCGCGCGGCGGGCGGGAATGTTTCGTACGGAACGTTCCTGCCTCAAGCGGCGTTGCGCGGCGGCCTTACGTGCGGGCGCCTCGCGGGCGCGCGGCCTGCCATGCACCCCCTGAATATGGGCAGGAGACACTATGGCTGAACGACTACGGTCTGCTATCGAAACGCTGTTCAACGTGCGTGACGAGGCGAACGCGCTCGCGGCGTCGGCGGAGGACCGGCGCCGGCGGCGGAATGAGTTTGTCGAGTCGCTGCGCAGCTACGGCATGCCCATCCTGTTTCTGATGGTGGCCGCGGCGCTGATCGCCGTGGCGACCCACTTTCTCGTGTGGTCCTTCGTGGGGCATATCGTGATGCCGCTCGTGTACGCGGGCGCGCCCGGCCTGGCCGCGATCGCGGTCGGCGGCTCGAGCCTGCTGCTCGGGCAGTTCATCGCGTATGTGCTCTATGCGGCCGCGATGGTCGCGCTGGCCGTGTTCGGCGTGCGCGCCGTGCTGGCCCCGCCGCGCGGCTTCGTGCGCGAGCGCACCAAGACGTGCCCGGCGTGCGGCATGACGGTGCTCGACGTGGCCACGCGGTGCCGCTTCTGCGGCTCGACGCTGGGCGGACGGCGCTCGTACGCGCCGGGCCAGCCGGGTCGCACGCCCGCGCCGGCGCTCTCGAGCTCGCGCTCGAGGGAACGCGACGCCGAGAGCGGCGACCGACCGCCCAAGCGCCGGCGCCGGGGCGGGCGCCGCCGAAGTGGCCGGAGCCGCAGCGAGACCGCTTCCGCACCTGGAGGCGGATCGAGCGGAAGCGCCGGCGGAGACCGGTAAGGGAGCAGATCGCACGCTTCGACACAGCAGACCAAAATCACACAGGCCGCGGCGGGCCACCACACCTGCCGCGGCTTTTTTTGTGTCTCTCGCATCCTCCTTCGCCAAGGCTACGGAGGACGGGAAGACGCAGAGAGCGCAGAGTAAGGACTTCAGATGTGGAACATTGACGACAGGAGCGGGTCGATGTACCTAGCGGATGAGTCTGCTCGCAATCGGAGGAGGTGTCGTGCCATGGAGAGACTGCGGTTGCTCAACGGGGTCCTGTTGGCGGTCCTTGTCATGGTCGGATTTCCGGCACAAGCCTTGGGCGGCGAGGTACAGGAGGAAGAGGCGGCTCGCATAGAGAAACTCATTGACGAAGCGAGCCGGTTCTACTGCCGCGGCCTCAAGCCGCCGGAAGCTGAATGGCGGAAGGCCGAGGCCGCCAAGAAGGAGCTCGTCGCCATGGGTCAGGCGGCCGTGCCTTTTCTCATCGAGCACGTTAGGAACGGAGACTGGACGGTTGCCGGCATCTTCTGCGCGATGGCGCCCACAGGCGTGCCGGAACTCGTCAACTTGGTCAAGACGGACGAAGACCCCGAAGTCCGCCTGATGGGGGCGGGGGTGATGGCTGGGCTCCGGGCAGCCAAGGAGCTCGCCCGAGCCGAGGCCGTTCAAGCGCTTCAGGACGCGGCGCGCAGCGACTCCGACGCGCGCGTGCGAGAGCAAGCACTCCGGAGTCTGGACAACCTTCGCGTGAAGGTCGACAAGGACGTCTTGCTGAAGGCGCTTGGCGACGAAGAGGCCAAGGTTCGACGCGCGGCTGTATGCGGCGTCCAAACGAGCCTCGAGAAAGCCGACGCCGTCCAAACCCTGCGCGCGATGACAGACGACGGGAGCGCCGAGGTGCGCGAGGCGGTGGGGCTTACGTTGTGCGAGTACCGGGACGAGGCGGCGATTCCGTTGCTCCTGGAAGCTATGGATAGCGCCACGAGCTGGAACGGCGATCCAGCGATGGGGCAACTGGAGCGCTGGTTTCATCTGCGCTTCTACGGCGAGGGCCCTGGCCAGACAAAGCACCGGCACGAGATGAAGCAGAAGTGGCGCACGTGGTGGGAGGACAACAAGGCGCATATTGACCAATACTTCACGATCACTATCCGGCCGGGGGACACGTTTTCGGGACTGGCCACCACGATATACAAGGACGACACTCCGCCGGGTTGGGGATCGGACGCGAAGCGGCGGGCTGCGATCATGGCGGCCAACCCCGGCATCGAGCCGACAAAGCTCATAGACGGGCAGACGTTGATCATTCCGAGACTCAAGGCGTTGGATCCGGACAAGTATTGAGACGATCACCCCCGGCCGCGGCGGGCCACCACACCTGCCGCGGCCCTTTTTTTTGTCTCTGCGTCTCTGCGAGAGGTCTCTTACTCCTCGTCGGCGATGGCGACGAGGATTTCGCGGGGCTTGGAGCCGCGGGCGGGGCCGACGAGGCCGCGGGCTTCCATCAGGTCGATGAGGCGGCCGGCGCGTGCGTAGCCGATGTGCATGCGCCGCTGGAGGAACGAGGCGGACGCTTCGCCCTTGGCCTTGACGAGGGCGAGGGCCTTGTCGAACAGGTCGTCGTCGAAGATCTCGCCCACGGCGCCCTCGATATCGTCGCCGCCGGCGAGGACGGTGTCGTCGTAAGCGGGCTCGGCCTGGTCCTTGATGAACTTGAGGACGTGCCTGAGTTCGGGGTCGCTCAGGTACGTGGCCTGTGCGCGTACGAGGCGGCCGGAGCCCGGCGGCAGGAAGAGGCAGTCGCCGTTGCCGATGAGTTTGTCGGCGCCGACGGTGTCTATGACGGTGCGCGAGTCCACCTTGGAGGCGACCTGGAAGGCGACGCGGGTGGGGAAGTTGGCCTTGATGACGCCGGTGATGACGTCGACCGACGGGCGCTGGGTGGCGAACACGAGGTGGATGCCCACGGCGCGCGAGAGCTGGGCGAGGCGGCGGATGGCGTTCTCGATCTCGGCGGGGGCGATCATCATGAGGTCGGCGAGCTCGTCAATGACGGTGACGATATAGGGCAGCCGGTCGGGCAGGGGGTCCTCGGCCTCGCCCGCGTCGTTGACGCGGACGGCGGGGGTTTTGGGGATGGGTCGGGCGTTGTAGGCCTCGATGTTGCGCACGCCGGCCTCGGAGAGGTAGTCGTAGCGTTTCTCCATCTGGTTGACGAGCCAGTGCAGGCCGCGGGCGACCTTTTTCGAGTCGGTGATGACGGGCACGAGCATGTGGGGCAGGCCGTTGTAGTCGGAGAGCTCGACTTTTTTGGGGTCGATGAGCATGAGTTTGAGCTCGTCGGGCCGCATGGTGTAGAGCAGCGTGGCGAGCAGCGAGTTGATGCACACGCTCTTGCCCGAGCCGGTGGTGCCGGCGATCAGGAGGTGGGGCATGTCGACGAGGTCGGAGATGACGACCTCGCCGGAGACGGACTTGCCGATGCCGATGGGGATGCGGCCCTTGAACTTGTGGAAGGCGTCGGAGGCGAGCACCTCCTTGAGGTAGACGAAGCTTTTCTGCTCGTTGGGGATCTCGATGCCGACGACGCCGCGGCCGGGGATGGGCGCGATGATGCGCACGCTGAGCGCCTTGAGGGCGAGGGCGAGGTCGTCGGCGCGCTGGGTGATGGATTGGAGCTTGACGCCGGGCGCGGGGTGGAGCTCGTAGCGTGTGATGACGGGTCCGCGGTGTATCTCGCCGACGGTGGCCTCGATGTTGAAGTGGCTCAGGGTCTCCTCGAGCTTGGCGGCGTTGGCCTTCTGGGTCTCGATCACGTCGCGCTTGCTCGGCTGGGGGCCGGTCTCGAGCAGCTCGAGGGGCGGGAGGCGGTAGGTGTCGAACTCGGCGCGCGCGGCCGGCCTGGGCGGCGGGGCCTGGGGCGCGGTCTTCGGCGCGGCGCGCCGGTTTTTCGGGGCGGCGGCGGACGCGACAGCTCGTCTCGGGGCGGCGGCGGCGCGGGCGGTGCCCCGGCTGCGTGCGGAGGCGCCGGCGCGGGCGAGCTCCTCGCGCACGGTGGCGCGGCGCTCGCGGTGCTCGCGGATGGCTGTGCGGAGGCGCTCGACGCCTCGGCTAAGGGCGGCCCAGAGCGCGGCCCCGCCGCGGCTGATGCCGCGGCCGATGCCGCGACCGGCCGCTGCGCTGCCGCGGCCGATGGCGCGCAGGGCGGGATAGAGCTGGATCTGGGTGATGCCGACCAGGGCCGCCAGAAATGCCACGGTCGCCAGGGTCGCCGTGCCGACCAGGCCGATGCCCGGGCGGAGCACGCGCCGGACGAGGTGGTGGCCCACATAGCCGCCGGGGCCTTCCATGGTGGCGAGGTAGTCGAAGCGGCCACCGTCGGGGACGGGGCGCTGAAGCTCGAGCAGGCACGCGGCCGAGACGCCCAGCACGGCGAGCAGGAGCATCTTGAGCGCGAGCCGGGACATCGGCCGCCGCACGAAGAGCAACACGGCGTGCACGACCAGGAAGGCGGGGATGAGATAGGCGGTGAGTCCGAGCAGGAACAGGAAGACGTAGCCGGCCGCCGCGCCCGCCATGCCGGTGTAGTTGTGGCCCGAGGCGTTGGCGTCGGTCGTGAGCAGGGGGTTGTTGGCGGGATCGTAGAAGAAGAGGGCAAGGGCGATCAGCGCCGCGAGGCCGAGCCACAGCAGCGCCTGCAGTTCCGCGTGCTTGCGGGACGGTGTCCGTTTGTTGTCGCGCCGCCGTTTGAGCGCCATGCGATGCGCGAGGCTCCCATCGTCTCCTCACGCCTACCCGCCGCAGTATCGCACGAGGGGGGCGCGCGTGCAAGCCCTATTGAAGACCCTAACCGGCGGGGCAGGGGTGTTCTCATCGAGAGGTTTCTTGGCCGATCGCCGCGCTGCCGAATACGCTCCAGGATCTCTCGCAGAGACGCGGAGCACGCAGAGAAGGAAAAGGGCACCAAAAAATGGGGACAGGCACCTGTTGTTCTGTGCCACGGTGTGTCGAATGTGTCCGGCATCCACGAACAATAGGTGCCAGTCCCCATTTTTTCCCGCGCTGTGCGCTGTGAGAAATGCGGTCGAGAAGATGAGGACAATCCCTGTTTCGCCGGCCTAGCGGATGAGGCGGTATACGAGGAGCGCGGTGCCGACGGCCAGGCAGTACCAGCCGAACCAGCCCAGCCTGCGCCGCCGCACGACCGCGAGCAGCGCCCTGAGCGCGGCGTAGCCGACGAGCATGGAGACGAGTGTGCCCACGACAATGGGCGCCCACATGTGCGCGGCCACGGCGTCCGCGCCCCGGACAACGTCCCTGAGCTTGGCGGCCAGCGCCAGCAGGATGGCGGGGATGGCGAGCAGGAAGGAGAAGCGCGCGGCGTCCTCGCGATCGAGGCCGGTGGCGAGGCCGGTGGAGATGGTGGTGCCCGAGCGCGAGATGCCCGGGAGCAGGGCCACGGCCTGGGCGATGCCGACGGCGGCGGCGTGGAGCCAGCCCGGGGCCTGGGTGCGGCGCAGGCGCGCGGCGAACCGCAGGCGCGCGGCGAGCCGCCCGCCCGCGAGCAGGATGCCGCCGTTGACAAGCAGCAAGGGGCCGACCCAGCGGATGGTCTGGAACTCTCGCTCGATGCCGTGGCGCAGGAACAGCCCGGCGAGGACGATGGGCACCGTGCCGAGCGCGAGCAGCGCCAGCCACCGGCGCCGCGTGGTGAGGAGTGCGCGGATGTCGTTTCGGAACACGATGACGACGGGGACGAGGGTGCCGACGTGCAGGAACACGTCGAAGAGCACGGAGATGTCGTGGAAGTTGAACAGGTCGTGGAAGATGACCAGGTGACCGGAGCTGCTGATGGGGAGGAACTCGGTGACGCCCTGGATGACACCGAGCAGGATGGCTTTGAGCAGTAGCGGCATAGGCACCTGTCCGGGTGAGCGGTTGCGGGGACTGTATCAGCCAGGTGCCTGGGCCGCAATGTGAAAGGGCCGTCCGGGCGCGGCGCTCTTGACCGGGGGGCGCCCGCGTGCTACAGGAAACAGTGGTGCAGCGGGAGAGGCGACCATGGACAAACCGAAGCTGGCCGTTTTCGTTGCGGGTTTGCTCGTGCTGGGGTCCGCGGCGAGCTCGTACCTGTTCTATAATAAGTACAAGAGCGCCGAGGAGGCGCATGCCGAGGCCCGGGCCGAGGACGCCGAGCGCATCAAGCAGCTCGAGGGCGACCTGACGCTGGCGCGGACGGAGATCTCCGAGTACCAGGAGAAGGTGGACGAGGCGGAGCGGATCGCGGGGGTGTTCGAGCGCGAACGTGACGCGCAGACGGGTCGCGCCCAGGAGTATGCCGCGCGGATCGAGGAGCTCGAGGCCGAGCTGGAGGCCGCTGAGCGTTCGCTTGAAGGGCCGCCTGAAGAGCCGCCTGAAGGGCCGCTGGTGATTGCGGGCGTGCGAGGGCCGGAAGAGGCCGTCGGCAGGGCCGAAGTCGTCGGCAGGGCCGAGGCCGTCGGCGGGGCCGACGTGGCCGGCGACGAGGCGGCGGGGATGACACCGACGAGCGAGGGCAGCGAGATCGAGAAAGAGCTCGATGAGGTGCGCGCGGAGAAGCGCGAGCTCGAGATGAAGTACGCCGCCCTGGTCGGCGACAAGGCGGGCGGGGTCCCGATCGGCACGGTGAAGGTGGTGACGGGCGTGCGGATCAAGGGCAAGGTGCTCGTGGTGAACCGGCGCTATAACTTCGTCGTGGTGGACGTCGGCGCCCGGGACGGGGTCGAGAAGGGCATGGTGCTGATCCTGCACCGGGGCAAGAAATTTATTGGCAAGTGCCAGGTGGAAAAGGTGTACACTAAGATGGCCGCGGCCGATCTGGTCCTGGACTGGATGCAGGACGAGGTGCAGGTCAGCGACGGGGCCAGGAAGTTCTGATGCGACATCGGAGGCTGAGAGAGGGGCGCACGATGAAACGCTTGTCGAAGTGGTTGTGCTTTGTCTTGCTCGTGATGGCCTTCGGCCTCCTTGGTGCGGGTTGCCAGCCGGAGACGGTGGACGACGATTCCGACCTGCCGTGGGCGCAGCCTGAGGAATGGGAGAACGGGGCGCCCTTCGGCGTGGGGTTCTGAGCCGGGGGGTCGGCGGCGGGGGCGGCTACCCCATTCTGAGGAACATGATCGCGCCGGCGGCGCCGTAGGCGAGGTTGGGGACCCACACGAGCGGGGGGAAGGGCACCCACTTGCGCACGATGGCGGCCATCACGCCGTAGAAGAGGTAGTAGGCGAAGCAGAGCAGCAGGCCCACGCCGAGGCCCGCGGCGGCTCGGCGCCCGCCGGTGCCGAGCTTGACGACGAAGGGGAAGCTGAGCAGGAACACGAGCAGGGTGAGGATGGGCAGGGCGACCCTGAGGTGGCCCTGGAGGCTGTACTCGATGGCGCGCTCGTGCTGTAGGTCTCTGTCGCGGCGGATGGCGCGTGCCAGCTCGCCGAGGGTCATCTCCTGAGGGCCTTTCTGGCCGGTGATGTATTCGGGCGGCAGCTTCCAGCCGTACATGATGCGTTTGTCGCTCAGGGGGGAGAGCTCCTCGTTCTTGAATCGGTCTATGCGTGTGATCTGCACGTTGAAGAGCCACCAGTGGCCGCCGAGCCATTCGGCGCGGTCGGCGAAGATCTGGATTTCCGGTGAGTCTTTGCGCAATGGGCGGCCCCACCTGACTTCGTGCATCACCTTGTTCTTGACGTCGTACTTCTCGAAGTAGAGTTTGCCGCGCTTCTCGTCGGTGTAGAAGTACTGGGCCGGGAGGATTTCCCTGGGCGGCTTTCGGCGCAGCAGGAGGCGCTCTTCGCGGATGTAGGCGTGTGTTTTGGTGACGACGCGTTCGTTGACGACGAAGACGGCGGCGGCGAGCACGGCGCAGGTGATGAACACGGGCGCGCCGATCCGCGCGGGGCCGACGCCGCAGGCGCGCATGGCGGTGATTTCGTTGTCGCGGGCGAGTCGGCCGATGCTCCACGCCACGGCGAGGATGACGATCACCGGCATGAGCATGACGAGCACTTCGGGGACGTAGTACGAGTAGAACTGGAGCACGCGGATCGGGGGGAACTTCTCGCGCACGAAGGCGGCCGCGCGCGACGAGAAGTCGAGCACGGTGAAGAGCAACACGCACACGGCGGTGACGAGGGCGAGGGCCGAGAGGAAGCGGGTGAGCACGTGTCTGTCGAGCCGCCGGATCATTGGCCCCGGCTCACGCGCAGCATGAGCAACACGCCGATGCCGAACAGGGCCACGGCGGGCATCCACACGAGCACGCTCGGCACCATGAAGCGCAGCTTGATGCCCTGCTCGATGCCGATGACGGCCACGTAGTAGGCGACCGCGATGCCCACGGCGATGGCGGAGCCGAGGCTGCGCTCGCCCCGGTGTACGCGCACGCCGAGGGGGATGCCTACGAACGCGAACACGAGCGGGGTGAGCGAGAAGACGAGCCGCTTGTTGAACTCGAAGACGTAGGCGCCCGCGAGCGCGGCCTCCTCCTCGGTCGGCTCGGCCTCGCCGGGCGGTGACCGCAGGACGGCGCGGCGGGCGAGGAGCTGGCGCATCGTGAGCTCGTCCTTGTCGGCGAGCTCGCCGGCGCGCGACTTGATGTCCTCGAAATCGAACACGATCTGGTAGAGCCTGGCGTTTTCGCGGACGAGCTGGGTGGTCGTCCCGGACGAGGCGGCGTCCTCCTCGATGAAGAATTTCACCTCCCACAGGTCGAGCTGCACCTTGCCCTCGCGCCGGCGGTCGGTGACCTGGCCCCATTCGGCCTCGATCTTGGTGGCGCGGCCCTCGGGTGATTGCACGGTGATGGTGACTTGCTCGAGGATGCCGTTTTTGGCGGCCCCGATGTGCAGCGTGTAGTTCTTGAGCTGGATCGTGCGGCCCGGGGCGAAGAACGCGTCGAGGCTGAAGGCGTCGAACTTGATGTTGGTGAGCCTGGCTTTGCTGTGGGGGGCGGCCCAGCCATTGAGCCACAGCAGCGGCAGGCAGAGCACGAGGCCCAGGGCGAGGGTCGAGGCAAAGACACGGAGCGGGGCGATGCCGCTTGCGCGCAGGGCGGTGAGCTCGTTGTCGGCCGAGAGGCGGCCGAACACGAGCAGGCAGGCGATGAGCACTGAGACGGGCACGGAGTAGATGGAGAGGAACGCGTTGAGGTACACAAACAGCTTGAGCACCAGCAGCGGGGGGACCGCCAGGGTGCGTTCGTTGCCGAGGCGCATGAGGTAGAGCACGGCGAGGGAGAGGGAACACACCACCGCGCTCACCACCAGCACAAGGGCCACCTTGCGCACAATGTATTTATGGTATAATCTCATCGAATAGGCGCTCCGGCTCGTGCCGGCGCCCCGGCGTGTGGCGATACGCTGGAAGCCCTTTGCGCCAGTATAGGTGCGGGCGCGCGAGCCGGACAAGGGGTTTCTCTCAGGACAGATGAGGCGGAAACGGGGGGCTGATGAAGCGAACAATCCACGCGGGGGCCCGGGTGACGACGGCTGCCCTGGCGCTTGTTCTTGGGGCGGCGGGGTGGTCGTGGTCTGCGGCGGTGGCCGCGGAGGCGGCTGACGGGGCGGCGGCGCCGCTGGAGCTCACGCTCGAGCGCTGCATCGAGATCGGCATCGAGCACAGCGTCCAGTTCCTCAACGAGGAGGAGAGTTTTATACTCCAGCAACTTTCGACCTCCCTGCAGCGTCATAATTACGGGCTGCTCTGGACAAGCACGCTCGCGGCCGAGACGGACAGCGACGAGGTCACGAGCGAGGGGGCGTCCGTGGCGATCGCCAGGCGGCTGTTGACGGGCGGGGAGTTGCAGCTCGACGTCGGCACGAGCGGCTCGCAGACGAGCGGCTTGCAGGGGGGCGAGGATGATGATGCGTACGCCTCGTCGGTGAGCCTCTCGATCGAACAGCCGTTGCTCAGGGGCGCGGGCCGGCTGGTGGCGCGGGAGGAGCTGACGCAGGCGGAGCGGGACCTGGTCTATGCGGGGCGGGACCTGATTCTGTTCAAGCAGCAGTTCCTGCTCGACATCGTCCAGCAGTATTACCAACTCACGGAGCAGCGTGAGCGGATTCGGAACCAGGAGGAGAAGCTCGGGGGCGCAAAGTGGCTGCGGGACCGGACGACGGCGTTGAAAGGGAGAGAGCTGGCGAGCGAGATTGACGAGCTGCGCGCCAGGAACAACGTGCTGCGGGCGGAGAACGACCTGAACGACGCGCGGGAGTCGTACGAGCTGGCGCTCGACCGGCTGAAGCTGGATCTCGGCCTGCCGGTGGACCGCGCGGTGGTGGTCGTGGAGAAGGCGCTGGCGGTGACGCCGACGGAGCCGGCGCTTGGCCCGAGCCTGGAGGCGGCGCTGGTGAACCGGCTTGACCTGAAGACCGCGCTCGGCGCGGCCGAGGACGCGCGGCGGGCGCTGGCGATCGCGCGCAACGCGCTGCGCGGCGATCTGGACCTGACGGCGCGGGTGGGCTATACGTCCGAGTCCGGGACGTCGTTCGGTGACCAGCGGTTCGGGGACCCCGAGTGGTCGGTCGGGCTCAGTTACGCGATCCCGCTGGACCGGGCGGCGGAGAAGGCGTCGTACCGGGAGCGGCTGATCGCGTATGCGCGCGCGCAGCGGCGGGCCGACCGGGTGCACGACGAGGTGGTGCTCGAGGTGCGCCGGACGCTGCGCGAGCTGCGACGGGCCGAGGCGACGATCGCCTTTCAGGAGAAGAACGTCGAGCTTGCCGAGCAGCGGCACGAGCGGGCCAAGGCCGACCTGGAGCGGGGCGAGGCGACGACGCGGGACGTGGAAGAGGCGGAGGACGAGAAGCTGGCCGCGAAAAACGCGCACGTGCGGGCGCAGGTTGACTATATTATTGCCACGTTCCAGTTGCGGAAGGACACGGGCCAGTTGGATTTCGACAAGGAATGGCGGGAGTTGATTCGATGAACGGCGGCGGTTTCCGACGGTTTTTCAATACGAACGGCCGCCGGGTGGTGTTTTTCTCGGCGGGCGCGGTGGTGTGTGTGGCCGCGGTGCTGACGGCGGTGCTGGTGACGCGCGCCGGGCGGGGGTCGGGCACCGGGCTGTACACGGTGAAGAAGGGCACGCTTCGGATCGTCATCACCGAGGACGGGGTGCTGAGTGCGAAGGAGAGCGAGAAGGTCGTCGCCGACGTGGAGGCGCAGGCGAAGATCGTGTGGATCATCGAGGAGGGGACTTTCGTTCACGAGGGGGACAAGCTGGTCGAGCTGGACAAGACCGAGCTCGAGAACTTCCTCGAGGGGCTCGAGCTCGATCTGATCACGCTCGAGGCCAACTACCGCAAGGCCGAGGAGGACCAGCGCAAGTACCTCAACGCCGAGTACCCGCAGGAGCTCAAGAAGCTCAAGTTCGACAAGGACAAGGCCAAGGCGCGGCTGGAGAAAGCCATCGAGCAGCAACCCAAGGAGGAGCACCGCCATCTGTACAGCAAGGGGGAGCTGCGCGATGCGAAGCTCGCGGTCGAGGAGGCGCAGATGAACCTCGAGACGGCCGAGCTGGCGCTCGAGGTGTTCGAGAAGTACACGCACCCGCGCAACGTGCTCGAGATGGAGACCAATCTCGAGAAGGCCAAGCGTTTGTACGAGAAGCAGAAGGAGCAGGAGGCCAAGGTCCAGCGGCAGGTCAAGAAGATGGAGTTGTATGCGCCCTCGGACGGGCTGGTCATTTACGGCAGCGGCAGCGCGGACCGGCACTGGCGCTCGCGCAGCGACGAGGACATCGCGGTCGGCACGAACGTGTTCAAGGGGCAGGTGGTGATCGTGTTGCCGAACGTGACGAAGATGCAGGTGGCGATCAAGATCCACGAGGCGGATTTCAAGAAGGTCAAGAAGGGCCTGCCGGCCACCATCCAGGTGCACGCGTTTCCGGACCGGGAGTTCACGGGCACGCTGGGCACGCCCGGGGCGTTGGCGCGGGAGCGCGACGGCTGGCGCAGCCAGGGGGTGAAGGTGTTCGACGCCGAGGTGGACATCGCGGGCGAATATACTCGGCTGCGGCCGGGGCTGACGGCGCGAGTGGACATCCTGGTGGACGAGATCCCCGGTGTGTTTACGATTCCGGTCGAGGCCGTTTTCGTCGAGCCGGGCAAGCGCTACTGCTACGTCAAGACGCCCGGCGGTCCGGAGAAGCGTACGATCACGCTGGGCCAGTCGAATAACACGTCGGTCATCGTCACGGACGGCCTGAAGGAAGACGAGCAGGTGTACCCATACGACCCGACGGCCAAGACCGAGTAGCGTGCTGCGCGATGAACGACACCGGCCCGTCAACCGAGTCTGAGTTTTCCGGCCCCGTGGTCGAGGCGCGGGGATTGAGCCGCGTCTTCATGATGGGCGAGAACGAGGTGCGCGCGCTCGACGGGATGGACCTGCGCGTGGCGCCGGGGGAGATAATCTCGATCATGGGGGCGTCGGGCTCGGGCAAGTCCACGCTGCTCTACGTGCTCGGGTGTCTGGATCGGCCCACGGCGGGCGAGTATTACCTGATGGGCCAGAACGTGGCCGAGCTCGGCGACGACCGGCTGAGCGCGATCCGCAACAGCATGATCGGGTTCGTGTTCCAGACCTTCCACCTGGTGCCGCAGCTCACGGTGCTGGAGAACGTCGAGGTGCCGCTGTTTTACCGGGGCGTGCACCCGCACAGCCGGCGCCAGCGGTGCATGGAGCTCATCGAGATGGTGGGCCTCAGCGACCGGATGAACCACCGGCCCAACGAGCTGAGCGGGGGCCAGATGCAGCGGGTGGCGATTGCGCGCGCGCTGGTGAACGATCCGGTGCTGCTGCTCGCGGACGAGCCGACGGGCAACCTGGACAGCCACTCGGGCGAGGAGATCCTGGCCATCATCAGCCGCCTGCACGAGGCGGGTCGCACGATCGTGATGGTGACGCACGACGACGAGGTGGCGACGCGCTGCCAACGCACGGTGCGGCTGCTCGACGGCAAAGTGCTCGAAGAAAAATAGGGACAGTCACCTATTTTTCGGCTTGCCCCACCACATGTCTTGAATTTACACCAACGAAGAATAGGTGACTGTCCCTATTTTTCTTTGACGATGATGGTGTGTTCGGCGCGGTCGGGGTGGCCGCGCCAGTAGGCCTTATTGAACTCGCGGAGCGTGACCCAGCCGTAGAGTTTTTTGCCGGCCGCCTCGAGCTCGCACAGGATGACGCCGTTCGAGCCCCAGGCGAAGATGATGGCGAACGGGGGTTCGTTGAGAGTGAAGACACCCTTGTTCGAGGTGGCGCCGGTGAAGGCGGGTTTCTCGGCGATGGCCGGGTTGGTGTAGCCGCGGCCGATCGAGCGGTACAGGCGCACGGCGGCGTCGGCGACGGGCGTGCCCGCTTCGTCAACGAAGGTGAAGACGTTGACCTTGGGGATGTCGTTGAAGTACTCGCCGAACATGCCGCGCGGGACGCCTTTGTCGCGGTTGAACGACGCGGCCGTGTGCTCGCTGTAGAAGCGGTAGGTCGAGTCCCAGGCGTAGGTGCGCTTGCCGAGCTTGGCGTCGTGGGCCCAGTTGCCGCTGTGCATCATGCCCTCGCCGTAGTCTTTCGGCGGGGCGTAGCCGAGGCCGGGCACGGCGCGGTTCTGGTTGGCTGGGACCGGGAGCAGGTAGTGGTCGGCGCGGCCGAGCTGGTGGCCGAGCTCGTGGTGCAGGGGCCATTCGGAGCCGGTGACCCAGCGGTGCATGTCGGTGTAGAAGTGCAGGCCGTTTTCGCGCTCCCTGAGCAGGCCTACGGTGAAGCCCCAGACGCCGTCGCAGCCGCTGAGGCCATTGGTGTAGGTCTGGACTTTGACGTCTTTTGGCGGGTCGTTGGCGTTGACGAACTTCGGGTCGTCGAGGTCGGGGATCTGCCAGGCGTCCTTGATCGTCGGGTGCGGGCGGACGACCACGCTCGGCACGTGCATGCCGCCTGCGCTGCCCCAGCCGTCGGGGATGATGAAGACCTTGTCGAGGCGGACGCGTTCCTCGATGCCGTTGGGGCAGGAGGGGTAGATGGTGTCGCGGAACTCCTTGTTCATCTGGGCGATTTGGAACTGGGCCCAGTCCTCGAAGCCGTAGGCCCAGCGGCCGTTCATCACGGTGTTGAAGAAGTCGTAGACAGTTTTCTCGACGAAGAAGTGGAAGCTCAGCGCGTCCATCCGGTCCACGACGTAGTTGTTGTGGCGGGTGATCTCGTCGTTGAGGCGGAGGCGGTCCACCTCGAAGGCGATGAAGTGCCGGCCGGCCTGCCACGTCCACGTGAGCTCGAAGGTGGCCTCCTGCTCGGGGTCGAGGGGCGGGAGGGCGCCGGCCTCGACGTCCTTGCCGTCAATGAGCCAGAACCAGCGGCACGCCAGCGAGCGGACGGGGCCCTTGTTCTTGACGTGGGCGATGAAGGTGACGGTGTCGCCTGGGGCGGGCACCTTTTTCTCGTCGGGGTTTCTCACGTCGGCGAACTGGTCGCCGCGGCCGTACTCCTCGTGGTCAACGACGTTGTAGCGGCAGTAGATGCCGGGGTAGCGGGGCAGCCGTTCGATGTAGATGACCGAGAGGTCGGGTTTTTGGGGCTTCGGCGCGTCCCAGTTGTCGTCGGGCAGGATGGCGTACGCGGCAGCGGCCGCGAGGGCAACGGCCGCGAGGGCAACCGCTGCGCAGATCGTCGTGCAGATGAAACGTTTCATTGCTGCTGTCTCCATGAGGAATCAATCATAAGGATGGTTACCTATTTCTCGACGATGTTGATGGTGCGGCCGCAGGCGGTGCAGGCGCCGTCGGTGAGGCCGCGCACGCGGGCGCGGTAGCCCGAGCGCTCGATCAGCAGCGCGCCGCAGCCGGGGCAGCGGGTGTTTGCGCCGTTCTCGGCGCGCATGTTGCCGAGATAGACGTAGTCGAGGCGCTCGAGGGCGATGTCGCGTGCGCGCCTGAGCAGGGCCTCGCTCGTCGGCGGCAGGTCGAGCTTGTGGTGCGGGAAGTAGCGCGAGAAGTGCAGCGGCGTGTCGGGGCCGAGCGTGTCGGCGACCCAGTCGCGCATGCGGCGGACGTCGTCGAGGATGGCGGCCTCGTCCTTGAACGGCACGACGAGGTGGGTGAGCTCGATGTGCCAGTGTGGGCGGACGCGCTCGACGGTGCGTATGACGGGCTCGAGCTCGCCCTTGCAGAGGCGGCGGTAGAAGTCGGGGTCGAAGGATTTTACGTCAACGTTGGCGGCGTCCACGTGGGGTATGAGCTCGGCGAGCGGCTCCTCGTTGATGAAGCCGTTGGTGACGAGGACGTTTTTGAGGCCGCGCTCGTGGGCGAGGACGGCGGTGTCGAGGACGTACTCGAACCAGATCAGGGGCTCGGTGTAGGTGTAGGCGATGCCGAGGGAGCGCTCGCGCAGGGCGAGCTCGACGGCCTCGTCGGGCATGAGGCGCTGTGAGTAGGCGTCGGGCCGCTGGGAGGTTTGCCAGTTCTGGCAGAAGAGGCAGCCGAAGTTGCAGCCCTTGGTGCCGAGGCTCAGGATGTCGCGGCCGGGGAGGAAGTGGTACAGGGGCTTCTTCTCGATGGGGTCCATGCTGCAGCCGGTGACCTCGGCGTAGATGAGCGTGTA
>CAZJXV010000028.1:0-19879 GCA_964550015.1 uncultured Verrucomicrobiota bacterium
CCCGCCGGGGGCGCGGGTCAAGGGCCGGGTGCGCAACATTACGAGTTACGGGGCGTTCGTCGAGCTCGAGGAGGGCATAGACGGGCTGATCCACATTTCGGACCTGTCGTGGACGCGCAAGATCAACCATCCCTCCGAGGTGCTCAAGAAGGGCGAGCAGATCGAGTGCGTGGTGCTGGCGGTGAACCCGGACGAGAAGAAGATCACGCTCGGGCTCAAGCAGCTCGAGGCGGACCCCTGGGAGCAGGTGGCGGAGACGCTGCGCGTGGGCGATGTGGTCGAGGCCACGGTGACGAAGGTGGCGGACTTCGGCGCGTTCGTTACGTTGCCGAGCGGGGTCGAGTGCCTGGTGCACAAGAGCCAGGTGGCGGACAAGCCGGTGGAGAAGGTCGAGGCGGCGCTGGGCCGGGGCCAGGAGATCAAGGCCAAGGTGGTGCGCATTGACGCGCAGGAGCGTAAGATCGCGCTGAGCATCCGGGAATACCTGCACGACCTGGCCGAGGCCGGGGGGGAGGCGGAGAAAGTCGGGCCGGCGATGCGGCCCGAGGACCTGCCGAAGCCTGAGGCGGTTTCTGTGCTGGGCGAGCATCTGGATGAGGCGTTTGGTGCCGCCGGCGTGGCGGCGCCTGGCGAAGAAGCCCCGGCTGCGGCCGAGGAAGCCCCGGCTGTGGCCGAGGAAGCCCCGGCTGTGGCCGAGGAAGCCCCGGCTGCGGCCGAGGAAGCCCCGGCTGTGGCCGAGGAAACCCCGGCTGTGGCCGAGGAAGCTCCAGTTGTGGCCGAGGAAGCTCCAGTTGTGGCCGAGGAAGCCCCGGCTGTGGGCGAAGAAGCTCCGGTTGCGGCCGAGGAAGCCCCGGCTATGGCCGAGGAAGCCCCGGCTATGGCCGAGGAAGCTCCGGCTGCGGCCGAAGAAACCCCGGCTGAGCAGGAGCCGGCCCCGGCTGAGGAAGTGGTGGGTGAACCGGAGGCGGCCGCCGAGGTGGAAGCGCCCGCCATGGAAGAGGCGCCCGCTGCCGAGGAAGCGCCGCCAGCCGAGGAAGCGCCTGCCGAGGAGGCTCCTTCTGAGCCGGAAGTGCCCGCCCAGGAGCCGGAGGGTGAGGTGCCGAAGGCGGGAGACGTCGCCGGGGAAGCCGGAGATGTCGGCCCGGACGCCGAGGAGGTGACCGGGGAGCCCGGTGAGGGCGCCGGTGACGATGAGAAGGCGCCCGAGGGCGCTTAGCTGAAAGAACATGCAAGCGGCCTGGCGCTTGAGGCTTGACGCTTGAGGGTTGAGGCTGAGGCACGGGGAAGAAGACGATGTCGCGAGTGTGCGAGATTTGCGGGAAGCAGCCCTCGGCGGGCCGCCAGGTGGCGCGCCGTGGTTTGTCGAAGAAGTCGGGCGGGATCGGGCTGAAGACCACCGGCGTGACGAAGCGCCGGTTCCTGCCGAACATCCAGAAGATCCGGATCAAGCAGAACGGGACCGTGCGCCGGGCGAAGGTCTGCGCCGAGTGCATCCGCGCCGGCCGGGTCACCAAAGCGTAGCGTTGCTGCGTCCTCGGCGCCCTCTGCGGTGGATGAAGAGGAGGAGCACCGCAGAGGGCGCCGAGGACGCAGAGTAGGATCCTGGTTCGACCAGGGTTACGAGTCCCCGGCGAACTTGATGTCGCGGATCAGGAGCTGGACCGTCTCCTCGCCCCGGAAGTAATTGAGGCGCGGGATGTAGGCGATGTCGTAGGACGCCTCGCGCTCGCGCAGCCTCGGCAAGAGCCCCCCCATCGAGAAGCCGATGGCTTCGACCGCCGAATCCTTGCTTTCGAACCAGAGTTTGAGGTGGTTTGACCCGACGAGCTTTGGGGACCACTTGAGGTAGACGCCGCGCGAGACGAAGACGGGCTGGGGGTTGGCGTGGCCGAAGGGCTCGAGGACCTGGAGCTGGCGGACGAAGTCGAGGGTCACCTCGCCCAGGCTGGTCTCGACCTCCACGCTCAGGGAGGGGATGAAGGGTTCCGTGCCCGGGAAGCGCCGGCGGGTGACCTGGTCGAAGCGGGCGCTGAAGGCCTCGATGTTTTCGGGTTTGATCTGGAAGCCGGCGGCGAGGCGGTGGCCGCCGTAGCTCTCGAGCAGGTCCTCGCACTGGCGGAAGGTCTCGAGCAGGTCAATGTCGCCGACGCTGCGAGCCGAGCCTTTGCCCGTGCCGCCGTCGGTGGTGATGATGGCGGCGGGCCGGTGGTAGGTCTTGGCGATGCGTGAGGCGACGATGGGTACGACGCCGAGGTGCCAGTGCTCGCTCGAGAGCACGATGGTCCGGGTGGCGTCGAGGTCCACGGTGCCGGCGACCTGGGCCTCGGCCTCGGCGAGGATTTCCTGTTCGATGGTCTGGCGGCGGCGGTTGTTTTGCTCGATGACGGTGGCGAGGTTGAAGGCCTCTTTCTCGTCCTCGCTGCAGAGCAGCTCGACGCCGGAGTGGGCGTCGCCGAGGCGGCCGACGGCGTTGAGACGCGGGGCGAGGCGGTAGGCGACGTCGTAGCTGGTGATCTCCTCGTTGACGTTGCTGACGGCCTTGAGCTCCTGGAGGCCGATGCGTTGGCTGCGGCTCAGTTGCCTGAGGCCGTGCTTGACGAGGATGCGGTTCTCGTCGAGGAGGGCGACGGTGTCGGCGACGGTGCCGAGGGCGACGAGGTCGAGTTTGCGCTTGAGGTTGACGCGGGCGCGGTCGAGCATGCCGCGTTCGACGGCGCGGCTGATGAGGCCGTGGACGAGCTTGAAGGTGACGCCGACGCCGGCGAGGTCCTTGAAGGGGTAGGTGCTGTCGGGGCGCTTGGGGTTGATGACGGCGACGCACTCGGGCAGCGTGTCGCCGGGTTCGTGGTGGTCGGTGACGATCACATCCATGCCGAGCTCGTGGGCGTGGGCGAGTTCGGCGTTCGACGTGATGCCGCAGTCCACGGTGATGATGAGCCGGGTGTTGTCCTGGCGGCAGCGCTCGATGCCGTCCATGGAGATGCCGTAGCCCTCGGTGATTCGGTTGGGCAGGTAGTAGCCCGAGTCGGCGTGCATGAGGGTGAAGAGGCCGGAGAGCAAGGCGACGCTGGTGATGCCGTCCACGTCGTAGTCGCCGTAGATGGTGATGCGCTCGCGGCGGGCGATGGCGGCAAGGACGCGCTCGACGGCGGCGTCCATGCCGTGGAGCAGGAAGGGGTCGTAGAGGTCGCTGAGGCGGCCGTGGAGGAACTTATCGATGGCGGCGTGGTCGCGGAAGCCGCGGTTGACGATGATGCGGGCGATGATGGGGTGGAGGTCGAAGGCGCCGGCGATTTCCTCGACGAGGGTCTCGTCGGTGTGGACGAGCTGCCAGGTCCTTGATGTCAGTTGCGTTGCCTCGTCAGTCATCGGCACCGGGCGCCGCGGGACGGCGGCCTCGTTCAGGTCCGGTCGTTGGGTTGCAGCTAGAAGTGCCCGGCGATCCGGGCGCGTTTCTCGTCGGCGGTCTTGAGCTGCTGGGTAAAGCGGCCCTTCTCGCCTTTGACGTACCAGTCGAGCGCGTAGTAGTAGGCCCGGATAATGGGCACGTAGTCGGTGTGTGCGCGGTTGCTGAGCTCGACGAGCATCCTCATGCGCTGGGCGGCCCAGCGCTTGGTCTCGCTGGTCATCGAGATGCGGCTGAGCAGCGAGATGTGGTCGGTGCCCTCGCGGTCCTTGCCGTCATGGAAGCGTTTTTTGGGGTCGTGCTCGGCGTCGCGCTGGTAGGTCACGTAGGGCACGCCGAGGACGGCCATCATCTCGTCGTCGCTTTCCTGGAGCGTGAGGTGCTTTTTCTTGTGCTCGTCCTCGACGAGGATGACTTCGTCCTTCTTGTCGCGGGCGCCGAGGAACTGGGCCTGGGCGATCTGGATCCAGCCGTAGAACTCACCGCCGTCGCGGCTGTAGTAGCGCACGGCGTACCAGCCGCGGTACTCCTTGATGCGCTCGACGAAGGTGCCGAAGTTGAGACGCCCGATGACGAGGTCCTTGCTGTCGGGGCTGATGTAGACCTTGACCTTGGCGCCCTCGCCGCTGCCCTTCTTGACTTTGATGAATTCCTTGATGGCCTTGGGGTTGTAGGATTCGATCAGTGATTCCTTGGAGCGCTCGCGGCGTGTGCGGATCTGTTTCTCTTGCTTGGTTTCGCGGCAGCCGAAGCCGAGAGCGAGCAGGCCCACAGCGAGCACGACGCACGCGGGTCGCACAATCGGGCGTGTCATGGTTCCGCCTCCCGAATCGAGGGGCCGGGGCGGCCCCCCGCGTTCAATGCTTCACAAGATACAATACGCCGGCGTGGCGGGGTTTTCAAGCGAGCTTTTTTCGGTGCATGAGGAGCAACACCGGGCGTCCCGTGGAGATTAGGTCGATCGAAGACCAGGGAAGAAGAAGCACCGGGACGTCCAAGCGGAATCCCTGCGTGCACCTACTCGGCCTCACTGGCGGGCGGGATTACGCGAACTGCCACAACGCGCACAGGCGTCGGAAGCGAGCCGGAGCGGAGCTGAAGGGCAAGCAGGTTGGCCTCCTCGAAGGTGCCCGTCCCGGTGTGGATGACACCCCGGCCGTCGGCGATCCTGGTGCGGATGCTGGGGGCGCTGATGACCTTGTTGTCAAGGAGGATGGCGAGCCGCCAGCCCCGGTGGCCGTGCGCGACGGGGATGCCGTTGTCAGAGGCGGAGCTGTAGCGGTCCGTCACGTCCTCGAAGCGCCGGCTCGCCTCAGGATCCTTGATCTCGAACTTGATCCAGGGCTCGTCGTGGGGGCCGCGGACGACCGTGCAGTTGTCAAGCGTGAGGTCACGGCCGCTCAGGACATGGGGCTGGTTCTCAGAGCTGCGCAGCAGCAGCGGCGTGCGAACCGTATTGCCGAGCCTGTCGACATCCTCATAGATTCGAAGGATGGTGTCGGCCGGGATGTGGTCCTCGTCCTTGAGTTTCTTGTCGAACGCCTCGAAGTTGACGAGGGTGCCCTCGTCGTCCTTGTAGGGGACGGTCGCTTCGGCATCGTCGGGCTTGCTCGGATCAGGCCCGCGGTCGGGCAGCTCCCTCACCGCACGGTCGTAGATCTCGAGGAGCCGTGCGGTGCTCCACGTATTCGATTCGTCAAGCGCCACGTAGTCCTCAGCCACGAGCATCCAGGCGATGAAGGCCCTCGTCGTCATGAGCCGCTCGTATCGCTTGATGTCCGTGGTACCCGGGATCTGGACAACGATACGCGAGGTGCCCTCCTTTTCCAGGATCGCTTCCGGGGAAGGGGACGCCTCGACGCGCTTCAAGAGCATGGCGTAGATCTTGTCGCGCTTGTCGGCATCGGTTTCGAGCACGATCTCGGTGCCGCCCTGCCGGGCAAGCATGGCGTGGATCTTGTCGGGCTCGTCGGCATGGGTGTCGAGCACGATCTCGGTGCCGCCTTGCCGGGCGAGCTCAGAGTCCTGGGTCTCGGGCTGCTCGCCTTTTTTGCAGCCGGAGCCCGACAGCGCCACGAGGGCGGCGAGCGTGAAGGACACGGACCAGCCGCGCATCGTCTTTCTCCTTATCTGCGGAAGCGCACGGCGCTTCCGCGACCGTTTCACTCTCGGATGCGAGTCGCCCGGATACGACCGGACGCTTAGCCAATCTTTTTTCGGTGCATGAGGAGCAACACGGGGCTGGCGATGTAGATTGAGGAGTAGGTCCCGACGATGACGCCGATGAGCATGGCGAAGGAGAAGTCGTTGATGGCCTGGCCGCCGAGGGCGAAGAGCGAGAGGATCACGAGCAGGGTGGTCAACGAGGTGAGCACCGTCCGGCTCAGGGTCTGGTTGATGCTGGTGTTGATGATGGTGCGGAGGTCGAGGCGCTTCATGATCTTGAGGTCCTCGCGGATGCGGTCGAAGACCACGATGGTGTCGTTGAGCGAGTAGCCGACGATGGTGAGGAAGGCGGCGATGGTCGGGGCGTTGATCTCGCGGCGCGTGAAAATGAAGAAGCCGGCGAAGAAGCCGACGGTGATGAGCACGTCGTGAAGCAGGGCGATGATGGCGCCCACGGCGAACTTGAACTCGAAGCGCCAGGAGACGTAGACGAGGATGCCGCAGAGCGCGAGCAAAAACGCCACGAGCGTCTGGCGGCCGAGGTCCTTGGAGACCGACCCGGAAATGCTCTCGACGGACTGGTCGTTGAGCTCGGTGCCGATCGTGCCGGCGACATGGGCGGGCAGGTCCTTGAGGCGCTCGTCGGTCTCGGGTGTGGCGGGCACCTGGATCATGATTTTTGTCACGCGGCCGCCGGCGATGTCGAAGCCTTGGACCGTGGCCTCGGTGATGCCGCGGTCGTTGAGTGCGTCGCGCACGTCGGCGACATCCACCTCCTCGGCGAAGTCGAGGCGGTATACGGTGCCGCCCTTGAAGTCGATGCCGAAGTTGCCCTTGAGGTCGGCGCCGAAGGCGACGAGGCCGATGAGGATCACGGCAGCGGAGGCGAGCATGGCGGTGCGCCGGGCCTTGACGAAGTCAATGTTGGGCTGCTGGAAGAAGCGGAACATTTTGAGGGTCACGACGGATTTGTTGAGCAGCAGCAGGTCGAAGAGCACGCGGGTGATGACGAGGGCGGAGAAGACGGAGGTGCAGATGCCGATGCTGAGCGTGACGGCGAAGCCGCGCACGGGGCCGGTGCCGAGGAAGAAGAGCACCATGGCGGTGATGAGGGTCGTGATGTTGGCGTCGAGGATGGTGCGCAGCGCCTTGTGGTAGCCGGCGTCCACGGCGGCTTTGATCTTTTTGGCGGCGCCGAGCTCCTCGCGGATGCGCTCGAAGATCAGCACGTTGGCGTCCACGGCCATGCCGATGGTGAGGATGATGCCGGCGATGCCGGGCAGGGTCAGGGTGGCGCCCGCGGCGGCGAGTGCGCCGAGGATGAGCACCATGTTGATGACGAGGGCGACGACGGCGAAGGTGCCGGCGACGCGGTAGTAGACGGCCATGAAGATGACGACGACGGCGAGGCCGATAATGGCCGCCTGCCAGCCCATACGGATCGAGTCGGCGCCGAGGCGGGGGCCGACCTGGATGTTCTGGACGATCTCGATCTCGGCGGGCAGCGAGCCGGAGCGCAACTGCAGGGCAATGCGGCTTGCCGTGTCGAAGGTGCCGCGGCCACCGAGGGTGATGACGCCCCGGCCGCCGGCGATTCTCGTGCGGATCCAGGGAGCGCTGACGACCTTGTTGTCAAGGAGGATGGCGAGGCGCCAGCCGATGGCGCCGTGCTCGCCCTCGAGCTTGTTCTTGGAGGTGGGGCTGTAGTCGCCGGTGATCTCGGCGAAGCGTTTTTTCGCCTCGCTGCTCCTGAGGGCGAAGGCGACCTCGGGCTCGCCGTAGGGGCTCTTGGTGACCTTGCAGCTTCTCGGTCTGAGGTCGTCGCCGCTGATGATGTAGCGGTCGTTTTCGGAGCGGCGGAGCAGCAACGGCTTTCGGGTCTTATTGCCGAATTCGTCCACGTCCTCGTAGATGCGCAGGATGGTGTCGACGGGGATGTCGTCGGCGAGCTTTTTGTCGAGGGCGTCGAAGTTGATGACGTTGCCCTTGTCGTCCTTGTAGGGGACGATGGCGTCGGGCGCGTCGGGTTTTTTCGGGTCGGGCCCCATGTCGGGCAGGTCCTCGACGGCGCGGTCGTAGATGTTGAGCAGGTTGTCGCTGCTGTAGATGGGGTCGCGGAGCTTGCGTTCCTCGACCAGCATCCAGAACATGACGGCCTTTTCTTTGATGAGGCGTTCGGCCTTTTCGAGGTCGGTGGCGCCGGGGAGCTGGATGATGATGCGCTTGCTGCCCTGGGTTTGCAGGATGGGCTCGGCGACGCCGAACTCGTCGATGCGGTTCTTGAGCTTTTCGTAGACCTCGTTGCGGGCGTCGGCGTCGGTTTCGATGACCATGTAGATGCCGCCCTTGAGGTCGAGGCCGAGGTGGAGGATCTTGTCCTCGTCGCCGCGCCACCAGCGGTCGACGTCGTGGCGGATGTTGCGCGCGAGGCTGGCCCGGCGCGGGGTGCGGGCGTCGAGTTCGAGCTTGAGGAGCTGCTTGGCCTGCTCGAAGGCGGGCAAGTGCTCGAAATCGTCGGCGGCGATCCGTTCCTTGGTTTCGGCTTCGAGCGTCTGTTGCAGTTCGGCCCGTTCGTCGAAGAGCCGCTTGCGCCGTTTGTCTCGGACCTTCTCATCGTTGAGGTTCACGATGTCGCGGGTGTATTCGAGGTCGTCCTGGAGCTCGGCGTCCCACTGGTAGTAGCGCAGGGCGAGCATCTCTTTGGGGGTCAGGCCGGGGACCTCGGCGTAGCGCAGGCTCAGCGTCTCCGTGGCCTCGTTGCCGAGTGTGGCCCAGCGGATGGTGGGCCACACGAGGGCGAGGGCGAAGAGCGCGACGACGATGACAAGCACGATGCGCCAGCGCAGGTTCGGGCTCATTCAGGCAACCTCCGTCATCTGTGTGTGTAAGGGCTCAAGGGGCCGGTTACTGGGCGTCCTGGAGGCCGCCTTCGTCCTCGTCCCTGCGTTTGACGACCTGGGCGACGCTCGCCCGGTTGATCTCGATCTTGACGTTTTCGGCCACTTTGAGGACGAGGATCTTGTCCTTGAGGCCCTCGACACGGCCGTGGATGCCGCCGATGGTGACGACCTGGTCGCCGCGCCGCAGTGCGTCAACCATGGTTTGCTGGTCCCGGCGCTGTTTCTGCTGGGGGCGGATGATGAGGAAGTAAAAGACGGCCCCGATCAGGATGAGGGGCAGCAGCATGGTGAGCAGGCCGCCCCCGCCGCCGTCTTTCGGCCCGCTCTTTTCCGCCGTCGCGAGCAAGTCCCAAAGCATTGTATTCTATTCCTCCTGTGTGTCGTCGCCGCCTTCGGCATATCGGTCCAGGAAGGCCTGGGCGAACTCGCCGAAGCGTCCCTGGCGGATGGCGTCGCGGATGCGCGCCATCAGCCCGCAGTAGGCGGTGACGTTGTGCAGGCTGATTAGCCTCAGCCCGAGCATTTCGTTCACGTTGACGCAGTGCCGTAAATACGCGCGCGAAAACCCCGACGGGGTTTTCGCGTTGGAAGAACTCGCGGACGAGTTCTTCACGCGCGCTGATTCCACAGAACCTTCCGCGGCCGAGGCGCCTGCGGACCAGTCCTTCATGCCCTCCGCGCCTGTGCAGGCCTCGCACGGGCAGCCCGGCTCGATCGGGCGCGGGTCCTCGCGGTAGCGGGCGCTCCTGAGCCGGAGCACGCCGCGCGCGGTAAACGCCTGGCCGTTGCGTCCGTTGCGCGTGGGCATGACGCAGTCGAACATGTCAATGCCGCGGGCGACGGCGCGCACGATGTCGGCCGGCGTCCCGACGCCCATCAGGTAGCGCGGCCGGTCCTGCGGGAGCAGCGCGGCGGTCGCCCCGGCGACCTCGAGCATGCGCTCGATGGGCTCGCCGACGCTCAGGCCGCCGATGGCGTAGCCGTCGAAGCCGATGCGCACAAGGTCTTGGGCGCATCGCTCGCGCAGGTCGTCGTACACCGAGCCCTGGACGATGCCGAACAGGGCCTGCGGCCCCTGTGCGGGCGCGCGCCCCTGGTTGAGCGCGTGCGCAGAGCGGCATCGAGCCGCCCATTGTATGGATCGGTCCACCGCTTGACAAGCACTATCGTGCTCGACCGGGTAGGGGACACATTCGTCCAGCACCATGGCGATATCGGCGCCGAGGTCGCGCTGGATGCGCACGGCGTCCTCGGGGCCCAGGAAGCAGGGGGCGCCGTCGATGTGGGAGCGGAACTCGACGCCGTCGTCGCTGATCGTGCGCATGGGGGCGAGGCTGAAGACCTGGTAGCCGCCGCTGTCGGTCAGGATGGGGCCCGGCCAGCCCATGAAGCGGTGGAGGCCGCCGACGGCGCGGACGACGTCGGTACCGGGGCGGAGGTTGAGGTGGTAGGTGTTGGACAGGAGGATCTGGGCGCCGGCGGCGCGCAGGTCGTTGGGCGAGAGGGCCTTGACGGCCCCGAACGTGCCGATGGGCATGAACGCGGGCGTCTCGATGACGCCGTGGGCGGTGGTGATGCGGCCCAGGCGGGCGCCGGCGACCGGGTCGGTGGCGATCAGTTCGAACTTCACGGCTGCGTCCTCCCGCCCGAGCGGATGAGCATGGCGTCGCCGTAGCTGTAGAAGCGGTAGCCTTCGCGCTTGGCTTCCTCGTAGGCGTAGAGGACGAGGTCACGCCCGGCGAGCGCGCAGACGAGCATGAGCAGGGTGGACCGGGGCAGGTGGAAGTTGGTCAGCAGGTTGTGCACGAGCTTGAAGCGGTAGCCGGGCGTGATGAAGAGGTCCGTGTCGCTCTCGGCGGGGCGGAGGGTGCCGTCGCTTTGGGCGCAGGTCTCGAGGACGCGGGCGGCGGTGGTCCCGATGGCGAAGACCTGGCGCCCGGCCTTGCGGGTGGCGTTGATGGCGTCGGCGGCGGCGGGGCCGAGGGAGAAGGCCTCCGGGTGCATGCGATGCTGGGCGAGGGTTTCGGCCTTGACGGGCTGGAAGGTGCCGAGGCCGACGTGGAGGGTGAGCCGCACGATGCGGACGCCTTTGGCGCCGATGGCGTCGAGGATCTTCTCGGTAAAATGCAGCCCGGCGGTGGGCGCCGCGGCCGAGCCGGCGGCGCGCGCGTAGACGGTCTGGTAGCGGTCGCGGTCCATGAGGGGCTCGTCGGGCCGGTGGATGTAGGGGGGGAGCGGGGTGTGGCCGACGTCGTCGAGGCGGTCCTTGATGTCGCCGTCGAGGGTGAAGCGCACGGTGCGGAGGCCCTCGGGCCGGGCGTCGAGCACGTCGGCGCGAATGGCGTCGTTGTCGAGCAGCACGCGCTGGCCCACATCGAGCTTGCGGCCCGGTTTGGCGAGGCACTCCCAGAGGTTGGGCTCGATCTCGCGCAGGAGCAGGAGCTCGACCTGGCGGCTGGCGCCTTCGCGCCGGCCGAAGAGTCGGGCGGGAATGACGCGCGAGTCGTTGATGACGAGGGCGTCGCCCGGCTTGAGGTGGTGGGGCAGATCGAGAAACCGCTCGTGGGCGAGGGTGCGCCGGCGGCAGTCGAGCACGAGGAGGCGCGAGGCGTCCCGCTCGACGAGCGGGTACTGGGCGATGAGATCGGTGGGCAGCTCGTAGTCGAAGTCGTCCACGCGCATGGGGGGTGCCTGCTCCGGGTCCACGTCGGGGGGATGCTAGCAACGGCGTTGCCTGCGGGCAAGGTGAAATGCTAGCCTCCGGGGGAGCTTCCCGACGAGAAACGAGACGGTGCGGCGAGCGAGGCGGCGCGCGATGGGTTCACGGGCGACAGACGTGCTGCTCGAGCAGGCGGATGGAGCGGCAGCCGCCGCTCTGCTGACGCGGTACGGGTTCGCCGACACGCGGCGGGCGCACGGCAACGTGCTGGCGATGGCCGAGGACCCGCTGGCGCGCGGGCCGCTGCGCGCCGTGCTCGCTGAGTTGCTCGAGGCGTGTTCGCGGAGCGCGGCGCCGGACATGGCGCTGAACAACTTCGAGCGCACCTCGGCGGCCGCGGTGAGCCGCGCGGGCTTGTACTCGATGCTCGAGGCGGATCCGGCGCTCCTAGGGCTCGTGGCGGCGGTGTTCTCGACGAGCCAGGTGCTGTCGGACGCGCTCGTGCGGAACCCGGAGTACCTGGAGGTGCTCGCCGACCCGGCCGAGCGCGACGCGCCGCGCAGCCGTGAGCGGCTGCTGGCCGAGGTGCGGCACGATGTGTTCGTTTTCGACGAGGAGGCGGAGCGGATGAACGCGCTCCGGCGTTTCCAGCGCCGCGAGATGTTGCGCATCGGGGCGCGCGACATCGTGGGGCTGGCGGACCTTGGCACAACGACGGGGGCGCTTTCGGCGCTGGCGGCGGCGTGCGTGGAGGTGGCGCTGGAGGCGGTGCTGGCGGAGCTCACGACGAGGTACGGCGCGCCGGTGGGGTCTTCGAGCGGCCGGCCGGTGGAGTTCGCGGTGATCGGCATGGGCAAGGTGGGCGGGGGCGAGCTCAATTACAGTTCGGACGTTGACGTGATGTTCGTCTACGACGAGGAGGGGGAGGCGGCGTCGCCGGCGGGGTTTTCGACGCGCCGGGGCGCGCTCGGCGCGGAGGCGTTTTTCACCAAGGCGGCCGAGCAAGTCATCCGGTTTATCTCGGCGAGCACCGAGGAGGGGCACGCGTTCCGCGTGGACGCGCGGCTGCGGCCCGAGGGCCCGACGGGGCCGCTGGTGCGGTCGTTGGGGAGCTACGAGCTGTACTACTCGCAGTGGGGCGCGGCGTGGGAACGGCAGGCGCTGATCAAGGCGCGGCCGCTGGCGGGGAGCACCGCGCTGGGGCGGCGGTTCGTGGAGATGGTGCGCCCGTTCGTGTTCCGGCGTCACCTGGGCTACGGCGACATCGAGGAGCTGCGGCAGATCAAGCGCCGGGCCGACGGCGAGGTGGCGCGGCGGGGCGAGGTCCTGACGAACGTGAAGCTCGGCCGCGGGGGGATCCGCGAGATCGAGTTCACGGCGCAGTTGCTGCAGTTGATGCTTGGGGGGCAGTACCCGCAGTTGCAGACGCCGGTGACGCTCGATGCGCTGGGGCTGCTCGCGCAACTGGGGTTCCTCAGCGCGGCCGAAGCGGAGGGATTGGCGGCGGCGTACGGGTTTCTGCGTACGGTCGAGCACCGGCTGCAGCTCGAGCAGGGGGCGCAGACGCACACGCTGCCTCAGGAGCAGGAGGCGTTGTACCGGCTGGCGCTACGCTGCGGGTTTGGGGACGAGGGCGAGGCGGCCACGGCGGCGCGCTTCCGCGAGACGCTGGCCGGTCACGTCGGGGTGGTGGCGGACGCGTACCGCAAGCTGTTCGCGGAGACCGAGGACCGGCTGGCCCCGCGGCGGCCGGCAGCGGGGGAGTCATATGGCGAGGACGCGGCCGTTCTGCTCGACGAGGGCGCCGCGCCCGAGTCGTGCGCCGCGGCGGCGGGCCGCGCCGGAATGGAGGACGCAGAGCGGGCAGTGAAGCTGCTTCGCGCGCTCGCGTATGGGCCGCCGTTCAACCCGCACCAGGCGGGGACGACGTGGGCGTTCCAGCAGATCGCGCCGACGATGCTCGAGCTGCTGCCGGAGGTGCCAGATCCGTACGAGGCGCTGTCGAACTTCGAGACGTTTGTGGCGGCGTACGGGGCGCGCCGGGTGCTCTACGGCCTGCTTGCGGAGAACGTCGAGACGCTGCGGATGCTGCTGCTTCTGTTCGGCACGAGCCAGTTCCTCTCGGACATCCTGTGCCGGCAGCCGGAGCTGTTCGACGCGGCGGTGCGGCGCGACGTGCTCGAGTCGCCGGCCGTGCACGAGTTCGGCGCGGTGTTCGGCGAGCTGGCGCTCGAGGAGCTTTCGCCGGAGGCGGCGCTGCCGTACTTTATTCAGTACCGCAACGAGGAGCTGTTCAAGATCGGGCTGCGCGACATCCTGCGGCTGGCCGACGTGCGCGAGACGATGGAGGCGCTGAGCGATCTCGCGCGGCGGCTGGTGGGGCTGGTGGTGGCGCGGTGCCGGGCCGCGTTCGAGGCGAAATACGGGTGGCCGCTCGACGAGGAGGGGCGGCCGGCGCGGTTCTGCGTGCTCGGGTGCGGCAAGCTGGGCGGCGGCGAGCTGGGCTACGGCTCGGACCTGGATCTTCTTTTCGTCTACGACGGGGAGGGGGCCACCGGGGGCGAGCGCCGCGTGGCGGCGTCGCAGTACTTCGGCGAGTTCTCTGCGGCGGTGCTCAGGACGATGACGGCGGCGACGGCGAAGGGCTCGCTGGCGAAGGTGGACGCGCAGATCCGGCCCGGCGGCGAGCAGGGGCCGTTGTGCCCGTCGCTCGAGGGGTACGCGAATGCGTACCGGCGCCGGATCCAGGCCTGGGAGAAACAGGCGCTGCTGCGCGTGTCGCACGTGGCGGGCGACCGGTCGCTGGCCGAGGAGTTCATGCGGATGCGTGACGAGGCGGTGTTCGGCGAGCCGCTGCGGCGCGAGGAGGTGGCGGAGATCGCGCGCATTCGCGAGCGGATGGCCGCGGAGCGGGTGGCGGCCCCGGCGCGAGACCGGGACCTGAAGCTGAGCGCGGGCGGGATCGTGGAGATCGAGTTCACGGCGCAGGTGCTCGAGCTGGTGCACGGCCGGGCGGACCGCTCGCTCGTTCGGGCGAGCACGTCGCATGCGCTCGAGGCGCTGCACGCGGCGGGGCACCTCGGGCGGGACGACACCCTGTTCCTGGATTCGACGTACACGTTTTACCGGATGGTGGAGAACGCGCTGCGGATCGAGACGAACTCGGCGACGGACGCGCTGCCCGCCGACGAGGCGGAACTGCGGCGCCTGCTCCGGGCGTTGCGGATGTTCCGGGCGGAGCCGGCGGCGTTTCTCGAACGCGTGGCGTCGTATCGCGAGCGGGTGCGCGGGCTCTACGAGCGCACGATCGAGGCGGCGGGGGCGGCGGGCGTGTGAGCCCCCCTCGACAGGCTCAGGGCAGGCCCTTCGACAGGCTTCCGCCTTCGCTAAAGCTCCCACCTTCGCTAAAGCTACGGTGGGCAAGACGGTGGGCAAGACGGTGGGCAAGACGGCGGGCAAGCCGGCGGACGGGGAGCAGGGGGCCCTTCGACAAGCTTCCGCCTTCGCTGAAGCTCCCACCTTCGCTAAAGCTACGGCGGGCAAGACGGCGGACCGAAAGCAGGGCAGGCCCTTCGACGGGCTCAGGGCAAGCTTGCGCTTGGGGGCCGGGGGTGCTACAAGCAAGTTTCCCGACGCGCGGAGGAGCGAGGTCCCGGCGGGCTGCTCTGCGCGGCACTGACGAGGCAGGTTATGGACGAGTTCGAACAGGCGCTCAACGAGATCCTGGGGCACTACGATCTCGATGACGAGAAGCAGCGGGTGGCGGCGCTCGAGGCGTGCCTGCGCTATGCCGAGGAGCAGCTTGGCGCGGACCCGGCGTGCAACGTGTTTTTGGAGATGGCGGCCGAGCGGCTGGGCCAGGAGGTGCCGGCGCACTTCGACTGGGTGCACAACGCGGTGCCGCCGGACGAGAATTCTTTCGTTCATTGTGACTACGACGAGGAGCAGGGCTTGCAGGTGTCGGCGAACGCGCCGGGGCTGCAGTTTCTGATCGAGACGCTCCAGACGCTGCTCGAGAGCGAGAGCGCCGCGGACCACACGCACCTGTATTTCCAGGAGCCGCCGCTGACGTTGAGCTCGCAGCCGGTGGCGCTGTTCAAGGACCCCGACGAGTGGTTCATGGACCGCAACGAGGAGTACGAGGAGCCGAGCCGGCCGCAGCCGCGGCCGTTCGGGCCCGCGGACGTCGTGGCGCTGCAGGCGTTGACGTACCCGCCCGAGGCGCTGGCGATGACGCGCGGCACGGTGTACCGGGTGTATGCGTGGAAGCGCTACGAGGGCGAGCAGGTGCCGCGCAAGGACTATCCGGGGCCGCCGGAGCGGTTCGTGCTGTTTACGATCAACGACGATCGCGGCGAGCGGGTGCAGCTTGCCTGTCATCTGGATGACTTCGACGTGCATTTCTTCACAATCAACGGTCTTCGCATGCTGTTGCCGACGCGTCGCCCCGGCGGGACGCGGGAGAGCTAGGCCGGGGTGCGGCCGGCGCGGCGACGCCGTGCGCTGACGGAGAGCGCGGATGCACACGTACCAGGGTCCCACCTATGACATGGCCGTCAAGCAGTTCGACGAGGCGGCCGACTACCTCGATCTGAGCCAGGAGGCGCGGGTGCGCGTGCGCGTGCCCAAGCGGGCGATGATCGTGAGCGTGCCGACGCGCATGGAGGACGGGCACGTGGCGATGTTTGCCGGCTTCCGGGTGCAGCACAACCTGTCGCTCGGGCCGTGCAAGGGGGGGCTGCGCTACAGCCCGGACGTGGACCTGGGGGAAGTGGCGGCGCTGGCGATGTGGATGTCGTGGAAGTGCGCGCTCGTGGGGTTGCCCTACGGCGGGGCCAAGGGCGGTATCTGTTGCGACCCGGCAGCGATGAGCCGGGACGAGGTGGAGCGAATGACGCGGCGCTTCACCCAAGAGATCCTCCCGCTGATCGGGCCGGAGGTGGACATCATGGCGCCCGATCTGGGGACGAACGAGCAGACGATGGCGTGGATCATGGACACCTACAGCATGCACGCGGGCCATGCCGTGCCCGGGGTCGTGACCGGCAAACCGGTGACGATCGGGGGCTCGCTCGGGCGGCGCGAGGCGACGGGCCGGGGCGTGTTCTACTGCATCCAGGAGGCGCTCGGGCTGCTCAAGCTGCCGCTGGCGGGCCTGCGGGTGGCGGTGCAGGGCTTCGGTAACGTGGGCAGCGTGTGTGCGGCGCTGCTTCAGACGAACGGGGCGCGGGTGATCGCGGTGAGCGACATCAAGGGCGGCGTGTACAATGGCGGCGGGCTGGACATCGAGGCGGTGCGCCGGCATGCGGGCGAGCGGGGCACGGTGGTGGGCTTTGGCGAGTCGGAGCCGATCACGAACGAGGCGCTGCTCGAGCTTGAGTGTGATGTGTTGATTCCTGCGGCCGTGGAGCGGCAGATTACGGAGGCGAACGCCGGGCGGCTTCGGTGCCGGATCCTGGCCGAGGGCGCCAACGGGCCCACGACGCCCGAGGCGGATGCGATCCTGGACGAGACGGATGTGTTTGTTATCCCCGACGTTGTGTGCAACGCGGGCGGGGTGATCGTGTCGTATTTCGAGTGGGTGCAGGACCTGCAGAACTATTTCTGGAGTGAGGCCGAGGTGAACTCGCGGCTCAGGGAGATTATCTCGGCGGCGTTTCGGCGGGTGCACCGGCTGCATGTGGACGAGCGGCTGCCGATGCGTTTGGCGGCGCTCTCGGTGGGCGTGCGCAAGGTGGCGGATGCCAAGACGCTGCGGGGTCTGTTCCCGTAGCGGGACGATGGCCGGGGCCGCTCGGGTCGTTGTGTGAGCTCCGTGCGTGTCGAGAACGAGGTGTGTGTTTGGGAGCTGAGACCAAGGGAATGACGAAGAAGCGCCGCGGCGAGAACCGCTACGCGATCATCCACGGGCATTTCTACCAGCCGCCGCGTGAGAACCCGTGGATCGAGGCGATCGAGCGCCAGCCGGGCGCGGCGCCGCACCACGACTGGAACGAGGTGGTGACGTGGCAGTGCTACCTGCCGAACATGGTGTCGCGGGTGGTCAACGGCTCGGGCGCGATCGTGGACCTGGTGAACAACTACCGGCACATCAGCTTCAATTTCGGGCCGACGCTGCTGGCGTGGCTCGAGGGGGCGTTTCCGGACGTGTACGAGGCGATCCTGGCGGCGGACCGCGCGTCGGCAGCGGCCAACGGCGGGCACGGCAACGCGATGGCCCAGGCGTATAACCACATGATCTTGCCTTTGGCGAACGAGCGGGACCGGCGCACGCAGGTGCTGTGGGGCATTGCGGACTTTCGGCGCCGCTTCGGGCGGGAGCCGGAGGGGATGTGGCTGCCCGAGACGGCGGTGAACACGGCGACGTTGCGCACGCTGGTGGCGGCGGGGATCAAGTTCATTGTGCTCGCGCCGGGCCAGGCGTGGCGCTACCGGCCGCGGGGGGCGCAGGACTGGCACGACGTGACGAACGGCTCGATTGACCCGCGGCGGCCGTACACGGTGGTGGTGGCGGGTGAGAAAGGCGACGAGGCGCCACTTGAGGGCGAGCTGGCGGTGTTCTTCTATGACGGGGCGTTGGCGCACAGCATTGCGTTCGAGCGGGTGCTGGCCGATGCGCGGACGTTCGCCGACCGGCTCGAGCAGGCGTTCGGCGCGCCGATGATGGCGCCGGCGCGGCTGGTCAACGTGGCGACGGACGGCGAGACGTACGGCCACCACCGGCAGTTCAGCGACATGGCGCTGGCGTACGTGGCGAAATACGAGCTGCCGAAGCGGGGGGTGAGGCTGACGAATTACGCGGCGTATCTGGCCGAGTATCCGCCGGACTTCGAGGTGGAGTTGAAGCCGGGGCGCGAGGGCCAGGGCACCTCGTGGAGCTGCGCGCACGGGGTGGACCGGTGGCAGGCCGACTGCGGCTGCCGCAACGGGGGGACGGGCGGCAGCCAGCAGTGGCGCGGGCCGATGCGGCGTGCGTTCGACTGGCTGCGCGACGAGGCGGCCTCGCTCTTCGAGCAGGAAGGCGCGGCGCTGTTCGAGGCGGAGGCGGGGGCGCTCTTCAAGGATCCGTGGGCGGCGCGCGACGGGTACATCGGCGTGATCCTCGAGCGGTCGGCGGAGAACGTGGACGGGTTCCTGGGCGAGCACCTGAAGGCGGCCCCGGACGCCGAGGCGCGGGTGCGGGCGCTCAAGTGGCTCGAGTGCCAGCGGCACGCGATGCTCATGTACACGAGCTGCGGGTGGTTCTTCGACGAGATCTCGCGGCCGGAGTCGGTGCAGGACATGCTCTACGCGGCGCGCGCGGCACAGCTTCTGCGCGAGCTGACGGGCCGGGACTTCGAGTCCCGGCTCGTGGAGCTGCTTGGCGAGGCGCGGGGCAACCTGGCGCAGTATCCGACGGGGCGGGAGGTGTACGCGCGGCTGGCGCAGCCGTCGGCGCTGTCGTGGGAGAAGCTCGTGGCGCACTACGCGATTACGGGGGCGCTCGGCGACGCGGAGGCGGACCCGGACTGGATCTATCACTATCACGTCGAGCGCCTGGCCGAGCGGAGCTTCGAGGCCGAGGGGGCGCTGTTCGTTGTGGCGCGGCTGCGGCTCACGAGCGGGGTGACCGGCGAGGAGCAGACGGCCATGTACCTGCTGGTGCACCTGGGCGACGACCGGGTGCGCTGCTACGTCGTGCGCGATGCGCCCGAGGAGGAGTATGCCGCGGTCGTGGCGTCGCTGAGCGAGAGTGTGGCCGACTACGTGGACATCGGCATCCAGGCGCTGGCGCGGCGGCACTTTCCGGGCGAGCCGTTCTCGCTCTCGGGGCTGCTGTACGACGAGCGCGAGCGGCTGATCACGAGCCTGTTGCAGGACCGTCTGCGCGAGGCCCGGGGGGTGTTCCTCGAGCTGTTCCGGGACAACATGGGGTTGATGAAGCGCTACCACGACGTGGGCTGGAGCGTGCCGCCCGTGCTGCGGGCCTCGAGCGAATACGCGCTGGGCGAGGCGCTCGCCGAGCGGTTCCAGGAGCACTGGGACGACCTGACGCACGAGCGGGTGCGGGAGCTGGTCACGGCGATCGCGCACGCGCGGGCGCTCGACTTCACGCCGCAGCTTGACAAGGCGGCGATCCTGTTCGAGGAGATCGTGCTGGAGCGCGTGCGGCTGCTGTGCGAGGAGGTGTCGCGCGAGCGCGTGCAGGCGCTTCGGGAGACGCTCGCGGTCGGGCGGGAGCTGGAGCTTGGCGCGCGGCTGTACCGGGCGCAGAACGAGTTTTTCGGGCTGCTCAAGGGCCAGGCCGTGAAGCCGCTGAGCGAGGCGGGCTCGGACGAGGAGCGGGAGATCGCCGGGATGCTGGCGGAAACGGGCGAGCAGCTCGGGTTCGATCTGGCTGCGCTTCAGGAGCGGGCCTCAGAGTAGAGAGCCTGTTGGGAAAGGCGTTCTATGTAAGCCCTTCAGGCTATGGCGTGGTCTCCGGGCGTCCGCTGACCCAGGGCGGCGCGTCCTCCCTCGAGGAGCTCGGGAGGGCGCTTGCCCTGGGCTTCTCTATCAAGCCCCTTCGGGGCAAGGCCTTCGGGGCAAGGCCTTCGGGGCAAGGCCTTCGGGTCCGCTCAGGACAGGTGCCGGAGAAGGGAGAGGCCACTGTTTCAACAGGTCCTAGAGGCCGAGGCGCTGAGGACAGCGCGTTGCGGACAACGGGGCGCTGCGGACAGCGCGTTGCGGACAACGGGGCGCTGAGGACAGCGCGTTGCGGACAACGAG
>CAZJXV010000028.1:19979-22574 GCA_964550015.1 uncultured Verrucomicrobiota bacterium
CGGACAACGGGGCGCTGAGGACAGCGCGTTGCGGACAACGGGGCGCTGCGGACAGGGTGCTGGGGGCAGCGGGGTGCGGTTTTCACCCTAGGCGCGTGTTGCCGGCGGGTGTGTCGAGCGGGCGGTGGTGGCGGATGCGGCGGGCGAACAGGACGTGAAGCCAGAAGCCGTTCCCGCCGTCAGCGGTCGAGCGGCGGGAACGGCTCGGGCATGCGCACACTCGCCACAACCGGGTGCCGCGCGTCGTTTTGACGGGGACCTGTTGTGACGGTGTCGGCTCTGCACGCATCGAACTGAACTCTTCGTATCCTATCCCCGGTTGTCGATAGGTTCGATGAACAACAATCGTGCCAGAGGGCGGGGCGTTTTCTTTATCTATTGGTTACCAGGTTGTTAGAGAAAAGAAGCCGCCGTTTGGTTGTGCGCAGACCGCCCCAATTCGCGTGATTCTCACGCACAAGGCGTGGCATTGGCGAGCGGAAGGGGTGTCGCGGTGAAAGCCGGGGCGCGCCGTGGGGCTTATGTCTTGAGCTCGAGGCCGGTGAGGCCGGCCAGGACGCGCAGGACTTCATCGAGGCTTGTCTCGCCTGCGGCCGCCCGCCGGACGCCGTCGGCCGCCATGGTTGTCATGCCCTGGCTCACGGCGATGGCGCGCAGCTCTTCGACGGACGCGCGGAGCCGCAGCGCCTGGCCGATCTCGGGCGTGACCTCGAGCACCTCGGTGACGACGTTGCGGCCGCGATAGCCAAGGTGCTTGCACTGGTCGCACCCGACGGCGGCGCGGAAGTGCTTCGGCAGCGCATCCCAGTCGATCCCGCCGGTGCGGGCGAGTTGCCCGGCCCGGGCGAGGCGCTGCGGCTCGACGACGGTCTCGCGGCTGCAGTGCGGGCAGAGCAGCCGGACGAGGCGCTGTGACAGCACGAGCTTGGTGGCGTCGGCGACGACGAACGGGGGGCAGTCCATCTCGACGAGGCGGACGAGGGCCCGCGCCGTGTCGTTGGCGTGGAGCGTTGTCAGCACCAGGTGGCCCGTGAGCGCCGCCTGGAGCGAGAGGTTGGCCGTCTCGGGGTCGCGTAGCTCGCCGATCATGATCACGTCCGGGTCGGCGCGCAGGGCGCTTCGGGCCAGCCGGGCAAGGGAGACGCCCTCCGCGGGATCGAGTTGGGTCTGGATCATCCAGGGGAAGACGTACTCGACCGGGTCTTCGATTGTGATGACTTTGACCTCCGGCCCGGCGACATGGCTGAGACAGGCGTAGAGCGTCGTGGTCTTGCCGCTGCCCGTCGGGCCGGTGAGCAGGATGAGCCCCCAGGGACTGCCGAGCGCGCGCGCGAGCCGGTCCCGGTCTGCGTCGGCGTAACCGACGTCGTCGAGGGCGATGATCCCGCCGTTGGGGCGCAGGATGCGCACGGTGAGTGATTCCCCGAAGGCGCACGGCAGGAAGGACAGGCGCAGGTCGATCCTGGCGCCGCCGGCTTCGAACATCATCCGTGCGTCCTGGGGCCGCTTGACTTGCTGCGGGTCGCAGGCGCCCATCGCTTTCCACTGCTGCATGACGGGGGCCAGTAAGCGGATGTCGAACTCGACACCGCGCTGGAGCACGCCGTCGACGCGGTAACGCACGACGGCCGCGCGCGCTCCGCTCCCTTCCTCCGCGAGCGGATGGATGTGGACGTCGGTGGCGCGCATGGCGACCCCTATCCGGAAGATCTCGGCGATGGCTGCCTGGACATCGGTCTCCTCCGGCAGCGGGAGCGCTGGGGCGCCGAGCGCCTCGGCGCGCTTGCGCAGCTCCTCGACGAATGGTCCGATGTCGGCGCGGAGCTCGATGCGCGGCGCCTCGCCCTTGAGGAGGCGGTCGATTTCGGCCGGCTCGAAGCGCCACTGTCGGCCCACCTTCATTCCCCTGATCTTGCCCGTCCGCAGCCAGCGGTAGAAGGTGGGCCGTGTGGTCTTGAGCAGCTCGATGGCCTGCTGCATGTCGAGGAGTTTTTCTGTGGGCGCGGCGGTCGGGGTTGGCGTGGACCGCGTGCGGCGGTCGAGTGCAGCCTTGGCCGGCTTTCGTTTCGTCCGGGCCTTCTTTGCCTTTGTGGGGGATTTGGCGGCCTTCGCAACCTTCGCAGGCATTGTCCGTCTCCTTTTGTGTGTCTATCATTATGTATTATATCGGTTATGATATGTATATCAACATAAAAAAGACGGCGGAGGCGGTTTTTTCTATGGCTGGAGGGAGAAAACCGCCGCGGCGGGGGAAGGTACTGGGAGCGAGGGCCAGCGCGCATTTCTCGTGGAGAACCGGCGCGGGGCTGCTTGCGATGCGCAACGGGCCTCACCGCAAGGGGCTACAGGCCAAGGACAGGCAGGTTGTTGCGGACAGCCCGAAAATGGGGACAGGCACCTATTTTTCTGCGCCAAGGTGTGTCAAGTGTGTGCGGCATCTAGGCAAAAAATAGGTGCCAGTCCCCATTTTTCCGCGCCATGCGCGACGACTAAGCCACGCAGTCGCTATGAGGAGTGCGGAGAGTGTTTTTTTGAGTGCTCCGCCGGCCACCGAGATCTACACTCTTTCCCTACACGACGTGGGGAGGACAAGGT
>CAZJXV010000029.1:0-21982 GCA_964550015.1 uncultured Verrucomicrobiota bacterium
CGGAGGGCTTAGCCATGATAGAAGGCGGGGCAAGACGTGGTGGCGTGGACGCAAGCTCCGCATGGCCGAGTGTCGCGCATTGTACCATGAGAAATGGAAGGGCGAGCCGGCCTGGATAGAGATCTTCGTGGACAATCTTCTCGAGGGCCAACCCACGTGGTTGCTTTTCGTGCCTCTTTTTCGAGACATCGTCTTTTCAGAAGTTCTCTTTCACGAGCTCGGACATCACATCCATAAGACGCTGGCACCGAGCCACACAGAGAGAGAAGACCTGGCGGAAAAGTGGAAACGACGGCTTGAGCACCATTATTATCGTCGAACATACTGGTATCTGGCGCCTTTAGCCGTTCTCCTGTTCTTTGTTACCAAGCTGCCTTCGTGTTTTCTGAATCGGAAGCCTAAGCGAGCCGCCAGGCAGTGATGATTAGGCATTGAGGCAGGCGCCTGTTCCCCCGATTTCCTGTCGCTTGTTCGAGTGCTCTTATGGTGGTAAACGAAATGCTTGCACAGGGCTTGGCCGTTTGCCGGCGAGGGCTGTAGGGGCGGCCTGGCCCCGCCGCAGCCGCTCCCACCGCGCCAAGGCTTGTCGTGATGACGTGGCAATGACGATATCCGGAGCGTCCAGAGAGCGGGTGCTTGCGGCGCTGGCGGGGGCGGAGGTGGACCGCCCGCCGGTGGCGCTGAGCTTTTACCCGATCGATCTGGAGGCGAGGACGCCGTCGGGGGCCGTGGCGCCGGGTGACGTGGACGTGCGCTTTGTGCGCTTCCAGTCCTTGGTCTCCGAAGAGCGGTTCGAGCGCTTCGTCGAGGGGATCCCGTTCGACACGAACCTGGGCGAGTCTGAACTGCTCCGGACGTACGCCGAATGGCGTTACCGGCCGGGCCAGGCCGATCCGAACCCGCTGGCCGCTGCCACCACGCCCGCCGACCTGGACGCTTTCCCATGGCCCGATACGACGGCTGCGGTTCGGGGCGCCGAGGTGCGCGGGCAGGTGGCGGCGTTCCGCCGGGCCGGCTACGCCGTGGGGGGCAGTCCGCCGCATCTGGGCGGGGAGCTGTTCGAGACGGCGTGGCGACTCCGGGGCCTGGCGCGGTTCCTGCTCGATCTCCGGGACAATCCTGCGCTCGCGCACGCGCTGCTGGACCGGCTGACGCAGGCGTGCCGCGAGAACGCCGTGCTTCTGGCGCGGGCCGGCGTGGACATCCTGGTGCTGGACGACGACGTGGGCATGCCCGGGACGATGATCCTGAGTCCGGAGATGTGGCGTACGTTCCTGCGGCCGCGGATGGCGTCGATCATCGAGGCCGCGCGTGCGGTGCGGCCCGAGCTGCGCGTGCTCTATCATTCCGACGGGGTGATTGAGCCGATCATCGGCGATCTGATAGAGATGGGCGTGGATGCGCTGAACCCGGTGCAGCCCGACCGGATGGACCCGCGGGCTATCAAGCGCCGCTACGGAGATCGCCTGACGCTGTGGGGCACGGTGGGCACGCACACGACGTTCGCCCGTGCGACGCCCGAGGAGATACGGGCCGAGGTGCGCCATCGCATCGAGACGCTGGGGCCGACGCGGCTGGTCGTTTGCCCGGCGTACGACATTGACGAGGACGCCACGCCGTGGGAGAACGTCGCCGCGTTCCTCGAGGCGGCGACCCGGTACGGGGAAAAATAGGGACAGGCACCTATTTTTCTGTGGGTGCTGAACACATTTGATGCACCCTGGCGCAGAAAAATAGGTGCCTGTCCCTATTTTTTCCACCGTCCCCGGATGCAGCGGGTTGGCCTGTCAAGGTCTGCCGCCCATGCAGAGGCAGAGCATGCCGGCGACGATGGCGACGATGCCGGCGATCTGCACGGGCGAGAGATGGCTCCGGAACACGAGGGCGAGGGCGATCTGGCCGGCGAGGAAGGCGCCGCCGATGGCGAGGCCGGCGGCGACGTTGGGGTTCATCTGCTTCATGAGCAGCATCCAGAGCCACGTGCTGGCGACGCCGATGACGTTGCCGACGATGAAGCACGGTATCCATCGCGCGGGGGCGGTGCCGCCGTACTTGAACAGGGTCGCCACGGCGGCCTGTGCGATCCAGAACACGACGAGCAGCGAAGCGATCACTCCCATGTGCTGTATCTCCTGATCATGATGGTGTTCTTGCTTCGACCGACCCGGTTCGCGCCCTCACCGGCCGGCGGGCCGGTCGTTGTGCCCGATCACGATGATGAAGGGCCAGTCGCGGATGGTCACGCCCGGCAGCGAGGTGCCGTCAGGCGACATGCGGAGCTCGTGCCGCGTGCCGTTGAGCGAGTCTATGCCGTACGCCGCGGCGCCTGCGGCGTCGGCGACGAGGACGTCGGCGACGAGGACGTCGGCGACGAGGATATCGGCGACGTGCTCGCGTGCCGCGTCGTCGGTGGCCTCGCCGGCAAGCCAGACGGCGATGACACGCTCGCCGGTGCTCCGTTCGAGCGCGTAGCATTCGATGTCGGGGTGGGACGGCCTGAAATCCACGCGGTACGACGCTGCATTGACGTCTTCGAGCGCCGTCGAGAGCGTTCGGAGGACGTAGTACACGGCCTGCGGCTGCGTCGGGTTGATCGGATCGGCGGAGAACGTGTTGCGCAGCAGGCTCACGTCGCGGCTGGTCATCTGCGTCTGAAAGGTTTCGTTCCAGAACGAAGGGATGCCCAGCGCAGCATTGGTGGTCATGAAGCGCGCGGCGATCTTGGCTTTCTGCATTTCGGTGAAGTGATCTGCGTCTCGGGCTGCCCGGGGATAGGAGGCGAACCAACTCCATTCGGTCGCCATAAACTGGCCATGAAAGCCACAGGCTTGCAGGCGCTGCTTGAGTGAACGCATGAGGTCAGGGTACTCGCGTATCTTTGCGGGGTCGCAGTTGTAGTAGGGGTGGTAGCCGACCACGTCCACGAGGCCGTTGAGCTTCTTGATGCAGCCCTCGATGAACGCGACATGCGTGGGGGTGAGGCCGCCGGGGGAGGCGAGAATGATGCGCGCCTCCGGGTCTTCCTGGCGGATGGCCTGCGCCGTGGGGCCGGCGAGGCGGCAGTAGGTGTCCACGTGCTCCCGAAGGAGCTCGGCGTCGGGCGGCTGGTTCCATTCATTCCAGATCTCGAAGTCACGCACGCGGTCCTTGAAATGGCGGACCATGTAGCGCACGTAGTCGAGCCAGGCCTCGAAATACCGCGCGTCCCGGGCGGGGTCGGGCTTGGGCGGGTGGTTGAAGTAGGTCTCTATGAGCTCGCGGTTGCGCTGCGGCGTGCGCGGCTCGGGGGCGTGGAGCCAGTTGCCCTTGTCGAGGACCATGACGATCCGGACGCCGTGCTCGACGGCCTCGGTGATGGCGGCGTCCGCGCGTGGGTCCACCTCGAGCTTCCCCTTTTGCCGCTCGACGTAGGCCCACTGGAAGGCGCTCATGTCGTATCCGACGCGGGCCCACTTGAAGCCGAGGTCGTACTGGATCGGCCAGAGCATGTCCTGGGTGAAGCGGTCCATGCCGTAGCCCAGGTGCGTCGAGGAGACGGTGACGCCGGCCCCGCGCGAATGCAGCGCGAGGTTCTCGCCGCTCGTGGAGAGGACTTGCACGCCGGCAATGGAGAAGCAGTGGCCGAAGGTCAGCACTTCGGGGAACACGCGTCCGGTGATCCAGACCTGCTTGACGGGGCGCGGGTCGAAGGCGGTCTCGACGGGATCCATCGCCTGGGGCGCCTGCAGTTCGGTTGTCTCGAAGACCGTGTCCCAGTGATAGTCGTCCCGGCTCACCTTTACCGTGAGCGCTCTGGGCAGGGCCTGGCCGACGGAGTTGTTCTCCGTGTGCCAGCACTCGGGCCACGGGGCGAAGCCGCGCATGCCCTGTTTGGACGGCACGATCCGCACGGCCTTGACTTCGGCTTCCGCCGGCAGGTCAATGCGGATCCAGACGGGTTCGACGTCGGCCTCGATCAGGCCGCGGCTGCACCAGCATGTCTCCGGGTCGCCATCTATGAGGTGGACGGGCAGCAGGGGCTGATCGTCAATATGAAGCGACTTCGGCTCGCGCGCCGGCGTAGAGCCGAGCAGGTTGCCGCGTATCTCCCAGGACTTCTTGGGCACGAGCTTCTTTGGGGCGTTGCTGCCGGCCTGCCACGACAGGCCGGGGATGAAGTCGGGGCTGACGCCGTAGACGTAGGTGTAGCCGAATGCATAGACGGGCACGCCGTCGCAGGATGCTTCGATGGTGGCAAAATCCTCGAGCGATCTTGAGCCGGATGGCATGGGCTGCATTCCCCCGTTGCCTGGCGTGGGCCGGGCTCGGCCATTTCAGGCCGGGCGGCGTCTCCCGCCGCCGGCGATTGTGTTGAACTCCTCGGCTTTGTGCTCGAAGCCCTTGCGGCCCATGAGGGCGTGAGTGAACTGCTTGCCCTCCTCGACGCCGGGCTGGTCGAAGGCGTTGATGCCGTAGAGGGCGGCGATGTAGGCGGTCTGCATTTCGAGCAGGTAGAGGAGCTCGCCGACGGTCTCGGGCGTGACGTTGGGCAGCGTGATGGTGACGCTCGGGCGGCCGGCTTTCGTGAGGGCAGCCTGGGTGGCGCGCTGCTCGACGTCCATCAGCTCGTTGAACGTGTGGCCCGCGAGGTAGTCGAGGTCCTCGATCGGCGGGCGGCCCTTCTGGATGGGCAGCGTCTTGCCGCACTGCTCGACGCGGATAAAGACGATGACCTTGTCGTTCGGGCCCTCGGCGTAGAGCTGGACCTGGGAGTGCTGGTCGGTGGCGCCGAGGGCCTTGATGGGCGTGAGGCCGGCGTGGACCGTCTCGCCGGCGCGGTTGAACTTCTTGCCGAGGCTTTCGGCCCAGAGCTGACGGAACCAGTCGGCGACGTCGCGCAGCCGCTGGGAGTAGGGCATCATGACGGTGAGGCCCTTGGCCCGCCGGGTATGGGCGAGGTAGAGCAGCGCGGCGCCGAGCAGGGCGGGGTTCTCGTCGAGGGTGCGGCCCTTGCAGGCGGCGTCCATGTCGCGCGCGCCGGCGAGCAGCATGTCGATGTTGATGCCCACGACGGCGAGGGGCAGCAGGCCGACGGGGCTCAGGACGCTGAAGCGGCCGCCGACGCCGGGCGGGACCTCGAAGGACTCGTAGCGCGCGTCCGGCGGCATGGCGTTGAGCATGTCGCGCAGGAGGCCGTGCTCCGGGCCGGTCGTGATGATGATGTTTTTGACGTGCTTCGGCCCGAGCAGCTTTGCGAGGGCGTGGCGGAAGTGCAGGAACTGGGCGAGCGTCTCGGTCGTCGAGCCGGACTTGGTGATGACGTTGAAGACCGTGCGCTTGAGGTTGACCGTCTGCTTGAAGGCGCGGAGCCAGTCGGGGTCCACGTTGTCGAGAACGAAGAGGCGCGGCTTTCCTCCGCGGTCCTGCTTGCTCAGCAGGTTCCAGAAGGGGTGGCGTAGGGCCGAGTGCACGGCGATGGTGCCGAGCGCCGAGCCGCCGATGCCGAGGACGACGAAGTTGTCGCAGCGGGCGGCGACCGGCGCGGCCGTGCGCTTGATTCGGCGCGCCTCGTCCGTCTTGTACGGGAGGTGGAAGAAGGTGACGTCTTTGCCCGCGCGGAGTGCCTCGACCTGGTCGAGGGCGCGCTCGATCTCGGGCTGGATTGACGCGAGGTCCTCGTCGGTCAGGCCGTGCTCGGGGCCGATGGCGCCGGCCATCATGGTGTCGTAGCTGATCGAGAGTTTCATAGCACTTTGAGGATGAACTCCCCCCCTTCCTGGATGTCCACGGTTTCGCGTGCGCTGCCTCGGTTGACGGCGATCTCGAGGTAGCCCGAGCTGCCGATGAGGGCGACGAGCTCGCCGGCGCGGCCCTCGGCGTACGAGCCGACGAGCCGGCGGACTTCGTGGTCCCGGACGAGGAGACGGAAGTACTGGCCGGGCGCGGCGGCGAGCAGCTCGGCGACAAAGGTTTCATGCAGGTCGGTGATCAGGTTGCCGAAGCGGTCCACGTGCAGGACGTGGCCGACGATCTCGGCGTCGCTCAGGCGTTGGGGCGTCGAGGCGGCGAGCCGGACGAACGTCTCGGCGGCGGGCCCGAGGGCCGTGACGGCGACGCCGGCGTCGAGGTGCGCGGCGGCGGGGGCAAAGACGTCGCGCCCGTGAAAGGTGCGGCTTACGGGCGAGCGCATGTAGCGCTCGTTCTCGATGCGGACGGCGTGCCGGAGCTCCCGGCCTTCGAGCGCGTAGCTGATGAGGCCGTTGTCGGGCGCGACGAAGCGGGCGCGGTCGGTCTCGACGGCGAGGGCGGCCCGGTCGCTGCCGACGCCGGGATCCACGACGGCGCAGTGGACGGTTCCGGGCGGGAAATACGGGCACGCGTTGCGGAGGACGAAGGCGGCGTCGGTCACGCTGTGGTTGGGGATTTCATGGGAGATGTCCACGATGTCGGCCGAGGGGCTGATCGTTTTGATGACGCCCTTCATGGTGGCGACGAACCAGTTGTCGTGGCCGAAATCTGTCAGCAAGGTAATGATGCCCATGGCCGGCTCCGTCGCGGGGACTGTAGCCCACCGGGCGGGTCCGCCGCAAGCCCGCCGCGACCGCGCACGCCTGCCCATGCGCCCTGGAGGAGGCAATTCCGTTCTTTTGCCGGAACGTGAGGGACCGTATAGTGAGTTTTATCTAGGCAAGGGCAAGTGTGTTTTTGGAGGATGGCGACGCGTGCCGGAAGCCCGACGCGGACAGACCCTGAGTATCATTCTCGGCGGCGGCAGGGGCGAGCGGCTCTTTCCGCTGACGCGGACGCGGTCGAAGCCCGCCGTGCCGCTCGGCGGCAAGTACCGCCTCGTGGACGTGCCGGTGAGCAACTGCATCAATTCCGGCCTGAGCCGGATTTTCGTGCTGACCCAGTTCAACTCGGCTTCTCTGAACCGGCATCTCATCAACGCCTTCCGCTTCGATCATTTTTCCGAAGGCTTTGTTGAGGTGCTCGCGGCCGAGCTCACACCGGGCAGCGTCGAGTGGTTCAAAGGCACGGCGGACGCCGTGCGCCAGTGCCTGCGCCACTTCGAGCGCTATGCGCCGCGCACCTACCTGGTGCTCTCGGGCGATCAGCTCTACCGGATGGACTTTCGACCGCTGCTCGCGCAGCACGACGAGACCGGGGCGGATGTGACCGTCTCGACGGTGTTGGTGCCCGGGGGCAGCGTCGGGGGCGTGGGTGTGATGCGGCTCAACAGCCGCAAGCGGGTGGTGGGTTTTGCGGAGAAGCCGAAAGAGCCGGAGGTCGTGGAGGCGCTTCGGCACGACGAGGACTTTCTGCAGGCATGCGGGTTCGAGGGTGTGCGCAGACGGTATTGGGTCGCCTCGATGGGCATCTATGTGTTCAGGGCCGGGGCGCTCGTGGAGCTGCTGCAGGACGAGTCGAAGACCGACTTCGGCCGGGACGTCCTCCCCGAGGCCGTCAAACACCAGCGGGTCTACGCCTATCCGTTCAGCGGCTACTGGCGCGACATCGGGACGATCCGCGCGTTTTACGGGGCCAACATCGAGCTGACGGCCGCCCGGCCCCGGTTCGATTTCTATTCACCGGCCGCGCCGATCTACAGCCATCCGCGCTTCCTGCCGGCGTCGAAGCTTCGCCGCTGCAGCATCTCGGACGCGGTGGTGAGCGACGGCGTCATCGCCGAGGGGGCGCACTTTGCTCGCTCGGTCATCGGCATTCGGAGCATCGTTCGCCCGGGCACCACGGTGAGCCGGACGGTGATGATGGGGGCCGACTATTACGAGGAGAGGCGGCCGCGCGGCCGGCCCGGCCTGGGCCTGGGGCGGAATTGCCGGATCGAGGGCGCGATCATCGACAAGAATGCGCGCATCGGCGACAACGTGGTCATCGCGAACAGGAAGAAACTCCGGCGCCTCGACGCCGACGGCTACTGCATTCGAGACGGCATCGTCGTGGTCGAGAAGAATGCGGTGATTCCGAGCGGCACAGCGATCTAGGTGCCGGGCTGCTTTCGGCCTTTCGCGTCGTTCGCTTGCCTAAGGAGCTCTGTAACCGCCTCGAAGACGCGCTCGGGCGGCACGTCGGCGGCGCGGCGTTGGGCGTGGGGCACGTCGGCATCCGGTTCGAGGAGGCGCGACGGGCTGTAGGGGAGGGGGCGGTTCTGGACGGGGTCGGTCGGGCCGAGGATCGTCACGACCGGCGTGCGCATGATCGAGGCGATGTGCATCGGGCCGGTGTCGGCGCCGACGGCGCAGCACGAGCGGCCGAGCAGAAGGGCAAGCTCCTTGAGTGAGACGGGCGGCGCGAGGCGCACGTCGCACCGGGCGGCAGCGCGGATCCGGGCGGCAAGCTCTTGCTCGCCGGGACCCGAGACGACGAGGGGTATGAGGCCCGCCTTGGCGGCGAGGAGGTCGGCGAGGGCCGCAAAGTGGCCGGGCGGCCAGCGCTTGTGCTTTCGCGCGCGGCTCGAGCCGGGAACGAGCGCGACGACTCGCGAGGCGTCGAGCCGGGCGAGAATGTCTTCGACGCGGGCGCGGTGCGCTTGGGTGAAGGTGAGCTCGGGCGGGCCGGCCGGTCGCTTTGCCCCGAATTTCTCGACGAGGGCGAGGTTGCGCTCGAGGCGCGGGATGCGGACGGGGCCGGGGTCCACCAGTACGTTGTACGCTCGCCAGCTTCCTTCCTTGCTGTGGCCGCGGACGTAGCCGATCCGCAGCGGCGCCCTCGCGCAGCGGGTGAGCACGCCTGTCTTGAACAGGCCGTGGAAGTCGAAGACGGCGTCGGCGCGCCACGCCCGGATCCGGCGCCGGAACGATCGCCACAGGTGCAGCCACCGGCCCCAGGCGAGCGGGTTGCGCGAGGCGGCGCGCAGCTCGCGGCGCGGCAGGACGAGGCACTCGTCGACGTAGGGGAGCCCTTCGAGGATGGCGGCGCAGCGGTCGTCCACGAGCCAGGCGATCTTGGCCTGCGGCGCGGCGGCGCGGAGTGCCTGGACGCCGGGGATGGTGCGTACGACGTCGCCGAGCGCGCCGAGCCGGATGACGAGGATGCGCCCGAGCTCGTCGAGCCGGACATGTGTACGCGCGGTTTCCATCGTGTTACGTCGGTCTGGTGGTGAGCACCTCGTGGCGGTAGCGCCAGCGGTGCCAGCGCATGCCCGAGGCGCGCTCGACGAGGGCGCGGTAGCAGGGCCAGTCGGGCCCGGCGTATTCGACGAGGAAGCGCAGCATGTCGCTGCGGGTGATGGGGAAGCCGGCGCTGCGCGCTTTCTCGGCCGACTTCCAGAGGCGGCGCAGGTTGCGGAATCGTCGGTGGACGCTCATGTGCGGCGCGAGCACGGCCTTGTCGAAGTCGATGATGAACGCCTGGGACCGTTCGGGCGCGCCGGGACGGACGAGGATGTTTTTCAAGTTGAGGTCGGCGTGAAAGAGCCCTGCGTCATGCATTGCCCGGACGGCGCAGGCGGCGGCGGCGATGGCCGGGATGCGCTCCTCGCGTGGCGGGCGCGTTCGTAGATAGGCGAGGAGGTCAACGGTGCCGGCGAGCTCGCTCGAGAACACCCAGTAACGGTACAGCGGCGGCACGAGGCGTTTCACGGCGACGGCGGGCACCTCGGCGACGGGCACGCCGCACGCGCGGGCATGGCCCACGACGCGCATCTCGTTCAGGGGCTTGCGCGGATCGAGGTACAGGCCGCCGAGCAGTCCGGCCAGGAGGCCGCCGTGCTCCATGCGCTTGCACAGGAGCCGGGCGCCGTTCACCTCGACGAGGCCGAGGTGGCCACGTCCGGCGCGGCCGGGCGCAGGCGGCGCGTGGGCGGCCGCCTCGTGGAGGTCGGTGCCGGCGAGCCGCTGCTGCCAGTTCGGTTGGACGAGGACGGTGCGCGCGCCGTCGCGCTGGACGATGGGCGCGGCGGGCTGGGGCCCAAGCTCGTGCAACAGGCGTTCGTACAGGGCGAGGTGGGCCTCGATCATGTGGGCCGGCCGGAATTGCTCGTCGAGAAGGCGGCGGGCGTTCTCGATCGTCGCCGGTGGGGGCGGCGCGTCGAAGAGGCGTTCGAGCTCGGCCGCAAGCGCCGCGGCGTTGCCGGCGGGGAAGAGGCGGCCGGTCCGGCCCGGGCGGACGATTTCCGGCAGGCCGCCCGCGTCGGCGGCCACGACTGGAACGCGGGCCTCGAAGGCGCGAAGGACGACGCTGCCGAGCGCCTCGCGCACGGACGGCATGACGAAGACGTTCATTCGTGCGAGCAGCGGTCGGATGTCCTCGACGTACCCGGCGAAGGCTGTGATGGCGGCGACGCCCTCGCGCCGGGCCTGCGCCTCGAGCGCGCGGCGCAGCCGGCCGTCGCCGACGATGAGGAGCTTGAAGGCCCGGCCCCGCCGGTGCAGGAGTCCGGCGGCGGCGACGAGCGTGCGCTGGTCCTTGTACGCCTCGAGCTGGCCGATCGTGCCGATGACGAGCTCGTCGGGGCCGAGGCCGAGTTCTTTGGGCGTGACGGTGTCGAGGGGCTCGCCCGCCTCGGCCTCGACGCAGGCGTCGTGGACGACATGGACGCGGTCGGGCGCGACGCCGTAGTTCAGGAGCTGGCGGCGCACGGCGTGGCTCACGGCGACGAAGGCGTCCACGCCGCGCCGGTACTTGGCGCGCGAGAACGGGCCGCGGCGGATGGGCCGCAGGACGCGGCGGGTCACGACGAGCTTCCACGGTTGGCGCCGGCCGCCGGCGAGCCAGCCGAGGCCGTGGGCCATGCCGGTGTGGCAGTGCAGGATGGCGGCCCGCGTCTCGCGCAGCAAGAGCCGGATGCGCGAGGCGGCCCGGAGGTCGAACTCGGTGCGCATGTGCAGCTCGTGGAGCGGGACGCCGGCGGCGCGGGCGCGCGCGGCGAGGGGCGAGCCCGGCTGCGCGACGAGAACGGTGTCGTGGCCGCGCTCGATGAGCCCGGTGCAGAGGGCCAGCGTCTGGCCTTCGCCGCCGTGGAATCGGCGTGCGGGGTTAACGTGGACGGTTCTCATGCGGTTCGCCCTCGCGCTCCGCGTCGTGCTGGAGCGACCAGATGCGCAGGTGCATGACGAACGAGTGGATGGCTTTCATCCACGCGCGGATAAGGCCGGGTGTTCCGTCGAGAAACGAGCGCCGGACGACGAGCGTGTCGAGGAACGCCAGCGGCGCGCGCACGAAATCGAGGCAGTGAAAGCGGCGCCCGCGCTCGACGGCCGCGCGGGCCTCGGCCAGGGTCTGGCGGTCGAGCCGCTGCCAGCGCTCGGCCAGGGCTTCGGGCTCGTCGCGGGGGGCGTTCACGGTGCGTTCTCCTCCGTGGGCGTGTCGCCGGCTGCTTCCCCGGGCTGCTCGGGCGGAGCGGGCTTTTTGGGCACGATGTATGCGAGCGTGCGGTTGGTCCGGTTGAGGTACTCGCGTGCGACGCGCTGGATGTCGTCGGCGGTGACGGCCTCGGTCTTCGCGACGTAGTCGCGCAGGAACTCCCAGCCGACCATGACCTCGTACTCGCCGAGGACCTTGGCGAGGTCGAGGTTTGACTCCATCGCGCGGACGAAGCCGGCGGCGAGCTGGTTCTTGGCGCGTTCGAGCTCGCGCGCGCCGACGGGCTCGGTCTTGAGCCGCTCGAACTCCTCGAGGACGGCGGCATCGACTTCCTGCACGGTGTGGGGCGCCTTGGGGGTGGCGGCGTACATGAACATGTTCGTGTCGCGCAGGTGCATGATCCAGCACCAGACGCCCACGGCGATCTGGTCTTTCTCGACGAGGCGTTTGTAGAGGCGCGTGGTGCGGCCGCCGCTCATGATCTCGCTCAGGACGTCGAACACGACGAAGTCGGGGTGGGCGAGCGGCACGGTGAGCCAGGACGAGTACACGCGCGGCTGGGCGTCGAACTCGACGGTGACCGTTTTCTCGCCGCGCGGCGCGGGCTCGGCGGTGCGGCGGGCGTCGGGCGGGGGCTGGCGGGGGATGTCGCCGAAGTATTGTTCGATGAGGGCAAGCGCGTCTTTGGCGCCGAGGTCGCCGACGATGGTGAGCACGGCGCGGTTGGGCGCGTAGTAGCGGGTGTAGAAGGCCATGACCTGTTCGCGGGTGTAGTTGGCCATGTCGTCGGCCCAGCCGAGCACGGGGTGGTGGTACGGGTGGCCGGTGTAGGCGGCGGTCAGGAGCGCTTCCCACAGGGCGCCGCCGGGCGAGTTGTCTACCCGCATGCGCCGTTCTTCGATGATGACTTGTTGCTCCTCGTAGAACTCGCGGAACACGGGGCCGCGCATGATCTGCGAGAAGACGGCGCACCAGAGCTCGAAGCGGTTGACGGGCAGGCTTATGAAGTAGTTGGTGCGGTCGAAGAACGTCGTGGCGTTCTTGCCTGCCTCGCCCGCCTCGGCGAAGAGCTTGTCTATCTCGCCCGAGACGATGATCGAGTCGTGTTGGGTCTTGAGCGCGGCGTAGCGGGCCTCGAGCGTCTTGATCGTTTCGGGGTCGGGCGCCTGTCTGCGGCGCTCGGCGCGGAGCGCGGCGACCACCTCGTCCTTTTGGCGGATAAGCGTCTGTTCGAGGGCCGGGTCGGTCGTGCCGAGCATGGGCGTGCCCTTGTCGTAGAGGTGCTCGATGAAGTGGGCGATGCCCGTGATGCCGGAGGGCTCGTCGGCGGAGCCGACGCGGTAGGTGAGGCACACCGAGACGGTGGGGACCTGGTGGCGCTCGACGAGCAGGATGGTGAGGCCGTTGTAGAGTGTGAACTCCTGGACGTCGAGCTTGAGGGCGTCGGCGCTGTGCCCGGCTGTCGGGACCAGCAGGACGATGAGCAGGGCGGCTGCCGCGGCGATGGGTTTCGTTTTCATCGGATGCGTGTCTCCTCGGTTCTCGGGGGCTTCTTGGGCCTGTTGAAACACTCCCTTTATGTAAGCCCTTCAGGCTATAGTTTGGTTTGTTGCGGCTTCTGTACCCAGGGTTGCGCTTTGCCCCTCGACGAGCCCCTCGACGAGCCCTTCGACAGGCTCAGGGCACGCTCGGGGCAAAGCTGACCCTGGGCTATTCTATGCAGCCCCTTCGGGACAAAGCTGCGAAGAACAAAGGCGAACCTTTTCAACAGGCCGTTCTTATCCTCTGGGGTGGTAGCGCTTGTGGACCGACTTGAGCCGGTCGGTGTCAACGTGTGCGTAGATTTGCGTGGTGCTGATGCTCGTGTGGCCGAGCAAGGCCTGGATGATGCGGATGTCGGCGCCGTTGGCCATCAGGTGCGTGGCGAACGAGTGGCGCAGGGTGTGGGGCGTCACGTGCTTGCGCCACGCGAGTTTCTCGACGTAGCCGTGCACGCGCTTCCACAGGCCGGCCGTGGTCAGCCGCTTGCCGAGCCGCGAGACGAACAGGAACACGCTCGCTCGCCCGCGGAGCAGCTTGGGCCGCACCTCGGCCGTGTAGCGCTTGAGCCATTCGAGCGCGACCGAGCCGACGGGGACCGTGCGCTCCTTCGAGCGCTTGCCGACGACGCGGACGGTCCCGGCGGCGGGGTCGAGGTCGGCGAGCCGACAGGCGGCGGTCTCGGCGAGCCGCAGGCCGGAGGCGTACATCAGCTCGAGGATTGCGCGGTCACGCAGTCCCAGCGGCGTCGTCACATCCGGCTGCGCGAGCATGGCCTCGACCTCCTCGATGGTGAGCACCTCGGGGAGCAGGCGCCAGGTCTTGGGCGATTCGATGTCCTCGGCCGGGTTCTGCTCCAGGACGCCCTCGTCGTTCAGGCAGCGGAAGAAGGCCCGGAGCGATGCCAGGCGCCGGGCGAGCGAGCTCGACGACAAGCCGCGCTTTTTCTCGGCGATCAGGAAGTCGAGCACGTCCTCGCGGCTCAGGGCGGTCAATGCGCGGCGGCGTGTGGCGGCGGCGTAGTCGAGGAATCGGCGCACGTCGCCTACGTAGCACTCCATTGTGTGGAGGGCGGCGCCGCGGGTGGCCAAGAGCGTCTGGCGGAAGAGTTCGAGCGCGTCATCCATTGCGCCGGTCCTCGTAGAGTTTGGCGTAGCGCAGGAACACCTGGTACGAGGTCATGGCGGCGATGACGAGGCCGTGGAACCCGTCGAGCACGCCGGCCTTGGCGACGGTGATCTCGAGGAACTTCGCCACGGGCCGGAGGAGCATTTTGAGTGCGTCGGTGGGTTTCCAGCGTCGTGTCGAGGCCCAGATCTCGGCGTAGCGGTGGGTCACACGCAGGTACTCGCTGATGGAGCGGACCGTGTAGTGAATCAGGTCGCCGTGGAGCCGCTTGCCCGGCCCGTCGAGGATGATGGTCTCGTGCGGGTCAATGCCGCCGAAGCGGCCGCGGCGCTTGTGAAACAGCCGGGGCTTGAGGTCGGGATACCAGCCGCAGTGGTTGATCCACTTGCCGAGAAACCAGACGCGGCGCGGCATGAGGTAGCCGGCGACGCGGTCGGGGCCGGCGTCGAACTCGCGCTGGATGGCGGCGATGAGCTCGGGCGAGAGGCGCTCGTCGCTGTCTATGAGCAGGGCCCAGTCGTTGGCCGTCTGCTCGAGGGCGAAGTTTTTCTGGCTGCGGTAGCCGTCCCATTGGCGGAAGAAGATCCGGTCGGTGTAGCGGCGCGCGATCTCGACGGTGCGGTCCGTGCTGAAGCTGTCCACGACGACGATGTCGTCGCACCAGGCGACGCTTCGGAGGCAGCCTTCGATGTTGCGTTCCTCGTTCTGGCAGGCGACAAAGGCGCTGATGGGGTACTTGTGCGCGCTCATCGTGGCTGCTCCAGGTAGGCGGCGGCGGGCCGGAGCACGTCGTCGGCGGTGATGCTCGTCATGCAGCGGAAGTCGGTCGGGCATTCGCGCAGCAGGCAGGGGGAGCAGTCGCAGTCTTTCTTTACGATGGTGACGGCGCCGCCCGGCGAGGTTCGCTCCGGGCTCGTCGAGCCGAAGACGGCCACGACGTTCGTGCCGACCGCGCCGGCGAGGTGCATGGCGCCGCTGTCGTTGGTGATCACGACGCGGCATCGGGCCATGAGGGCGGCGAGTTGGCCGATGGTCGTGCGGCCCGCGAGGTCGTGTGCGCCGGGGCCGATCTGCTCGGCGATCGGGCCGGTCACGGGCGCGTCGTCGCGGGTGCCGAATACGAGCACCTGCGCGCCGAACGAGTCGCGGAGGCGCCGGCCGACCTCGGCGAAGCGCTCGGGCAGCCAGCGCTTGGCGGGCCCGTAGGCGGCGCCGGGGCCGAGGCCTACGATCGGCGCTTCGGAGTTGACTCCCTGCTCGACGAGGAACTGCGTCGCCCAGGCGGCGTGCTCGTCGCGCACGTCGACGCGGGGCGGGCCGGGCGGCGGGGCTGCGGCGAGCGTGGCGGCGATCTGCACGTAGTGCGTGGCCTGGTGCAGGTCTTCGGGCCGCGGCGGCACCGGGTGGGTCAGCAGCGCGCGCCGCCACTGGCCCCGCGTGCCGACGCGCAGGGGGACGCCCGCGCACGCGACCAGGCACGCCGAGCTGAACGAGTTGGGCAGCAGGACGGCGGCGTGGAAGTAGCGGCGCCGGACGCGGCGAATCGTCCGGGCCGCGTCGAGCAATCCCTTGAGGCCGGTGCGGTGCGAGTACTCGATCACTTCGTCCACGTGCGGATTGCCCCGCAGCACGTCGCCCAGCGGCGCCTTGACGAGCACGGCCACGCGTGCGTCGGGGTAGGCGGCTTTGAGGTAGTCGAATACGGGCAGGGACATCACGACGTCGCCCATCCAGTTGGGGGCCTTGACGAGGATGGTCTCCACGTAGCGGAAGCCGCGGCGCATGTGGCCGCGGTCGAAGGGCTTCCACCGCCGGTGCACCCAGAACCACTGCCGGGGTCTTTCGCGGACGCGCTGCTCGACGAACGAGGTGAGCCGCTGGGTCATCTCGGCCACGTCGCGCTGCGGATCGCCCGTTCGAGGGGGTGGGATCGGCTGCGCTATCGGCTCGGAGAACCGCGCCTGATAGCGGCCGTCGGGTCCGAGCGGGCACATCGCGGGGACGACGGGCGCGCCCGTCTTGAGCGCGAAGGCGGCCAGGGCGGGGGTTGTGGCGCAGTTCCGGCCGAAGAACGTCGAGGGGATGCCGGTGACCGCGTCGTTCTGGTCGGTGAGTATGCCGACGCACTCGCCGGCGCGCAGGGCGGCCAGCGTGGGCCGGGCCGCTTGCATCTTGTCGAGGACACACATGCCGGTCACGCCCCGGGTCTCGTTGATGAAACGGGTGAGGCCGGGGGACCCGACCTGGCGGGCGATGGCCGAGACGCGGTATCCGAGCGCGGCACACGTCAGGCCCATGAGCTCCCAGTTGCCCCAGTGGGCGGAGAGCAGGATCACGCCGCGGCCTTGCTCATGCGCCCTGCGCAAATGCTCTTCGCCGGTGAGGGTGAGCCACCTGGCGCGGTAGGCGGGGTCGGCATATCGAGGCAGGCGCAGGACGTCTATGAGGACGCGGGCGAAGTGGCGGAAGACGGCCCGCGCGGTGCGGCACACACGCCTGTGCGACCATTCTGGGAAAGCGTTGACGAGGTTGGCCTTTGCGACGCGCCGGTGGCGGGCGTCCAGGGCATACCACACGCGTCCCGCCCACTCGCCGAGCCCGACGGCGAGGCGGTGAGGAAGGAGGCAGATGAGGCGGCGAAGGAACGTCAGCGCGAGGTACACCGGGATCATTACCGTGTCGTGACCACCTGGGCTGCCGCCCGGCCTGCAGCGTCAGCACAACGCTCGCGGACTCGGTATGCCGGGGCAGGCTACTCAGCGGCTACTGTAGGTGATGGATCGGGGCGTGTCAAGGAGCACTCGGCGTGGCGGCTGCCTGCGTGCGAGACGTCGTTTTCGGGGCGGCCTGCGGCCGCCTGGCAAGCCGGGCGGCGATCCGCAGGAAGTGGTCACGCGCGGACGTGCCGGGCGAGCGCGGCGGCAGCCGGTGGCTCAGCAGCGGCCCGCGCGTGCCGACGCGCAGGGGAATGCCCGCCAGCGCCATGCGGAGGGCCGGGCCCGGGGAGTCCGTGAGCAGCACGGCGACGTGGAAGTAGCGCCGGCGCACGCGGCGGACGGTGCGCAGCGCGTCCACGAGGCCGCGCACGCCCGGGCGGTGGCGGTACTCGACCACTTCGTTCACGTGCGGGCTTGCGGGCAGCCTGGCGGCCAGCGGCGCCTTGACCAGCACGGCAAGGCGCGAGTGCGGGTAGGCGGCCTTGAGGTGCTCGCAGGCGGGCAGGACGGCCGCGAGGTCATCGGGCGCCTCGGGCGCGTGGACGAGAATGGTCTCGACGTAGCGGAAGCCCCGGTGGAACTGACCGAGGTTGAAGGGCTTCCAGCGCTTGTATTCCCAGTGCCACTGATCGGGGTGCTCGCGCACGCGCGCCTCGACGAACGAGGTGAGCCGCTGGGTCATGTCGGCGACGTCGCGCTTCGGGTCGGCCGTTGGGCGCAGGACGATGGGTTCGTAGAACCGCAGCTCGTAGCGGCCGTCGGGCTGGAGCACGCAGACGGCGGGGGCAATGGGGGCGCCGGTCTTGAGGGCGAACGACGCCGGGCCCCGGGGCGTCGAGCAGATGCGGCCGAAGAAGCTCGCCTCGAGCCCGTTCCTGCCGGCGTTCTGGTCTATAAGGTTGGTGGCATACTCGCCGGCGCGCAGCGCGGCAAGGATGGGCCGGACCACGGCGCGTTTCTCGACGACGCGCATGCCCATGAGCTCTCGCGTCTCGTTGACGAACTTCATCAGGCCTTTTGGGCCGATGCGCTCCGCGATGGCGATGGCCGGGTAGCCGAGCGCGGTGCAGAGCAGTCCGCCCAGCTCCCAGTTGCCGATGTGGGCGGTGAGGATGATGACGCCGCGGCCCGGCTGGCTCGCGGCCCGAAGGTGCTCTTCATGGACGATGCGGACCCAGCGGCGGCGGTAGGCGGCGTCGGTGTAGCGGGGAATGCGCAGGAACTCGAGCGCCATCTGCGCCAGGTGCCGGAACACCGCCCGGGCGGTGCGGCAGACGCGGCGGTGGGGCCACGCCGGGAATGCGTTGACGAGGTTCGACTTGGCGACGCGCCGCTGTGTCGCGTCGAGGGCGTACCAGAGCGACCCAAGGCAGGCGCCGAGGATAAACACGAGGCGGCGTGGCAGCAGGCACGTGAAGCGGCGAAGGAACGTCAGCGTGAGGTACACGGGGATCGTTACCGTGTTGTGACTGCCTGGGCCGTCCACGGGGCCGCGGCTTGCCTCCTGGGCGGCCGTGCTGTTAGAGTCGCGGTGCCGGGGCCGGCGGATCAGCTCTTCGGGGCAGACTCTAGGAGACGGTCGCCGGCGTGTCAAGGAGCGGACGAGACCGGGCGAGTGTTTGCGGGGAGCACGGGAGGAACGTTATCTGATCGGGCCGGGCGCGGCCTGCTGTTGGCGGCTGTCTGTCTGGCGGTTTGTCTGGCGGCCCGGCCTGCGCCGGGTGTCGGGACGCAGTTCTGGCACAACCCGTTGTGCAGGACGCGGGCCTTGCTGAGCGTGGAGAAGGTATCCGGCGCGCGCGACGCCTATGCGGAGATCTTCACGCGGAGCGATCCGGCCAAGGGGGCGCCGGGCTTGATGGTGACGGACGCGGCGGGCACGCGCGTGCCGTTCAAGATCGTGGCGACCGGGCCGGGCGATCGCGTCGTCGTGGCGTTCCGCATGACGCAGCTTGTGGGCTACCACATTTATTTCAATCCGGCGACCGGCTCGGCCGCGGGGGCGTCGCCGGAGGCGGAGTGGGAGCCGCGCAGCGGGGTGCTGCTGCGGACGTTCAAGTGGGGGGTTGATCGGCCGGACATCGGCACGCTCGAGGGCTTCCGCGCGCTGGTGCGGGCCTCGAGGGCGGGGTACGGGGGCGGCTACCGGGAGGCGATCTTCCAGGGCCCGAATCCGTACGGGCCGTCGGACCGGTACGTCTCGATTTTCACCGCGTACCTGCGGGTCGAGCAGGCGGCCCGGTACGAGTTCGCGACCAACTCCGACGACGCGTCGGTGCTGTACGTCAATGGCACGCTCGTGGCCGAGTACCTGGGCCGTCACGGCGCGGGCGCCACCTATGGGCAGCGCAACGGCGCCATCGAGCTGAAGGCGGGCGTGCATCGGCTCGACTATTATCACGCCGAGGACGCCGGGTGGCAGGCGTGCGTGGCGGGCTGGAAGAAGCCGGGCGACAAGTACTTCTCGCTCATCCCGGCCGAGGCCTTCGTGCCGATCGTGCGCGCCCGGGGGATCCACTACGAGGAGAGGAGCGGGTCGGCGCCGGACTTCCATCACCAGGTCGCGCGGGTGTATGCGAACGAGTCCGGCACGATGGCGCTTGTGGGCGTTGCGTTCACGGCTGTTCCCTCGGGCGTGGACGGGCCGCAGGCGTACCGGTGGTCGTTCGGCGACGGTGAGGGCGCGGCGGGGGACGCCGGGGCCGCGGCCGGGGGCAAGTCGGTCGAGCACGTCTATCTTGCGCAGGGCGTCGTGCCCGTCACGCTCGAGGTGCTCGACAAGCATGGCCGGCGGCACACGGTGCGCCACTGGGTGGGGGCGTGGCACCTCGAGGAGCGAAACACCAACGAGCCGGAGAAGACGCGGGCGGCGTTTGAGCAGATACTGGCGTCGTACTCGCTTGCCGGGCAGCCGACGTCGGCGCTGGAGACGCTCGCGGCGTTCTACCGGCCGAACGGGGCGATGGATTCGCGGCGGATGCCCGTGTGCCGGGAGCTGGTGACGCGGCTCAAGGCGACCGACCTGCCCAGGGCGCTGGAGTACTCGCTCGAGCTGGCGGAGCTGTACGAGACGCTTGGGGGCGGGCGGACGGTCCAGGTGCGCAAGGAGATCTTCGGCTCGGTGCTGGAGCTCGCGCAGAGCGACGCGCTGAAGGCCCGGGCACATCTTGAGCTCGGGGAGATCGCTCTGTTCTACGACCGCGATCGGGCCGGGGCGATCGAGCGCTTCCGGCGCGCGCGGGCCCTCGCCGGGGATGGCGGCCTGGGGCGGCTGGCGATGATCCGCATCGGGGACGCGCACCTCGAGCTTGGCGACGCGGCGGCGGCGCGCGAGGCGTATCGGGCGGTGCCGGTGAGCGCCGCCGACGGCCGGAATGCGGCGACGCTCTCGGAGGCGTACGGGCTGTCGGTCGAGCGGGCGCTGGCGGAGGGCAAGTACGGGGACGCGCTCGAGACGATCGGGACGTGGGAGTGGCGCCTGCCCGAGGTGAAGCTGGCCGGGTACTCGTCGCTGCTGCGCGTGAGGGTGGCGCTCGGCCAGGGCCGCGCGGATGAGGCGAAGAAGCAGTGCCGTCTCATCATAGACAGGCTCGAGGAGAGCGCTTACAAGCCCGAGGCCTACGCGGCGCTGATCGGGCTGCTGCTCAAGGAGGGGGAGAGGGAAAAAGCTGCCCGGCGCTACGAGGAGCTGCGCGAAAAGTTCCCCCTCTCCCGCCAGGCGCGGGCGCTGGCCCGAGAGTTCGACCGCTGAGTGTCCGGCGGACAATGAACGGCACGCGTCATCGGCCGAGCTTTCGTGCGTTGCCGTGCACGGTGGCACCCATTCAGCCGGCGGGGGACGGCGAAGTGGGGTTTGCTTTGGGCTGGGCGGGTGAGCGCGCGTGTGGGTCCATAAGTGTGCAGCCTCGAAGGGGAAGTGGCTTTTGGGGCCGATTCTCATTTTTGAGAAGTTAGTAAACGCGAGTAGACGGATTTGTGGTTTTTCTCTGGAGATTCGTGAGGTGTGACATTTCTGTAAGCGATTGAATGGGGTGATTTTTCAGGTGTGAGAGGAATGCGGCGGGCCGATGAGTGGCTCTGGCACGAAACGTGCGCAGGGAAAGGGCGTTGCCGCATACCAAAAAAGAATCCCCCTTATCTCCTTTGATCGGCAACAAGTTCGGTGTAGAAAGGGGCAAACCCGTCGCGAGGCGGGGACGCAAAGCCAAGGGTCCCTCTGGGACAGCCTGGTTGCCTACACAAAAGTTTGGCTACCCGGCCCCTCCCCCAACAGTCGGGTAGCCAATCTTTTTGTCTTCAGGCGGTTTTTGTGGTGAAGTTATAAGGCCTTAATATAGTGCCGCTTGTGGATGTTCCCCACGGCTGTTTGGTTTTGGCCGGTGGTTCGTGGCCAAAGGCTGGTTGGAGTATCCGGCGCCATCAAGGGGGTGCGTTCTCAGATATGTAAACGCGTGTATACACTTCTTCTTGGTGGTGCGAAGGTTTGGCGTGCGTTGGCGGCAAGACATTTCCGTTTCTGATTGCAGGTGAGTGGGTTGGGGCGATATTGTGGGTGAGTGGCCCGGCTGGCACGCGGCTTGTTAGCGTAGGGGGCGACAGTGCCGTGAGACCAGATATCCCCCTTATCTCCTCTTGTCGGCAAACGAGTTAGGCAGAAAAAGGCATACCCGTCGCGAGGCGGGGGCGCAAAGCCACGGGTCTCCGTAAGGAGACAGCCGGGCCACCTACCTAGGGACTCGTGGCTCCCTCGATGGTTGTCGGGGGGGCCTGCTTTTTTTGTCGTGGTAGTCATCCCGTCCCGGAAGCACCTGCTGGAACGCGAGGCAAGGTTTTGTGGCGGGAGCGGGCCGTCCGGGTTTGCCTTGAAGGGCCGGGCCGCATCGTGAGATACCCCAAGGGGCTTGCATAGAGAACCCGGACGACCGGCGAATCGCAGCGCCGCGCGGGCGACCTATGAAACCCCTTCAGGGTACAGGCGGCGTTGTGGGCGCTCGCTTCCCCAGGGTGGCGCTTCGCTTACCCTGGGCTGTGTGTTATTCGGCCCTTTCAGGGCGAGCTGCAGAGATCGAGCGGTAAGGCGTCTTTTCGAGAGAGGGAACCAGGCAACAAGATGATGCGAAGCGCCCGCAGGGGGCGGCATCTGGATCTGCACGGACAATGGATGTCACCCCCTGCGGGGGTTTCGGGGATCTCGCGCGAACCTTGCTGCGACGGCCTGACGGGCCTGTTGAGAAACTCGGTCTATGTAAGCCCTTCAGGCTATGTTTTGGTTTGTTGCGGGCCCTGTACCCAGGGTG